>NZ_CP038255.1:1239166-1540833 GCF_004564135.1 Terasakiella sp. SH-1 | reverse complement strand
TGATGGGGACTTTTTGAGAAGGTTTTGAATTTTCTCTTTGGTTTCGTCTGAAAATTCAGCCAGTTCCCCACCATTATCTAGCAGGTGATCACTGGAGATAATGTTCAAGCCCCCACCATTGGAGATCACAGCCAGCCTTTTGCCTTTAAAAGGTTTGGTCACAGAAAGGGTTTCAGCAGCGGCAAAAAGTTCTGCAATACTATTCACCCGCAGCATCCCAGCACGTTTGAAGGCCGCATCATAAACCAGATCGCTGCCTGCCATTGCCCCGGTATGAGATTGGGTCATCAGGGAGACGGCTTCGTGCTTTCCTGTTTTCATCACCAAGATGGGTTTGTTGCGTGCTGCTGCCCGTGCCGCTGACATGAAATTGCGGCGTTCATGGATAGATTCCATATAAAGCAGAATTGCTCGGGTAAAGGGGTCACTGCCGAGGTAGTCGATAATATCGCCGTAATCAATCCCGGAACTATTGCCCAGTGAAATAAAGTGTGAAAAACCGACGCCGTGGGCATTTGCCCAGTCCAGTACGGTGCTGGACATCGAATCAGATTGTGACACAAAGGCAATCTTACCCGGTTGAACAGGTAAGTGAAGGGTGCTGGCATTCAGGTTTTTGCTGGGGATAATCGCCCCCATACTGTCAGGTCCCAGAATGCGAATGCCGTATGTGCGTGTCAGCTCATTTGTATATTCTGCTTCAAGAGCTGTTTCAGCTTTTCCTATTAAAATTGCTGATTTCACCCCATTTTGGGCCAAGTTCTCAAGGTCTTCTTTCGGGGAGCGGGCTTCACAGCAGATGATTGCCAAATCTGGCAACAGGGGCAGGGAGGCAACATCTTTATATGTCAAAATCCCGCCAATGGCAGTTTGATCTGTGCTAATCGGCATGACGGGGCCGTTAAAGCCGCCTTGGGTCAGGTTTTGAATGACCAGATGGGCGTCATCATTTTTATTCTTACTGGCGCCGATGACACAGATCGAACTTGGCGAAAACATTTTTTGTAAATTGCGAATACCCATTACAAATCCCCCGTAATGCTGCGCTGCACATATCTGCGCGGAAGGGTACTCGAAAAAATGCTAAAAGCAAGAAAGAAAAGAGGTTTTAATAGTCAGCTTCAAAATCTTCTTGAAGAAGCGCTGTGCTTGGGATCGTAACAATACGACCTTTGAAGAAAGCCAGCTTATCTTCTTCCAGTTTTTTGATTGTACGGGCAATGGTTTCCGGGCGTGTTCCGATTGCAGCGGCCAGTTCCTGACGAGAGAGGGGAAGCTCAAGGACTGTTTCGTCCGTTTCGCCATCTTCATTGGCATAACGTGTGCGCAGGCCAAGAAGCAGGTGAGCCAAGCGCTTTCGCACAGGCTGGGTTGTGGTCAGAAGGTATAGTTCCTCAATTTCACGTAAATCTCTGGCGACCCGGCGGGTAAAGCGCACGGCAACATCCGGGGATTCTGCCAAAAGATTGTCCAGACTGGCCTTTGGGATAAAGCAAAGTTTGCTTTTTACCAGGACTTCGGCTGTACCTGCATGTTTTTCGTTGGCAAGAAAGGAACGATGCCCAAAAGCTTCGCCGGGTTGGACCAAGCGGACAACAGCAGAATTCCCATTAACATCTGTCTTACGAATGGCAATCAGACCTGCTTTCAGGCAATAGACACCATCGCTGTTGTCGCCTTCAAGGTAGATATTCTGGCCGACTTCATACACTTTATGGGTACGTTTGAGCTTGTCGGATTGTAGACCTGAACGGGCAAGGCCGCACAGCGACGAATCTTCACGTCCGCCACCACATGTTCCGCATTTTCTCACAGCGATCGGTTTTCCTTCTGCACCCATCTCTAACAAGTCTTATTCCAAAATCATTAAAATCAATAAATTAGAAGCTAAATTATAATTGGTCTTCTTTCAAGACTTCGGGATATCTTACATCCAAATTTATCAAATGGAATAAAAAAATGTGAAAAGACTGTAATATTTATGCCGTTTTTTTCATTGTGAAATATAAAAGGTCTGGAGCAACAAACAAAAAGAGCGACTGAAAGGACAGTCGCTCTTTTTAAAAAATCTGAAAAACGGAAATAAAATTAACCGTTTACAGTTTCACTTTCTGCAATCGCACGCACAACATCAATCACACGTTTACGAATAACCGGGTCTTGAAGGCGAGAGAAAGTTCGCACCAATTCCAAGGTTTGGCGGCGGTGCAAAGTCAGGTGCTCTTCTGGAATATCGCTTTCGGCTGTTTCACCCTGATAACCAGGGAAGGAGTCGCGAATGCTTTCGGGCATATCTTCAAAGAAGAAAGAAATCGGCACATCCAGCACGTTGCTGAGTTGCCATAGCTTGCTTGCGCTGACGCGGTTTGCGCCACGTTCGTATTTTTGAATTTGCTGGAAAGTCAGCCCAATGCTTTCCCCCAGCTTTCCCTGTGTCATACCCATGAGCGTGCGGCGCAGCTTAACGCGTTGGCCGACATGTACATCAACGGGGTGAGGGGTGTCACTTCCACGCGTGCCGGGAAGTACTTCTTTAGTTGCAGTTTTTGCCATTAGTCAAAATCCTGTGTTCTCGGTTTTGTCGTTTTAGAGGTGCGAGGTTTATTTTGTTTACGACCCCGTTTTCAAACTCGGTTGTATTATATAGAGGTTATATCCACTTGTCTTCATAAAAACGCAATCACAAGTGGTCGAATGTGCAATTTTTTGCGTATATCTATTTTAAGGTATTGAAAAACAACAAAACATAAAACAAAAAAACACCCTCATTAGGACATGAGGGTGTTTTAAATTGGCTCCGCCTGCTGGGCTCGAACCAGCGACATATGGATTAACAGTCCACCGTTCTACCGACTGAACTAAGGCGGATCAGAAAAAACTGATCACCGATGATTACAGACCAACACTCTATTGGCTCCGCCTGCTGGGCTCGAACCAGCGACATATGGATTAACAGTCCACCGTTCTACCAACTGAACTAAGGCGGATTAGCGAAAATGTGGAGGCGCGGAGCGGATTCGAACCGCTGTTCACGGATTTGCAATCCGCTGCATAACCACTCTACCACCGCGCCCAATCACATTAGAAGCTGTTGGCTGTAACCATCGGCGGACCGGAAATTAGTCGGATGGCACTCTCGGGTCAATGGGTTTTTTTATTTTTTTTTGAATTTTTTGCGTTTAGGGCCAAAAACTTGGGTTTTTATGGGAAAGAGAGTTCCCCTCTTTTTAGGGTAGGGAAGGTGAAAAAGAACAGATGATATATATGTTTTCATTTCCGATGGATGGCATGTTATGGTTTTAGTTCCTTGATTGCAGGAGGGACATTATGGATTACGCGCTTTCACGATTTAATATGATTGAAGGGCAGATCAAGACAAACCGGGTAACAGACCCTTATGTTTTGGAGGCAATGGGTGAAGTGCCGCGTGAAGCGTTTGTTCCCAATGCAAAAAAAGGTGTTGCCTATATTGATGATGCAATCGAAGTGGCAAAAGGGCGATTCATATTGGAACCGATGGTTATGGCCCGAATGTTGGAAGTTGCGGAACTTCAGAACGATGACATCGTTTTAGACATCGGTTGCAATACAGGCTATTCAACGGCGGTGTTGGCAAAAGTGGTCAGTACGGTTGTGGCTTTGGAATCTGATGAAAAGCTCGCTCATCAGGCAACGGAAACCTTAAATAGTCTTGGGATTGACAATGCTGTTGTGGTCACGGGGCGTTTGTCTGATGGTGTCGCCAAGCAGGCCCCGTATAATGTCATTTTCTTTAATGGTTCTGTTTCTGAAATTCCAGATTCGATTAAACAACAGCTTGCTGATGGTGGTCGATTGATCTGTATGGTTGCAGGTGATTCCATCTTGTCTACAGTGAGTGTGTATACAAGACGTGATGAGTTTTTTTCGAAACGTGATGTTCTTGAAGCTGGTGTAGCTCGACTGCCCGGTTTTGAGGTTGAAAAGGGATTCTCCTTTTAAGTATTTGAAAATATTAAATAAGATTGCATCTGTGTTTTTAGGTGCTAGGCGTTTTCAGTTTTCCGATTAAAAAAAATAAACGTGAATTACTTCACTTTTATCCCCTCAATTTAGCTGTAAATAAAAAGTTTAGAAAATTCTGTTAAAAAACATTTGGTTACAAGTGTCTGAATCCTTTGCGTTTTGAAAAGCAGATGGTTAGACTGTGCAAAAATTGTGTGAGTGATATGAGAAATCTAATGAATTTGAGAAAAAACTTTCTGGTAGGCGTTGCGCTTGGAGCATTGACGCTCAGTACTCAAGCGAATGCAGAAACCCTACGAGAAGCGCTTGTTAAAGCTTATCTCAACAATCCGTCTCTGAATTCAGAACGTGCAAGTGTGCGCGCAACGGATGAGGGGGTGTCGCAAGCTTTGGCGAATTGGCGCCCGGATGTTTCCTGGTCGGGTTCAGCTTATCGTTCACAAAATGAAAATAACGCAAGAATTGGTGATCAGCGCAAACAAACACTCACACCGCTGTCCAGTACCTTTAGTGTGACACAACCAATTTTTCGTGGTTTTCAGACAATCGCTGCGACAGATGAGGCCGAAGCCAACGTAATGGCCGCGCGCTATAACCTGCTGGAAACGGAACAAACGGTTCTGTTTGATGCGGTAACAGCTTATTCCAACATTGTGCGCGACATTGCTGTTTTGGAATTGAATAAAAACAACGAACAGGTTTTGCGCCGCCAGTTTGAAGCAACAACAGACCGCTTTGAAGTCGGTGAACTGACCCGTACGGATGTCAGTCAGGCCAAAGCCCGTTTTGCAAAATCAACAGCTGATCGCATTCAGTCCGAAGGGGATTTGGAAGCTGCACGTGCTGTTTATGAAAATGTGATTGGTGAGGTGGCAACCAAGCCGCTTCCATCACCTTTGCCAAGCGATATTCCAAATACGATTGAAGAAGCCATTGATCGCGCCCTGAAAAATAACCCCACATTGTTGGCGGCTCTTCAGGATGAAAAAGCGGCAATGGAAAATATTAAGGAAACAGCAGGTAAGCTTTTGCCTGAATTGAATCTGGTTGCAAGCCATGAGACGGCGTTGGAGTCATCAAGCATTGGTAGTCGTTCTGATACGGCTAGAATCGGCCTGACTCTTTCTGTACCGTTTTATCAACAGGGCAGTGTGTATTCACAGGTGCGTGAAGCCAAGCAAACTGCGGCTGAAAAACGTATGGATATGGAACAAGCCCGCCGTAATGTGGTTGAAAGTGCCAAAACGGGGTGGGAAGGGCTTGTAACAGCGCGAGCGCGTATCCAGTCTTTCCTGGCGCAGATTCGTGCAGCGGAAGTTGCTTTGGATGGTGTGCAGCGTGAAGCCTCTGTTGGCTCACGGACCGTTCTTGATGTTCTTGATGCCGAACAGGAATTGCTGGATGCAAAAGTAAGCCTTGTTCGTGCGCAACGTGATGAGCTGGTTGCTGTGTATGAACTTAAGCAGGCTTTGGGCGATCTAACTGCTGAGAAGCTTGCTTTGGATACAGGGGTTTATGATCCAACAGTTCATTACGATGAAGTTCGTGATGCATGGATTGGTACTTCTTCCGTCGGCGATATTGACGACATGGAAAAAGTAGATAACGATTAATTAAGGTGAAGACGTGTAAAATAGTCTATAAATCGTAAGATTTTTGATTTTTACACTTTTAATTCGGGTGTTGTAGATATGAGTGAAGAAAATACAGAAGCAGCAGAAGACGGCGCAGAACCGTCAATGGAGGACATTCTTGCCTCTATCAGGCGCATTCTGTCTGAAGATGAGGAAGAAGAGGGTGCTGCAACTGAAGCTGCTGCTGCTCCAGAACCTGCTCCTGAGCCCGAACCAGAACCAATGCCCGAGCCTGAGCCGGAACCCGAACCTGAACCAATGCCTGAACCAGAGCCGGAGCCGGAGCCCGAACCTGAACCAGAGCCGGAGCCCGAACCTGAACCGATTCCTGAGCCGGAACCCGAACCGGAACCAATGCCTGAGCCCGAGCCCGAGCCTGTCATTGAGTTAGAAGAACCCGAGCCTGAGCCAGAACCGGAACCTGTGTTTGAGCCCGAGCCGGAACCCGAACCAGAGCCAATCGTCGAAGATTTGGATATTGATGATGATATCCTTGATCTGACATCGGATATGATGATTGACGAACCGGAACCTGTGTTTGAGCCGGAACCAACACCTGTTACAGCATCTGCTGTTGCAGATCGAATCGTCTCACCTCCAACCGCAGATGCATCAACCGATGTGTTGTCAGAACTGGCAAAAGCCATTCTGGATCAGCGCGACGTTGCTGTGGGGACACGTGATATCACGCTGGAAGGTTTGACACGTGAAATGCTGCGCCCGCTTTTGAAAGAATGGCTGGATCGTAACCTGCCATATCTGATTGAGCGCTTGGTGAAGAAAGAAATCGACATCATGATCAACCGCGCAGAACGTCTGGAAGACTAAAAAACGCGTTGATTGCTAAAAACCAAACGCCCGGGGTTGTCCTCGGGCGTTTTGGCGTTTATTAAATGGCCTAGGGTCAGAATCTATTCATTTAATGAATTTGGCTGAGCTAAAAATAACGCAAAGGCTACGTCAATGACGCTTGAAAGAGAATACTCTCCCTGCAAGTCATTTCCTTACCTTACGGCATTTTTACAAACCAAACCCAATAAGTGAATAGGTTCTGATCCTAGATATTCATTACCTAAAGAAGGCCGTCATCTATGCTGGACAAGACATTCAACCCCGGTGCAGTCGAAGCGAAACACTATAAGCTTTGGGAAGATAACAACGCATTCGCAGCCAATCATGAAACAGGCAAAGACCCTTACACGATCATGATGCCACCGCCAAATGTGACAGGCAGCCTTCACATGGGTCATGCTTTGACGTTTACCTTGCAGGATATCCTTATTCGTTATAACCGAATGAAGGGGAAAGATTCTCTGTGGCAACCAGGTACTGACCACGCTGGTATTGCAACACAGATGGTTGTTGAACGTCGCCTGGAAGGTGAGGGTGTGACCCGTCATGATTTAGGCCGTGACAAATTCATCGATAAAATCTGGGAATGGAAAGAAGAATCCGGTGGAACGATTGTCAATCAGTTGCGCCGTCTGGGTGCGTCGGCTGATTGGGCAAAAGAACGTTTCACAATGGATGAAGGTTTGTCTGAAGCTGTGCGCAAAGTTTTCGTTCAGCTTTATAAAGAAGACCTGATCTATCGTGACAAAAAACTGGTGAACTGGGACCCGAAACTGCATACAGCGATTTCTGACCTTGAAGTTGAACAGCGCGAAACCAACGGGAAGATGTGGTACTTCAATTATCCGATTGAAGGCGAAGAGGGCAAGTTCATCATGGTGGGCACCACACGCCCGGAAACCATGCTGGGTGATACCGGTGTTGCGGTCCATCCTGATGACGAACGCTACAAGGACCTTATTGGTAAAAATGTGATCCTGCCGATCGTTAATCGTCCGATTCCAATTGTGGCTGACGAATATGCGGACCCTGAAAAAGGGTCTGGTGCGGTGAAAATCACACCGGGTCATGACTTCAATGACTATGAAGTGGGTAAGCGTTGTGATTTGGAAATTATCAACGTTCTTGATATCAATGCCGACCTGAATGAAAATGTGCCTGAAAAATATCAGGGCATGGAACGTTTTCAGGCCCGCGACAAAATTGTTGCTGAGATGGAAGAACTCGGTCTTCTTGTCAAAATTGAAGATAACCCGATGACTGTTCCTTATGGGGATCGCTCCGGTGTTGTTATTGAACCGTGGCTGACAGACCAGTGGTTTGTGAAGGCTGATGTGTTGGCAAAGCCAGCACTGGAAGCTGTTGAAACAGGTAAGACACGCTTTGTCCCGAAGCAATGGGAAAACACTTATTATGAATGGATGCGCAATATCCAGCCCTGGTGTATTTCCCGTCAAATCTGGTGGGGCCATCAAATCCCGGCATGGTTCGATGAAGACGGCAATGTTTATGTGGAAATGACCGAAGAAGAGGCACAAGCTGCCGCAGGTGAGGGGGTGAAACTGACCCGTGAAACCGACGTGCTTGATACCTGGTTCTCTTCTGCATTATGGCCGTTTTCAACACTAGGCTGGCCGGAAAAGACGCCGGAGCTGGAAAATTATTATACAACAGATGTGTTGGTGACTGGGTTTGACATCATCTTCTTCTGGGTTGCCCGCATGATGATGATGGGGATCCACTTTATGGGTGAGGTGCCGTTTAAAGATATCTACATTCATGCCCTTGTGCGTGATGAGCATGGCGCTAAAATGTCTAAGTCCAAAGGCAATGTGATTGATCCACTGGACTTGATTGATGAATACGGTGCAGATGCGATGCGCTTTACCCTGACAGCCATGGCTGCACAGGGGCGCGATATCAAGCTGGCAACAAGCCGGGTTGAGGGCTATCGTAACTTTGCAACGAAACTATGGAATGCCGCACGTTTTTGCCAGATGAATGGCTGTAAGCCTGTTGCCGATTTTGATGCAGCTTCCGTTAAACATCCTGTGAACCGCTGGATTGTCGGCAAAGTCGGTGAAGTGGCCGCAGAAGTGGGGCGCCATATTGATGATTATCGTTTTAACGAGTCTGCAAATGCTATTTATGGCTTTGCCTGGGGGACATTCTGTGACTGGTATCTGGAATTCACCAAGCCGATCTTGAATGGGGAAGATCAAGGGGCAATTGAAGAAACCAAAGCGACAACGGCTTGGGTTCTGGATCAAATCCTTCATGTGCTTCACCCGATTATGCCTTACATTACGGAAGAGCTGTGGGAATCCATGGCTGATGAACGTGATATGCAGCTCATCAGCGCATCGTGGCCCCAAAAGCTGTTGGATGATCAGGATGCCAACGAAGAAATGGATTGGCTGGTTCAATTGATTTCTACAATCCGTACGGCGCGTTCAGAACTGAATGTACCGGGCAGTGTGAAACTGGATGTGTATCTTGAAGGTGCGAGTGAGAAAACAGCGCAACGCCTGGAGCGCAATATGGATTTGATCCTGCGCATGGCACGTCTTGAAAAGGTTGATCTGGTTGAACAGGCTGTGGCACAGGGCTGTGTTCAGGAAGTTGTGGCTGAATCTACAGTCTTCATCAATGTGGTTGATCACATGGATGTCGAAGCGGAAAAAGCGCGTTTGGAAAAAGAAATTGCCAACCTTGATAAGATCATCATGGGTAAGCAGAAGAAACTTTCAAATGAGAAGTTCGTCAATAATGCACCGGCTGAGGTTGTCGCAACCGAGCGCACGAAAGTGACGGAACTGACTGAGAAAAATGATAAGTTTAAAGCCGCTTTGGAACGTCTCGTTTCTGCGCTTTAACAGATTCTTTGTGATTTCACTTATATGATGAAAGCCTTACCTGTTTTGGTAAGGCTTTTTTCGTTACAGCTATTAAAGACTAAGAACAATGGGCAAGCACGAACCAACACCAGAAGAACGCGCCGAATATATTGTGAAGCGACTTGAACTTTTTATTCGGGAAAATCGTCAACCTTTTAAGGGAATGAATTTTAACAAGTGGCAGCAGCTTGCTCGCAGTGAGATTGCCAATTCCATGCGTGATTATCAAAAAACTCAATATGATGATAATCAGGTCAGTCGACGCATGCTGTTTATTTTTGGCTCCAGCCTCGCCACAATTGGTTTTTGGGGTGTTGCTGCGGCTTTTGGGCGCATTGATTATATGCTGGCGGGAATGGTCTGCTTGATCGCAGGTATTTTGATTCTTGCCCATGCCGGGGAGTGGATGACCCGTAAAATGTGGAAAAAGGCAAAAGCGAAAAAACGTGAGCGCATGTATAACAACGCCGTGGCTTTGGACCGCCAGATTAAGCAAATGGAAAAAGAGCTTAAGGACAAAGCCAAAGATTTGGAAAAGGCCGTTGGTGCTGTGGGAAAAGCTGTTTCCAAAAAATAATAAAAAAAGATTTGAAATCTGATTTTGACTCCCCACTTAAGAGGTCGGCTTAGTGGATGGAGGCTTATATGGCGTTTAGGGTAGAGTTTAGGCCCCGAAATATTGATTTTGGGCCGACAAATTCGCTTTTTAACGGGTATCAGGCAGATACCGAAAAAATAAATGGCATTCTGGATATTGCTGATAAATTTGATGTGGTCTTGTTCAGTGCTGAAAATACTCTGATTAAAGATGGCTTTACATTACCTTCCGGGGCCGTTGTTGTACCACAACTTCGACAAATGGGTAAAAAGCTGGCCGTTTTTAGTGTGGATGAACGGTGTAGCCGTGAAGAGACAACGGCAAAGATGAACCATCATGGGCTCTCTTTTACACCTGAACGTATTCTGCAACGAAGTGATCTGGCAAAGTTAGATGAAAAATTCCCACTGGCCTCGCGCCGGCGAATTTTAATGGTCTGTAGTGATCTTGTCAGTGAAGTGACGCTGGGACAATCCCATCAATTAACAACACTTCTTGTGGTGTTTGACCATCAGGACAAAACACAAGCGTTGGGGATTGAACCGGACTTTATCTCCTTTAGCGTATAAACCTTTTCAAAAGCCCGACATATAGGTATTGTAGTCGCCCCGCAGGATAGAATTGCGGGGCGTTTTATTTTGAAAGACCCAAAAGGATTTGACCATGCCTGAGTATCGTTCGCGTACAACAACAGCTGGCCGTAATATGGCTGGCGCGCGTAGCCTTTGGCGCGCAACTGGAATGAAAGACGGTGATTTTGAAAAACCGATCATCGCTGTTGTGAACTCTTTTACCCAATTTGTACCGGGCCATGTCCATCTTAAAGATTTGGGTCAAATGGTCGCACGTGAAATTGAACAGGCTGGGGGTGTGGCCAAAGAGTTTAACACCATCGCCGTTGATGATGGCATTGCTATGGGCCATGACGGGATGCTTTATAGCCTGCCGTCGCGTGATTTGATCGCCGATAGTGTTGAATATATGGTCAATGCCCACTGTGCCGATGCGATGGTTTGTATCTCTAACTGTGACAAGATCACACCGGGGATGCTCATGGCTTCTATGCGTTTGAATATCCCGACTGTCTTTGTTTCCGGCGGACCGATGGAAGCGGGTAAAGTCACCATCAATGACGTTGAACATTCTCTGGACCTGGTTGATGCTATGGTTAAGGCTGCTGACCCGAATGTACCGGATGATGAAGTCGATGCGATTGAACGCTCAGCTTGTCCGACCTGTGGGTCCTGTTCTGGTATGTTTACTGCTAACTCCATGAACTGCCTGACAGAAGCCCTTGGTCTGTCCTTACCGGGCAATGGCACGGTCGTTGCCACACACGAAGATCGTAAAGAATTATTCTTGCGTGCCGGGCGCTTGTCTGTTGATCTGTGTAAGAAATATTATGAAGAAGGCGATGAAAGTGTTCTGCCACGCGGCGTTGCAACTTTTGAAGCCTTTGAAAATGCCATGACGCTGGATATTGCCATGGGCGGGTCCACCAATACGGTTCTTCACCTCTTGGCTGTTGCCCAGGAAGCTGGTGTTGATTTCACCATGAAGGATATGGACCGTTTGTCACGCAAGGTTCCTTGCCTGTGTAAAGTGGCCCCAAATGTCGCGGATGTTCATATCGAAGACGTTCATCGTGCTGGTGGTATTATCGGGATTTTGGGTCAACTCGATGCTGGTGGTTTGCTGCATCGTGATGTTTCAACCGTACATGAAAAGACACTGGGTGATGCCATTGATAAATGGGATGTCAGCCGTACAGATAGCGCCCATGAATTTTACAAGGCGGCACCGGGCGGTATCCCAACACAAGAAGCGTTCAGCCAATCAGCACGTTATAAAGAACTGTGTACAGATCGTTCGTCCGGTATTATTCGTTCGGTTGAAGATGCCTTCACTAAAGATGGTGGCTTGGCTGTGCTTTACGGGAATATTGCGGAAGATGGCTGTGTGGTAAAAACAGCGGGTGTGGATGAAAGCATCTGGAAATTTACGGGCAAAGCCAAAATTTGTGAAAGTCAGGATGAAGGGATTTCCCGTATCCTTGGTGGTGATATTGAGGCTGGTGATATTGTTATCATCCGTTACGAAGGCCCCAAAGGTGGGCCGGGTATGCAGGAAATGCTGTATCCGACAAGCTATCTTAAGTCCATGGGGCTGGGCAAGGAATGTGCCTTGCTGACAGATGGTCGTTTCTCCGGTGGGACATCTGGGTTGTCGATCGGTCATGCCTCACCAGAAGCGGCAAATGGCGGTGCCATCGGCCTTGTCGAAGAAGGTGATACGGTTATCATTGATATCCAGAATCGTTCGATCAATCTGGAAGTCAGTGATGAGGAACTTGCCAAACGCCGCCAAGCCATGGAAGCCAAAGGCAAGGATGCCTGGAAACCTGTGAAACCGCGTGAGCGTCATGTCAGTACAGCGTTGAAAGCCTATGCTGCAATGGCAACAAGTGCTGATAAAGGTGCTGTGCGTGATGTCAGTAAGCTTGAAGGGCTGTAAGGAAAAAGGAAGTCTCCGAAAAACAGGAGGCTTCCTTAATTATTTTTCTGAGGGAATGAACATTTTCCCCGTTTGCCTGTTGAAATACAGGTGCGACATTTTAGGTCTTCACGAATAACGTGATTTTCCCACCAGTCTTCAACAAACTCTTCAAACTTTGTTGGGAAAACAAGGCTACCGTTTTCTGCCATTGCTGATAAGGTTGACAGGTTTGTCAGAAATTCCCAATTCCGCTGCTTATGTTCTTGCGTGTATTGGCAGCTGATTTCTGTCAGTATATCTTCTTCATGGCCTAAACATTCTTGCGAATATTCAAAGAGTTCTTCCAATGCAGAGGTAATAAAATCTCGATCAGAGAGCAGGGAAGGGGACTGGTGAATCATATTCAGCAAATCGGCCACATGCTGGTTTTGTAGGTTCAGTATACGGTCGCCAAAATCGAACGTTTTGTCATTCCAAATGATCTTTTTCATGACCTGTTCCTTTCTTCCTTCACCCGTATTAGAAGATTATCAACTATTAGGGTAAATTGGTATCCCCATTTGGCAATCGTCCAAATGTAGTAAATGGCACATATCCATTATACATAGGCAGGAATATTCCGAAAGTATTATCGGAGATGAGGGGCTTTAACTACCCAGAAATTTCTTTGGGTTTACAGGGTTCATACCACGACGAACCTCGAAATGAAGCTGAGGGCGGATCACACCGCCAGAGCTGCCCACATTGGCAATCGTTTGGCCTTTTTTCACTTTTTGGCCGCGTTTGACCAATAGTTTCTCATTATGGGCATAAGCTGTAATCCAGCCGCCGCTATGTTTAATTAGCAACATATTGCCAAAACCACGCAATTCATTCCCACTATAGGCAACGACACCGTTTTCAGCTGCTTTGACGGGGGCTCCCCGTTTGGCTGCAATATTAATCCCGTCATTGCGCAGCCCATCTCGTTTCGCGCCAAAGCGTGAAATCACCCGTCCATCCACAGGCCATGCAAAACGACTGCTTGAACGTGGTGGCGGTTTGGGGATAGACTTACGGCTGATGCGTGGCTGGGCCTTTGCAACTCTTGTCGGTTTGTAGGTTGGTTCGGCGCTCACGCGGGGTTTAGGTCCACTGCTTTTCACCGTCGTTGTCACCGACGCCTTTTTGCGTGGAGATACAGGTTTTTGTGGTGGTGTTCTGTGTTGAACAACAACAGTTTTTGTCGCACCCGGCAATTTTAGACGTTGACCGACATGTAAGACATAAGGTGATTTGAGGCTGTTAATTTTGGAAAGGGTATACACATCCGTGCGATAGAGGCGGGAGACAGAATAAAGCGTATCACCGGACTGAACCACATGTTCTTTACCGCGTGGTAATTTAATACGCTGCCCTGTTTTGAGATGAAACGGCGGCAAGAGTTTGTTCTCGTCAATGATCTCACGAACAGTAACACCGTATTTTCGTGAAATTGCCCAAACCGTATCCCCTTTCTGCGTGACCACAGTACTGGGGACATATCCATAGCTTTTCCTGTTCTGAGATGAACTGTGATCGCCTTGAGATTGCGTCCCCTTATAAGGGACACCCACACCGCCACAAGACGCCAGCAACAACAAACAGCCTGTCATGATATATTTAGGGAGAGAACTCATGGGCGGATTATGCCTAAGCCTATCAAGAGTTTCAATTTTATTCTGGCAAGCCGGGGATAAGCGGCACAAATCGGACCTTTTCCAGTTCTTCGACTTGAAAACCATCTTCTGTTCGCGTAACGCGGATTAACCATTGTGCCGATGTATCTTCGCCAATTGGGGCCACCATAATGCCGCCAATTGCCAGTTGGTCGGCCAGTTCTGGCGGGACATCAGCCGCCGCAGCCGTCACCATAATACGATCAAACGGGGCCTGTTGGGGCCAACCCAATGTGCCATCACCACAGCGGCCAACAATATTGGTTTGTTTAAAGTGGTGAAAACGTTGCTCAGCCTGTTCAAACAGGGGCTTATAGCGTTCAATGGTGTAAAGACGGCGACAAAGCTTGGCGAGAACCAGAGCCTGATATCCTGATCCGGTTCCCACTTCCAGCACCTTATGGCGATCTGTCACTTGCAGGGATTCGCTCATAAAAGCAACGATATAAGGCTGGCTTAAGGTTTGGCTATAGCCGATGGGCAGGGCAATATTATCATACGCCTGATCATGAAAGTTCTCAGAAACAAAGGCTTCACGCGGGATTGTTTCAATGGCTGATAACACAGCTGTGTCTGTAATTCCCTGGCGGCGCAGTTCCATCAAAAGGCGAATTTTTTCCGCATGAATACTCATGATAAGATCCCCTGCATTTTTTCCAGACGCTCATAATCTGTGAAATCTAACGAAATGGGGGAAATTGAAATATAGCCATTCATTACGGCATGAAGGTCCGAGCCTTCGTTGAATGTATCTTCGGAACGCAGAGCCCCAACCCAGAAATATTCTTCACCACGTGGGTCATAGGCTTTAACTAGATCATCACCGATTTTTCGCCGTCCCTGTTTGGTCGCTTTTAGACCTTTGACAGATTGGCTGACCACATCGGGGAAATTCACATTCATCAATGTATTTTCCGCCCAGCCCATTTGAACCAGTTGTTGCAGGACGTCGGGGCCATGCTTTTCCGCAGTTGCCCATTTCAGCGGGTGTTTATCTTTAAAGAACTGGGAAAAAGCAATGGCGGGTACGCCAAGTAAGGTCGCTTCCATTGCCGCAGCGACTGTACCGGAATAGGTGATGTCCTCTCCCAGATTCCCTCCGCGGTTTACACCTGATAATACAAGGTCCGGCTTGTTATCTTTCATGACTTCATTTAAGGCGAGAAGGACACAATCGGTAGGCGTGCCATCGACGCTGTAGCGATATTCTGAATGTTTATGAATGCGCAATGGCCGTCGCAAGGTAAGGGAATGGCCTGTTGCACTTTGTTCCGTTTCCGGGGCAACGACCCAAACCTCTTTGGCAACGGCCTTGGCAATATGTTCCAGTACCTTCAAACCCGGTGCATGAATACCATCATCGTTGGTGATCAGGATTCTTGCATCTGACAGGTTGATCATAACGGGCCTCAGGAACCTAGTTTGCTGTAATAACTTCCAACCCACCCATATACGGGCGAAGAACTTCAGGTACAATGACGGAACCATCAGCCTGTTGGTAGTTTTCCAATACAGCAACAAGGCAACGGCCCACAGCCAAACCTGATCCATTCAGTGTATGAACGAACTGGGGCTTTTTCTCACCTTCTGCACGGAAACGGGCTTTCATACGACGTGCCTGAAAATCACCTGTTGTGGAACAAGATGAAATCTCACGATAACGGTCCTGGCCAGGTAGCCAAACCTCAATATCAAAGGTCCGACGTGCAGAGAAACCCATATCACCTGTACATAGCGTAATCACACGATAAGGAAGCTTGAGTCCTTGGAGAACGGCTTCTGCACAGCCTGTCATGCGTTCCAATTCAGCATCTGATTCATCAGGTTTGACGACAGACACCATTTCCACTTTTGAAAATTGGTGTTGGCGGATCATACCGCGTGTGTCTTTACCCGCAGAACCGGCTTCTGAACGGAAGCACCATGTCATTGCCGTATAACGACGAGGCAGGGATGATTCATCTGCAATATCGTTGGCAACCATATTTGTCAGCGGTACTTCTGCTGTCGGGATCATCCAAAAACCTTCTTCTGTACGGTAAAGGTCTTCTGAGAATTTCGGCAACTGTCCTGTACCATAAAGGGCATTGTCTTTGACAAGGGCAGGGGGATTAACTTCGGTGTAGTCATGCTTCATTGTGTGTAAATCAAGCATATAAGCGGCTAAGGCACGTTCCATACGGGCCAAAGCCCCGCTTAAGATCACAAAACGCGAGCCCGAAATCTTGGCTGCTGTTTCAAAATCCATTTGGCCAAGTTGTTCGCCAATATCGAAGTGCTCTTTTGCTTCAAACTCAAAAGACGGTACATCGCCCCATTTGCGGATTTCCACATTATCGTCTTCATCATCACCATCAGGTACATCAGAAGCCGGAACATTAGGCAAAGACATTAAAGCGTTTTCCAGTTCCGCTTCTTTGGCTTTTGCTTGTTCTTCCAGTTCAGCCTGTTGTGATTTGGACTGTGAAACTTGCGTCATAATCTCGCTGGCATCGCGGCCTTCGCGTTTTGCAATGCCAATCTCTTTGGACAGTTTATTGCGTTCTGCCTGCACTTCTTGTGAACGAGACAAAATGTCGCGGCGTTCACTATCAAGAGCAATCAGACTTTCAGCCTGTGGCTCAAGGCCACGGCGCGCCATTCCGGCATCAAAGTCAGCAGGGTTTTCACGGATCCATTTAATATCAAACATAGGTCTGTACGCCTTAGGTCATATTGAAGTCGGTTTCTTCAAATTCATCTTCATCTTCTTCATCAATGGTGTCGTCTTGTTTTTTCTCAACAGCACGAACCGAAATGATGGAGATTTCATACAGAACAAGAATAGGAATTGCCAGACCTACTTGCGAAATAATATCCGGCGGGGTCATAAAAGCGGCAAAAATAAAGGTTACAACCACCGCATATTTACGTTTGGCAGCTAAACCACGTGATGTTGCAAAACCGATGCGGGCCAAAAGTGTCAAGACCAGTGGAAGCTGGAAGCTAATACCAAAGGCAAAAATCAGCTTCATGACCAGTGACAGATATTCATTGACCTTGGCTTCAAGCTGAATGGGAAGCGTTCCATCACCACCGCCCATGGTTTCAAAGCTCAGGAAAAACTTCCAGGCCATCGGCATAATGAAATAATAGACCAATGCCCCGCCCATGATAAACAGGATGGGAGAAAGGACCAGATAAGGTGCAAGGGCGGCTTTTTCATTCTTGTACAGCCCCGGTGCCAAAAAGCGCCAGAATTGTGTGGCAATGACCGGGAAGGCCAGCAAGAAGGCTGCAAAGAAAGAGACTTTAAGCTGGGTGAAAAAGGCTTCATGCAGCGCGGTGTAGATCATCCGGCGATTGCCGCCAAGCTCGGTCAAAATCTGGGCAAGCGGGGCAACCAAAAAATTATAGATATCGGCAGCAAAATAATAACAGCCCAGAAATGCGATAAACAGGGCAGCCATGGCAACGGTCAGCCTGTTTTTCAGTTCAATCAAATGCTCCATAATGGGCATTGTGTTTACTGAGGAATGAGGGTCGGTCACAGCGGCACTCTTATGATTTCGCAGTTTTGTCTGATTTGTCTTCTACAGCGGGTTTAGCCGTTGTATCAGATGATTCTTGCATGGATTTATTGAAGTCTGCCGCCTCTTGGGAAAAGTCCATCGCTTTGGTGATTTCCCCCTTTGAATCAACAGTTTCTTCAATCTTGCGATTGATATCGGCTGTCCGTACAGATTGAATCTGATTTTTAACTTCTTCGAGTTCTGTTTCCTTGATCATATCATCAATATTGCTTTGAAATTCGCGGATCATGCCTTTGACCTTGCCAATCATGCGTGCAACAGAACGCATGGCTTTTGGTAAGTCTTTGGGGCCAATCACAAGAATGGCAATAATGACGATAGAGGCGATCTCGGTCCAACCGATATCAAGCATCGTTTGTGTCGTCCAAAAGGTAGAATGTTATCAGGCGTCTTTTTTCTCAGAAGCATTTGTCGTGCTTGTGCTTGCAGCTTCGTCGCTTTTAGAAATGGAAGCAGGTTGCTCTGAAGATGTGGAAACCTCAGGCTCGTCGTCCTTCATACCTTTTTTGAAGCTTTTGATACCTTTTGCCAAATCGCTTGCGATTTTCGGGAATTTACCAAGGCCGAAAATAACAACAACGATCGCCAGAACAATAAGCAACTGGGGTAGACTTGGCATCATGGGAAGGGTTCTCCGTGTTACAATAATTATATGTCTTTTAAGCATATAAGCAGAAAGATTGTTCCACCGCAATGCCCAATTACGACATATATTAGAGTTAATTCCGATAAGGTGCTTTTTCTTTAATCGTCTTCAAGCGGTTCGGGCATTTCTATGCCGTCTTGCTCTTGATCAGGGTGATCAAGGGGTAATTCCATTTCTCCACGTACCGTATAGGCGTTGATTGCAGGGCGGGCATCCAGAAGCCCCGCTGATTTCAGCTCTTCAATCCCCGGCAGGTCATCAATCTTTTCAAGGCCGAATTGATCCAGAAAATTGACGGTTGTTCCCCATGTCATGGGGCGCCCCGGTGTACGCCGTCGCCCACGTGGTTTGATCCATCCGGCTTCAAAAAGAACATCCAACGTCCCTTTGGAAAGAGAGACCCCCCGGATCTCTTCAATTTCTGCCCGCGTAACAGGCTGGTGATACGCAACAATCGCAAGGGTTTCTACGGCCGCACGTGAGAGGGTTTTGACATTTTCACGATATTCACTCAGTTGTTCTGCGATATCTGAGGCTGTGCGAAAAGCCCAGGCATTGCCACGATGGACAAGGTTGACGCCACGGATTTCATATTCTGACTGAAGGGTGCGCAACAGTTCTTTTATTGAGACGTCTTCATCAAAATAATTAGCAAGTTTCTTTTCGCCCAAGGGTTCCTTTGATGCGAAAAGGACGGCTTCTAACAAACGAAGCTGTTGGAACTGTTCCTCTGCACTCATGATTGTGGTTCCTCATCAGAACTTTGAAAATAGATCGGACCAAAGGTGTCACTTTGTCGAATTTTTAACTTACCGTCCCGCGCCATTTCAAGAGCGGCTGCAAAGGTTGAAGCAATGGCTGAACGCGTATGCAGACTGTTTTTTAAATCATTGGGTAGAAAATTGACCAATTGAGTCCATTCTGGGATTTTTCCAAGGAAGTTGCGTAATCGTTCAATCGCCATATCCATGGAATATAAATCCATGGGTTCAATATGAAGGGTCTGGTCCACATGTTTATTCATCTGGTCGCCATACGCTTTCATCAGGTCATAAAGTGTGACGTCATAAGTGACTTCATCCAGTTTCCCAAAACTTTCCGGTTGCCCACGTTTATGGATCAGCTGGCCTAACGTATTGAGTTCCATCAGGGCTTCCCCTGCGTTTCGCATGGATTCCAGACGTTGAAGTTGAAAGGCAAGAGCAGCAGCTATTTCTTCTGCACTGGGTTCTTCCTGATCATTTTGTTCAGGGATCAAAAGGCGGCTTTTCAGATAGGCAAGCCATGCAGCCATAACCAGATAATCTGCAGCGAGTTCAAGGTTTTTGCGACGCGCTTCGGCAACCCATAGCAAATATTGATCGGCCAGTTGCAAAATAGAAATATGGATCAGGTCGACTTTTTGATCACGTGCCAGTTCCAGCAGGATATCAAGCGGGCCTTCAAACCCTTCAAGGTCGATGATCAGGGCGCTTTTAAGCTTCTTTGGGCGCAGGTCTTCATCTTCATGCTGGTCAAGGTCAATCAGATTAGCCATCTGTTTATCCTGTAATTCCAACGCTTTGAATAATCAGTTCTGTCAAGAATTCAGCGGGAATACCTACAAGCCACCACAGAATATTCAGGTTATAGCCAAACAAGCCCCCCACGTAGGGAACAAGGAAGATCATGCCAAGTAAAATCAACATCCCATAGCGTTCAAGTGAAGCCAGGCGCATGGCAAGCGGGCGGGGTAATATCCCTACAGCAATACGTCCCCCATCAAGAGGAGGTAACGGAATCAGATTGAAGACGCATAAAATAATATTGATCCGGATAGAGTTCGCCAAATTATGTGCCACCCAGACATCGACCTCTTGCGGCAACAAGGGCAGGGCGTAAAAGGCGAGTGCTGACAGGACGGCCAATAAGATATTTGAACCGGGCCCCGCCGCAGCCACCAAAACCATATCGCGCCGAATATGGCGGAAGTTACGCATATCAATGGGAACGGGCTTGGCATAACCAAACATCATCTTTCCACCAGATATCAACAACATAAGGCCGGGCATAATCAAGGTGCCAAACGGATCAATATGTTTGACCGGGTTAAAAGTGACACGGCCCAGCATATAGGCGGTTCGGTCCCCCAAACGCCAAGCCACCCAACCATGGGCGGCTTCATGAATGGTCACGGCAATGATGATGGGCAGAATCCACACCGAAATCATAAATCCGATGTTGGCGAAATCCATGCTAGCTCACCAGTTCCATCAGGGTGTTAAAACGATTTTCGGCCTGATCGAAATCAATTTCTTCAAAGCCTTCACGACACATTTTCCAGCCTTCTTCCAGGCGGTCATATGTCTCATCTGTCAGAGGGCGTAGACCTTCTGCGACGGCCAACATTTCTTCTTTTTTACCGTTACAGTGCAGGGCCAAGTCACACCCCGCATCAAGAGCGGTTTCTGCACGGTCTGTAAAGCTGCCTTCCAGGGCATGCATGGACAAGTCGTCAGAAATCAGCACACCGTTGTAGCCAATATGGGAACGGATCACATCTTCGATCAGGCGCGGGGACATAGTGGCCGGCGCATGGGGGTCAATATCGCTATAAACGATATGAGCCGTCATCGCCCAAGGCATGTCATTGAGATCAGCAAAGGGGCGGAAATCGACGCTATCGAGAATATCAAAACTTTCGTCAACAACAGGCAAGGCTTTGTGACTATCGACAAGGGCACGGCCATGGCCCGGAATATGTTTAATGACAGGAAGTACACCACCAGCCATAAACCCTCGACAGGCGGCACGCCCCATAATGGCTGCTAATTCTGGATGTGACGCATAAGCGCGATCACTGATAATCGGATCAGCCCCTTCAATGGGAATATCTAAAACAGGGGCGCAATCCACATTGATCCCCAAATCAGATAATTCCGAAGCAAACAGACGGGCATTGAGGTGGGCAGCTTCCAGTCCCATTTCCATATTAAAGGCGGCAAGCTCACCAATTTTAGCTGCGGTTGGAGCCTCGCGCCAATGGGGCGGGCGAAGACGGGCCACCCGGCCACCTTCCTGATCAATCAGGATAGGTACATCGGAATGAGAAACACAACTGCGCAAATCATCGCATAGGGCACGAACCTGATACGGGTCTTCCACATTACGGGCGAACAGAATAAAGCCCAGCGGATTCAGGTCTGTAAAAAACTCACGTTCCCAATCGGTCAGTTCCAATCCTTCACAGCCGAAAATACCGGCTTGTGGATTTGAGTTATCGTACGCGGACAATGAAGCACCCCACTTTGCGTTTTTTGAGTTGGCTACACAAGCTTTTGGCCTTATCACCTGTTTCAACAGGCCCGACACGCAAGCGGTAGTAGATCCCCTTTGCAGGGCCAAGGTCAGCCCTTACAATATTGGCGGGAAGGCGGCCAATAATATCGGCGTTTTTAGCTTTAATCCTCTGCCATGTTGCCTTGACGCCTGCTTCATTTTTAGAAGAGAGCAATTGCAAGGTATAACCAGACTTTGCCAAAGGTTTTAGTGCATTTGCCGGGCGGGGCTTAACCGCAGGTGGCTTTGGCATAACGCGCGCTGCTGTCTTTACAGGCTCTTTTTTAACTTCGGTTGCTGTTGCAACTGGTTCTGTCGGCTTATCAGGTTCTTGTAAAGCTTCTGCAACTTTTGCAGCCAGATCATCCTTATCTTGCTGGGTTGGAGCCACGGCTTCGCGTTTCGTTAAAGCGCGTGGTGCATTTTTATCTTCAACCGGTGCAGGGGGCGGTGGCGCAATCTTTTCGGCCATTTCCTCAGACGGGACTTCCGGCAGTTTTGGCGCTTGCAATGTCACAGGCCCCGGTGCCGGTTTAGGGTCGGGCATTTTGACAATTGTTTGCGGGGCTTCAAGCTTTGGCAGCTCTTTACTGACCTTTTGCATGCCAGTTTCAGGATCAATGGATTCACTGAGTTCAGGAATAGCATGTTCACGCGCGGGTTTTTCCAGCGGTTGTTCCGGACGCGGTAAGAGGCGTTCCAGTTTTGGTTCTGTATTTTCACCACTGACACGATCATAAACCGTTTTATCCCGGTTAGGGACGCTCATCCCGCCCGGATCACTGGGTTTTTCTTTTGTTGGGGCCGTATCAGCACGGACAACAGGGATATCATCACTTGATTGTGGTGTATTGCCGACAAAATACCATGCACCACCTGCAAGTCCGGCGATGACCGTGACAGCAAGGAAAAGTTTTACCGCCTTTCCTTTGCCGCCTTCATCGCTTGAGACTGGCTTGTAATCATAGGCATCCGAGGACGGATCCATCAAATCATCGTCAAAATCATCCCTGTGCGGCATTAACGCAACTCCTCACGCGGTTCTACACCCAATGTGTTCAGACCAGAAGCAATGACCAAAGAAACCGCCTTCAGCAGTGCAAGACGCGATTTTGTCAGGGCTTCGTTATCTGAATGCAGGAAACGCAATTGAACATTTCCTGTCCCCTTGTTCCAAAGAGAATGGAATTCTGAAGCCAAATCGTAAAGGAAATATGTAATACGATGGGGCTCATGACTTTCTGCTGCGGCTTCAACCAAGCGTGGCCATTCAGCCATCAGGCGCATCAAGGCCAGTTCAGATTCATCATCCAGCAAAGACAGGTCCGCAGAATTCAAGTTCTCAATATCCATGCTGACAGACGGCATTTCTTCTGCACTTTTGCGGAAAACAGAATAACAACGTGCATGGGCATATTGTACATAGAAAACCGGGTTGTCTTTGGATTGTTCTACCACCTTGGCAAAATCAAATTCCAGCTGGGCATCGGATTTTCGTGTCAGCATGATAAAGCGCACAACGTCTTTACCCACCTTGTCAATCACATCGCGCAAGGTCACAAATGTGCCTGCACGTTTTGACATTTTCACAGGCTCGCCATTTTCCATCAAATTGACCATTTGGGCCAGTTTGATATCCAGATCACCTTTGCCCTCAGACATGGCTTTTACGGCAGCTTTCATACGTTTAACATAGCCACCATGATCAGCCCCAAAGATATCAATCATCTGATCAGCACCACGGCTGAATTTATCAAAGTGATAAGCAATATCGTTGGCAAAATACGTGTTGGAGCCATCAGACTTTTTCAATGGGCGATCCACATCATCGCCAAAGTCCGTGGCTTTAAACAGTAATTGCGGGCGTGGTTCCCAATCATCGGGCTTTTTGCCTTTCGGCGGTTCCAGCACACCTGTATACACTAGATCGCGGTCTTCAAGATATTTGATGGCTTTACCCACCATATCGTTTTCAACCAGTTCGCGCTCAGACGAAAATACATCATGTTGAACACCAAGGGCTGCCAAGTCATTACGGATCAAGCCCATCATTGCATCGATGGAGAATTGACGGATTTCTGCCAGCCACTCGCTTTCATCCGCATTGAGCCATTGATCACCGAATTTCTCTTTCAGCTGCTTGCCCACGCCGACAAGATAGTCACCGGGGTAAAGACCTTCTGGGATTTCAATGGTTTCACCAAAGGCTTCGCGATAACGCAGATAAGCTGAACGGGCGAGGACATCAACCTGAGCCCCAGCATCATTGATATAATATTCTTTGGTTACGTTAAAGCCTGCCTTTGAAAGCAAGAGAGCAAGCGCATCCCCAACAACGGCACCTCGACCATGGCCCACATGCATGGGGCCTGTCGGGTTGGCAGAGACATATTCAACATTAATGGACTGGCCGGACCCCATATCTGAGTCCCCCCAGTTGGTACCTGCGGCCAAAACATCACGCAAACGCGCGTGCCAGAATTCAGTTGCCAGTTTGATATTGATAAAGCCGGGGCCAGCTACATCAACAGAAACCACATGGTCAATGTTTTTGATTTCTTCGGCCAGAATGTCTGCCAAATCACGCGGCTTCATCTTGGCTTGTTTACACAACACCA
Source organism: Terasakiella sp. SH-1 (assembly GCF_004564135.1). Lineage (NCBI taxonomy): Bacteria > Pseudomonadati > Pseudomonadota > Alphaproteobacteria > Rhodospirillales > Terasakiellaceae > Terasakiella > Terasakiella sp. SH-1. Next base: position 1,516,500 of record NZ_CP038255.1, on the reverse strand, counting down.
TGGCGGCGTTTGTTGCCACATCCCCATGGGAGGCATCGCGCGGGGGCTCACAGGTCAGGCGGGACGGGTCCATACCTTCGGGTAGTTTGCCTTCAGAAGAAAGCTTGGTGACGATTGCTGAAATATCGTTATGAAAAGATTTAAAAAAATTCATGAGTTTCTGGCCTGTACATCAAACAAACGGGAATGTTCATCCAACGCGTAACGATCTGTAATTCCGGCAATATAATCGGCAACGACTTTCGCCGTTTTTTCCGAAGGCTTGCCATCGGTGAGTTTGTACCATTCAGTCGGAAGACAATTGGGTTCCGCCATAAATAGGGTGAAGAGGTCTTGCACCACCCGGCGGGCCTTAGATGTCATCCGATTGATTTTGTAGTGACGATAAACATTTTCAAACATAAAGGCTTTCAATTCCCGGTCACATTTCTGAATACGTTCAGAAAAACTGGCCGTTGCCCTGCCTGCATTGCGAATATCCCCAACATCTTTTGGTGCCGCATCTTTAATGCGTGATTGGGTTTCCTGCAAGAGATCGTTGACCATATCGCCAATAAGGCGGCGCACGGCCTCATAAATCAGGCGCGATTCATCCAAATCAGGATATTGTTTGGCCACATCATGGAAGGTTTCGCCCACAACAGGGACATCCTTTAAGTCTTCGATTCGAATAAGACGGGCACGAAGCGCATCATCGATGTCATGGTTATTATAGGCAATATCGTCTGAAAGGGCTGCGATTTGGGCCTCAAGTGACGAATAATTATCAAGATCAAGGTCAACCACATGAGCGTCATAATCGACAATGGCCTGGGGCACAGGTTTGGCGTGGGTGGAATTGGGACCACGTAACGGCCCGTTATGTTTGACCACACCTTCCACACATTCCCAAGTCAGGTTCAGCCCGTCAAAATCGGCGTAGCGTTGTTCCAGCTCGCTGACCACACGCAAGGACTGGGCGTTATGATCAAACCCACCGTAAGGGGCTAGGGCCTCGTCCAAGGCATCTTCCCCGGCATGACCAAAGGGCGGATGACCCAAATCGTGGGCAAGGGCGAGGGATTCAGCCAGTTCCTGATTGAGATCAAGATAACGACAAACCGTTCGGGCAATCTGGGCAACTTCCAGTGAGTGTGTCAGGCGCGTCCTGAAAAAATCACCTTCATGGTTGACGAAAACCTGTGTTTTATATTGAAGACGTCGAAAGGCCGCGGAATGGATGATGCGATCACGGTCGCGTTGATGACAGCTGCGTGTCGTGCTTTCCGGTTCCGGGTGATATCGCCCACGACTGTCTTGGGGGAGGCAGGCATAAGGGGCTAATGTAATTAATTCACTCATGGGCAAGAAGGTAACCTTGACGTGCTTTTGATGCAATGGGTTTGACAAATCTGTTTGTTAGATTACATAAAGGATCAAACAGTTTTATTTATGGAGTTTCCACATGTCTCAAGTCGGTTTAACGGAAAATGCCGCAAAGCAGGTTGAAAAGCTTATTGCATCGGAAGGAAATCCAAACCTGAAACTGCGTATCATGATCACTTCTGGGGGCTGTTCCGGCTTTTCCTATAACTTTAGTCTGGATGATCAAGTCAAAGACGATGATCAGGTTTTCACATTTGGTGAGATTGATGTGTTGGTCGATGAGGCATCTATGCCTTTTGTTGAAGGATCAGAACTTGATTATGTCACAGACTTAATGGGCTCAAGCTTTCAGATGAAAAACCCTAACGCCACGTCTGAATGTGGCTGTGGCAGCAGTTTTTCCGTTTAAATTACCAGTCCTGACACATGGCCTGTTCACGGCGATAGTTTGCTTTCGTATCAATCCGCGCATTTTTTCGGCTGATGTCTGATGACATCCGTTTAAAAAGTGGGCGGATTTGTGCATCTAATAAACGTTGCAGCTTGTTCGCTGCTGCATTGGCTGAACGCAGATAGACTGGCCCAATACGTGGCGCTTTTTTACGAATGGCGCGTTCAATCCCGCCAGCATGTTTGTAAAGTGTATCGCGGAAAATCTGCACATGGACGTTTTCGTGGTTGAGGATGGAGTCATGCTCGCAGGACCCTTGGCGATATTTATTACTGATATAGACATCAATATTACGATAGCCGATAAACAGCTGTGCAGATTCTAAAACAGCACAAAAGCGTCCCCGGCCCAACTGGTAGATTTTTGTGCCGGTTTTCAGGTGATAATTTTCATCAGCAACCGTAAGTCCCGTAGGAATCCACATGGGGCCTAAACGACGTCCAACATTGCCACGCATTTTGGAAAGCTGGCGAGAATTGAGACCTTTATGATATTTCAGGTCTCCCATAGAGGTTTCCATGAAAATCTCAACATTACGGCCATTTTCTGGACATTTGGGCCAGCCATTTTTCGCCCATGCCTGTTGCTCCCCAGAGGCGAGGATAAAAAAGACCAAAAAACTGAAAAGGAATGATGGAAACTTCATAGGGACAGTATATGTTATCTCCAAACACAGACTCAATGGAGAATTCCGTGAAGATTGCGACTTGGAATGTAAATGGCATCAATGCCCGTAGGGAACATTTGTTACGCTGGTTAAAAGATTTCGACCCCGATGTAGCACTTTTACAAGAATTAAAAACACCGGGGGACGCCGTTCCTTTACTGGAATTGAAAGAGCTTGGCTATTACACAGAATTTGTCGGGCAAAAATCTTTTAATGGTGTGGCCATTCTCTCTAAACAGGAAATCAACGTTGTTTTAGATAAGCTACCGGGTGATGAAGAGGATATTCAGTCTCGATATATTGAGGCGGATACAGGGGGGATACGTGTCGCTTCGATCTATTTCCCCAATGGTAATCCGGTCGATTCTGAAAAATTCACCTATAAGCTTGGCTTTATGGAACGTGTGATCAAGCGGACAAAAGACCTTTTGTCAGAAGAAATTCCTTTTGTGCTGGGCGGGGACTATAACGTCGCACCGGATAATGGCGATGTGTATGATATTGCCAAAATGGGCGGGGACGCTATTTGTCGCGAAGAAGGTCGACGCCTGTATCGCCAGCACCTGAATATGGGATTGACCAATTCATTTAAGCTTTACCACCCAGAACCCGGCCAGTTTTCCTGGTGGGATTACCGGGGTGGGGGATGGAATAAAGACCACGGTGTTTTGATTGATCATCTTTTATTATCCCCGCATGCCGCAGATATGCTCGTGGATTCCCATATTGATAAAACACCGCGCGGATGGGAAAAAGCTTCAGATCACACGCCTGTCTGGTGTGAGCTGGATGTTTAATCTGGCTTTTTCAGATTAAACAGGCGTGCTGTGCGCTCGTTAAAAACTTTAAGGGACTGAGGGCGTTTTGGTGTGAAATCAGAGATTGGTTTTCCTGCTAAAACGCCTTGAAGCATTGTTGCGGCAATTTCACCACTTGCCTCCATATCCGGATAAACCGAAGCCACAGCAGCCCTATGTGCTGTGACATCTTTTTTAGCAAGGCCAAACACAGGTTTATTGGTTAACTGAACAACATATTGTGCAAATTCAGGCAAGATCCCCATTTGGTCACTTGGCGATAAAAAGATATCAACCTTATCTTTTAAAGACAGGATAGGCAGCTTGGCATCTTTAACCATCTTTTGCGGGCCATTTTTTTGTGTGCGCATACCAACGCGACGATACAGGAATTCCAGATCATGAAACTCAGGATCATCTTTTAAGGCCATCAACCATTTCTTAAAGCTGATTGATTGGGGCATCGTGGTATAGATCACACCGATTTTTTTGGCCTGAGGAAAGACCTTACGCATATAGCGTAGCCTGTCTTTAATATGGACGGAAAAAGCGACGCCTGTAAAACGCCCCTTTTGGGGCTGTTCAAAACTGGAAATAACCTTTTCACCTATCGGGTCCGTTACAGCACCAAAAATGACAGGAATGTGATCAGGAATGATTTTTTGATCCCGAATTGCCCGCAAGGCAACTGTACCAACCGCAACAACCGCACAGATATGTGCAGGCTTCTTTTGGGCGAGATAACGGTCCAGATATTTTTCGTGATTATTCAAGACCACATGTTCAAAGCGAACTTTTTGAGCGCCTGTGAAAAATGCATTGAAAAAAGGAAGTGTGAAGGAATCATAAGGTTCACCTTTTTGAGAATGAACCATCAAAACCTTGTTTGGAGAGGTTGGACAAGCATAAGCATTTGTATTCCCAACTATTAAGGAAAATACACAGCAAAATCCAAATATAAATATGCGCCAAATAGCCACGTTGCTCTTATCCGCTTTTTTGAGACCTTATAGGAAAGCGGATATAAACCAGCAAGTGTGTAAAAGTATAAGCCACAAACCAAACAAGTTAAGCTTAAGTCTCCTAAATAGTCCTTTGGGATTAGGTGATTTTTTGTTTTAAACGTCCGGCCAGATCCTGAATATATTGCCACGCCACACGACCTGAGCGTCCGCCACGGGTTACTGTCCATTCAATGGCTTCAGCTTTCCAGTTTTCTTCACTGATATTGAGTTCGTATTTCTCAATATAGCCACGAATAGCTGCAAAATAAGTCTCTTGGTCCATATTGTGAAACCCAAGCCACAACCCGAAACGATCAGAAAGGGATACTTTTTCTTCAACCGCTTCTGAGGCATGGATCGCGGTTGAACGTTCATTTTCAATCATATCTCGTGGCATCAGGTGACGACGATTAGAGGTCGCATAGAAAATCACATTTTCCGGGCGTCCTTCGATTCCGCCTTCCAAGACAGCTTTAAGAGACTTGTAGGACGTGTCATTGTCATCAAAAGATAGATCATCACAATAAAGGACACAGCGTTTTTGGGTTGAACTGAGGACTTTCAGCAAATCAGGCATGGAAGATAAATCTTCACGATGGATTTCAATGAGGATCAAACTATCAGGCGTTTTTTCATTGATATGGGCATGAACAGCCTTGACGATAGAGCTTTTCCCCGTACCGCGTGCACCCCAAAGAAGGGCATTATTTGCGCTGAAACCTTCGGCAAACTGCTGTGTGTTTTTAAGCAAGATATCTTTTTGTAAATCAATGCCTTGCAGCATATTCAGCGCAATGTGATTCACAGTGTGCACAGGATGAAGGCCCTGAATTTGTGCATTCCAGATATAGGCATTTGCTTGGTCCAGATCATGATCAACAACATGTTTAGGCGATTGTCGCTCAAGAGCATCGGCAATACGTTGCAGGACAGACTGGATTTGCAGTTCACTCATAACACCCTCAAGATCATAAAAAAGTCAGATAAGGCTAAGGATTCATATAGAAAATGTAAACATCACATTGTATAGTCCCGCGCAAGTTTGGGCTTGCCCATCTACAGTTTTTATCTAACCAATGGAGTTTTCAATGCTCATTTCTCCGGCTTATGCTCAAGCAGCAGGTGGTGCCGAAGCAGGTATTGCACAGTTTTTGCCGCTTATTCTGATCTTTGTTGTTTTCTATTTCCTAATGATCCGTCCGCAGCAAAAGCGCGCTAAAGAACATAAGGCAATGTTGGAAGCCATCCGTCGCGGTGATAGCATCGTAACCAGCGGTGGCATCATCGGTAAGGTGACAAAAGTTGATAGCGACACTGAAGTTTCCGTTGAAATTGCGCATGACACTGTTGTGAAAGTTCGCCGTGAAATGATCGCACAGGTGACAAGCAAAACAGAACCTGCAAAAGACGAAGGCGATGCCCCGGAAGCAGCAAATGACTCTGCGGAGCCTGCTGAAGAAAAAGGCGGTCTGAAGAAACTCTTCGGCGCAAAGAAAGACTAACCACGAACATATAAAGGAAGGGACCGAAAAAGATGGTCTACTTCGCCAAATGGAAAATTGCCCTTGTGGCTGTGGTTTGTTTGTTGGGCGTGGCATTTGCTGCGCCCAACATGCTTGATCGCACCACGACGGATAATCTACCGGGATGGCTCCCTAATCAGCAAATCAGTCTTGGCCTTGATCTTCAAGGTGGCTCTCACCTTCTTTTGGAGGTCGAAGCCCAGACGGTTATTAATGAACGCCTTGTTGCCATTGTCGATGCGGTTCGTTCCTCACTGCGTAGTGAACGTATTCGCTATACAGGGCTTGGGGTAAAAGACGGTGTTGTGCGCGTTCAAATCAAAAAGCCTGAACAGGTCGAAAAGGCGTATGATCTGGTTCGCAAGATCGATAATGGCGCTGAAACAGTTAAGGAAGGGGGCGCGATCTCCATTACCTTAACCGAAGATGCGATTATCAAAGCAAAACGTTCTGCCGTTGAGCAATCCATTGAAATCGTACGCCGCCGTATTGATGAAACAGGAACAAAAGAGCCAAATATTCAGCGCCAGGGGGATGAACGTATTCTCATTCAGTTGCCTGGTATTGATAACCCGGAAGATGTGAAACGCTTGTTGGGTAAGACCGCAAAAATGACGTTCCATCTGGTCAATCATAATGTGTCTGCCGAAGATCTTCTGGCGAACCGTATTCCACCGGGAACAATTGTTTTACCTGATGCCGATAACGAGGGGCGCAAGCTGGCCGTTCGCCGTAAGGTCGAAGTGTCCGGTGACATGCTGATTGACAGCCAGCCGACTTTTCAAGATGGCCGTCCGGTGGTGTCCTTTACCTTTAATGCGTTAGGTGGCAAAAAATTTGGTCAGGTTACGTCTAAAAACGTAAACCGCAGCCTTGCGATTGTTCTGGACGGTCAGGTGATCAGTGCCCCGAATATCCAAGGTCCGATCCTGGGTGGGAGCGGTGTGATTACAGGCCAGTTCAGTGTACAGGAAGCAAACGATCTTTCCTTGCTGTTACGTGCCGGTGCGTTGCCAGCCCCGCTGGTGATCCTTGAAGAACGGACCGTTGGTCCGGGTCTGGGCGCAGATTCTGTTGCCGCTGGTAAAATTGCCTCTATCGTGGGCCTGATTGGTGTGATCGCCTTTATGATCGTGACCTATGGCCGCTTTGGTATCTATGCCGATGTTGCCTTGATGTTTAATATCATTTTGATTGCAGCGGCATTGTCTTTGTTACAAGCGACCCTGACATTACCGGGGATTGCCGGGATTGTTCTGACCATTGGTATGGCGGTTGATGCCAACGTTCTTATTTTTGAACGTATTCGTGAAGAGCTGCGCAATGGTCTCGGGCCGATTGCGGCTGTGGATTCAGGTTACAAACGGGCGATCAAAACAATTATTGACGCCAATGTTACAACCTTGATTGCAGCGGTTCTTTTGTTTGAATTTGGCTCCGGCCCAGTTCGTGGCTTTGCGGTTACTTTGGCAATTGGCATTCTAACATCTATGTTCACAGCGATCATGGTGACACGTTTGCAAGTTGTTCTGTGGTTGCGCAAGAACAAGCCGAAAAAACTGGTGTTGTAAGGGAACTGAAGAATGAAACATCTGCATTTGGTTCCTGCTGGAACAACAATTGATTTCGTCGGCAAGAAAATCATGTTTTTTGCCTTTTCCGTCGTACTGATTCTTGCCTCTCTTGGCCTGTTTGGCACAAAGGGATTGAACTATGGTATCGACTTTAAAGGCGGTATCATGATGGAGGTTCGCACCAAAAGCGGACCTGCGGATATTGGACAGCTGCGCGACCAGCTTGGTGGTCTTGGTCTGGGTGAAGTCTCTATTCAGGAATTTGGTGAACCCGAAGAGGTCTTGATCCGTATTCAACGCCAGGAAGGCGATGAAAAAGCCCAGCAACGTGCTGTTCTGGCCGTTAAAGACGTGTTGAAAGACAGCGTTGAATATCGCCGTACAGAATTTGTCGGACCGAAAGTATCGGAAGAACTCTTTATGGATGGGGTAATGGCTGTCAGTTTTGCCATTGCAGCTATCCTTGTTTACATCTGGTTTCGTTTTGAATGGCAGTTCGGTATGGGCGCGGTGATTGCTCTTATCCATGACGTGATTTCGACCATTGGTATTTTTGCTTTGCTGGGGATGGAGTTTAATCTGTCTACAGTGGCGGCGATCCTGACCATTGCAGGGTATTCCATTAACGATACGGTTGTTGTGTATGACCGTGTTCGTGAAAACTTGCGTAAATATAAAAAGATGGAATTGCCTGAGCTTTTAAATAAGTCAGTCAATGAAACCTTGTCACGTACGGTTATGACGTCTGTCACCACCTTGTTGGCCTTGCTTGCCCTTTATATTCTGGGCGGTGAAGTTATCCGAGGATTCAGCTTCGCCATGATCTGGGGCATTTTGATCGGAACCTATTCTTCCATTTGTTTGGCTGTGCCAATCCTGACTTATTTTGCTATTCGTCGGGGTGATGAAGAAGAAGATGAAAACTCCGAAATCGAAAAGGTTGAAGGTGAGGGGACAGCTTAATGTCCTTGGACATCACACCTGTCATTACGGATAACCGCTTGATGATCAAATCCTATGGTGAAGGAACCTTCACCGTAAATGATCATAAGGTGACAGGCGCCGTCCTTCTTTATGATGGTAAAGTTGAACCTTGGCAGATATCAGATGTTTCTGAGATTACGCTGGACAGCTTGGCCCCTCTTTTTAATACAGAAGAAGATTATGATATCCTTCTGATTGGGATCGGGGCGCTTTCTCAAATGCCACCCAAAACCTTAAAAGAAGCAGTGAAGGAAAAGGGGCTTATCCTTGAATGGATGAATTCAGGGGCCGCAGCCCGCACCTTTAATGTTTTACAAACCGAAGATAGGCGTGTCATTGCCGCCCTCATTGCCGTTGATTAAAAAAACACCCGAAGCATACAGTGCGACGGGTGTTTTTCTTTGGCTGTAAAGATATGTGTTAAAGCTGTGAAGCAACAAAATCCCAATTGACCAATTCATTGAGGAATGTTTCGACATATTTGGGGCGCAGGTTCTGGTAATCCAGGTAATACGCATGTTCCCAAACATCACAGGTGAGCAATGCTTTTTGACCGTGTGCCAACGGTGTATCTGCACCGATTGTCTTGGTGATTTTCAGTTTACCATCTTCCAGTACAAGCCAACCCCAGCCGGAGCCAAATGCTGTGATACAGGCTTGAGTAAATTCTTCCTTGAATTTGTCAAAGGAACCAAAGGCAGCATTGATTTTGTCGGCCAGCTCACCCGTTGGTGCGCCGCCGCCATTTGGCTTCATACAGTTCCAGTAAAATGTATGGTTCCAAACTTGAGCTGCATTATTAAAGACACCGACTTTAGAGCTATCACCAGCGGCACTTTTAATGACAGATTCCAAGTCTTCCTGCGTCTTACCCGCATTATCACCCAGCAGGTTATTAAGATTCACGACATAGGTGTTATGATGCTTGCCATAATGAAAGCTCAGGGTATTGGCGGAAATATGAGGTTCCAGTGCATCTTGGGCATAAGGGAGGGGAGGGAGTTCAAACGCCATTTCAGGCCCCTTTCATTTGTTTATCATTTCATCGTGCTAATGAAATGGTGTGGTGATATGAAAAAGGGAACCCCTTGTTGGAAATATTTTTTACGATGAACAAGCCATTTGCGCTGCAAGCTTTCCTGACTTGATTGCACTTTCAATTGTTGCAGGAAGGCCAGTGTCAATCCAGTCTCCAGCCAAGAAGATATTTTCCATTTTAGTTTTTGTTGTGAGACGGTTTTCTGAAAATGCTTTATTTTGACGTGGGGTTGCCATTTTTTCGCAAATGAGACGATGTTTGGGCATATCTGATGTTTTTTGCGACAAGAATGGGGATGTCTCTGCCCAAACCTCTTCAATATCAGATATGCGTGCGTGGTTACTGATTGTCACGCATGCGTGTTTTTCCTTGGCATAAACCCAATGACTTTTTGTACCGATCAGGCCGAAGAATATCTCTTCAATCGCATCATTTAAATAAAAGTGAATATTTACAATCGGGTTGGAGGGGATAGGGCTGATTGAAAGTGGGGAATGGACTTTTTGATAAGCAGGTAGAGGAAGAGCTAAAATAATCCGGTCCTGTTGAGCGATTTTAATTTCGTCGTTCTTAAAAAAGAGACTGCTTTCATCAAATCCGACTAAGCGTTTACCAAATTGAATATCAAGTCCCTTTAACGCAGGAAGGGTTAGGGTATTTTCCAATGTGCTTTTGGGAAAGAAAGGCTCTAGTGCATCAGGCCCCTGTTTTAAAAGCTCTTTAAAAGTTTGGCTAAGGAGTTTTAGCGGCACTTCATTAAGCGGGGTGTTGAAAACAGAAATAAAGAAAGGTTCCCAAAAACGCTGAACGGCTTGTCTGCCAAACAGATTATGTAAGGCAACTTGAGGAATAGTGCCTTTAGCCACTTCCCATAAAAAATGATGGGCCTTTATGGTCCAGGATAAGTTTTTTTCAGGCTCATAAAATTGAAAAGAGGCAGGCGAGAGTGGCTGCAATTCGCCCTGTGCACCGATAAGGTTAAGATACTCGAATGTATGTTGATACCCTTTAATAATCAGATGTGTCCCATTATCGTGGGAACCAACCCTACGAACCCGCCCGCCCGCTTTTGGCGCTGCTTCGTAAACAAGAGGGTCTGCCCCTAAATGGCGACAATGCACCGCAGCACTTAAGCCAGCCAATCCTGCCCCAATAATATGAACGCGGCGATTACTCATGCCCTCGTTAACATACTCATGAGGAGAAACATTTTTTCGGTTTTGCTCAGGCGCATTCGGGGGCTTAGAACACGCCACCCTCGGCGTTTCATTTTTTCAAAAATTTTCTGATAGCCAGCTTTCATCATCAAGGCAGGCAAGAGCTTTTCCTTACCTGCTTTTTTTAGAATTTCATCCGCTTTCTTATAATGTGCCTCGGTGTGAGTTGCGAAAGCTTCAACGGTTTGTGTAAAGCTTTCATGTTCTCTCAGAAGTTCATCTGGCAAATATACGCGGCCAAGTTCTTCATCTTCTTTGATGTCGCGCAAAATATTGGTGAACTGTAAGGCGTATCCCAGCTCAATTGCAAATTCTTCTGCCCCGTGGTCAGTCCGCCCAAACAAAGGGAGGGAAAGCAGCCCGACACTCACTGCGACATTGCGGCAATATTGGTAAAGCTTTTCCCATGATGGGCGATGCACCGGGCCGTTGGCATCCATTTCCATCCCGTCAATCAGGTTATACAACTCAATACTGGGAATATGATATAAGGTGACAGCATCTGCCAAAATGCGGGTAATTTCACAGGAAGGCTCACCATTGAGCATTTTATCTATTTTTTTTCGCCAAAGATAAAGCTGGGTTACTTTATTTTCATGGCTGTCTTCTTCATCTGCAATATCATCGAGAACACGGCAATAGGCATAAATCGCATACAAGTATCCCCGACGGCTTTCAGGCAAGACTTTCATCCCCATAGCAAAGGAGCTTTTGGACTCTTTCACAATGGTTTCAACAAATTTAAAGTCTTTGGGCTGGGCATGTGTCATAGGGGGTAGAACCCTTTATAAGCGAGCAGGAATTTATCCAGTTTACTCAGTTCCACTCGCATTGCCAGCGGGTCTTGACGTTTTAGTTTCCCCAATAGGGCAAAACCACACAAAATGGTGACTTTTGCCTGATAACGCAGCCGTTTACTTTTGATTTGTTTGGGTAACTCAAGGGACTGTTTTAACAAAACTTCTGTTTGTTCAAGACATAGGTTTAGAATCTCACGAAAGCGGGAAGAGGCTTTGTTGTTTTTCAGAAAGTCTTCATAGCTCTCACCACCTTGAAGATACTCTTCAGGTAAATAAATGCGGTTCAGGCCCTGAAAGTCTTTTTGACAGTCTTGTAGGTGATTGAGAATTTGTAATGCACTACATAAGGCATCACTGGCTGTAGGCAAGCAAGTTTCACCATGTACATCCAATAAAAAACGTCCAACAGGGTTGGCAGAATAATGACAATAGTTCATCAATTCCTGCCAAGTCTGATAGCGGTTTTTATCAACATCTTGATGAAAAGCGACGAGTAAATCCTGTAAGAAAGGATTGTCTGTTTCCATATTCAGTTGGTCATGCTTTTCTTCTGCACTCAGGACCGTAGAGTCGGCAATATCATCAGCTGTCCGTGCAAATTGATAAAACCTCAGCACATCTGAACGCACAGCAGGGGCCAGTAAGAGGCTTGCCACCGGGAAATTTTCTGTATCTGCGTTCTTTGTCACTTGGCCTTTTCCTTTCGATGGTCTTATATGACACAGCTACACAGCCAAATCAAAAGCCAATCAGATGACAGACCTATTAAGTTTATGCGCTCAAGAAATCCATGCACACGATCATGACCAGTTTCTTTGCGGTTTATTTGTGTCAGAAGATCACCGTGAGGCATTTTATGCCTTACAAATCTTCTATCGGGAAACGGCACGTATTCGCGATATGGTAACGGAACCCCACATGAGATTGATGCGCCTGCAATGGTGGCGTGATTTAATTGCTGATATATATGCAGGCCGTGCCCCCAATGTTGAAACAGGCATGCATAAGGAAATTATCGCAGCTCTGAAAGCGCGAAATATCGAACAAGATTTATTCGACCGCTATTTCAATGCCCGCCAATTTGATATGGAAGACCGCGTTCATGATGACATGGCTTCTTTACGACGCTATAGCGAGGCCACAGGTGGCACTATTGCGCAGATAAAAGAACAAGCCATTGGGCTTTCCCCAACAGATGCAGCCCTGAAAGTCGGTGCTGCGGGTACTTTGGCGGGTATGCTGCAAACCATAGCTTTTCAGGCACGTCATAACCGCTGTAAAATCCCGACAGCCCTTGTCAAAAAACATCAGCTTTCTCTAAAATCCGTTATGGAATTGACTTGTACAGCCGCGCTTAAAGGCTGCGTTAAAGAAATCGTAGCTGAATGCTGCAAGTTGATCAAAGAGGCGCGGGAATGCAAAGTTGAAACAAACCCGGTTTTGCTCAGTACGATTGCTATTGAGGATTATCTCACCCGACTGGAAAAAGTAGGGTTTGACCCTTTTAACCCAAACTTGGGAAACGGTCGTTTAATTAAACAGATAAAATTAGGTTTCAAAGCCTGGAGAGGAAGCTATTAAGCCCTAAGCCTCACTCTCACTGATCACCCGGCAACTAAACCCATTATCTGCGAAATGCTGAACCAAAACATCGACATGGTTTGTATCAAGTGTTTCAACAACCACGTCGACTTCGGTCATTTTAACAGGCAGGTCATAGAACATGCGGTGATGGTAAATCTCTACAATATTGGCGCTTTGCTCGCTCATCATCTTTGCAATGGTTGCCAGACTTCCGGGTTGGTCGGGCAGGGTGATCCGCAATTTCACCATACGGCCATCACGAGCCAGTCCGCGCATCAATACAGAAGATAAAATCCGCGAATCAATATTGCCACCAGATAAAATAAGGCCAACCCGTTGGCCTTTAAATTGTTCTTTATGGTTTAATAACGCAGCTAGTCCTACAGCACCGGCACCCTCAACAATTAGGCGCTGTTTTTCCATCAATAACAACACAGCTTGTTCAATATCAGTTTCTTTGACCACTAGAATATCACGGGCCGTTTGTCGAATGATCGGGGCGGTTAGTTTTCCCGGTGTTTTTACCGCAATCCCTTCTGCCAGGGTTTGCCCGCCACGGGTTTGGTCCTGATGATAAAAAAGATCATGCATGGAGGGATAGGCATCACATTGCACACCAATCATTTGAGTTTGAGGGGATAAAGCATTAAATGCCGAAGCAACCCCCGCCATCAGGCCACCCCCACCAATGGGAACCAGCACGCAATCAAAGGGGGGCTGGCTCTGGCTCACCATCTCCAGGCCGACAACACCTTGGCCTGCGATGATATCTTCATCATCAAAGGGGCTGATATAGGTAAGCTGTTTTTCATGAACAAGACTGAGAGCATGCTCGCGTGCTTCATTGAAGTTATCTCCAGATACGATAACTTGTGCACCGAGTTCTTCTGTTTTGGATATTTTATTAAAAGGGGTGCCAACAGGCATGACAATCGTTGCCGGGATCCCCATAGCTTTGGCATGATAAGCCACCCCTTGAGCATGGTTTCCCGCAGATGCAGCCACGATGCCGCGCTTCATTTCCTCTTCGGATAAATGGGATAGTTTAATAAGTGCCCCACGGGCTTTAAACGAGCCCGTGGTTTGCAGGTTTTCCAGCTTAAGATAAACTTCTGCTTCACATATATCAGAGAGAGAACGTGAAAACACCAAAGGGGTACATAGCAACTTATCTGCCATGGTTTTTTGGGCTTGTGTGAGTTTATCCAGTGTGATCATTTATACCCGGTCTGTTTGTTCCAGCCACTCATCCAGTGCTTTTAATGCACGGGCGGAAACAGCAGCCTTTTTCTCTTTGCCTTTGACCCGTTTTCCCCGTTCATTGCGCACATCCATCGGTGGCAACAAACCAAAGTTGATATTCATCGGCTGGAATGTCAAGGCATCAGCCCCACCTGTAATGTGATTCAAAATACCGCCAAGGGCAGTTACTTCCGGTGGGTACGTAATCTCTTGTTCCAGCAATTCACAGGCGGCAAAACGTCCGGCCATCAGGCCAACGGCTGTACTTTCCACATAGCCTTCACAGCCCGTGACCTGTCCGGCAAAACGGATATTGTTGCGCCCTTTAAGCTTGAGGCTACCATCAAGCAGGCGAGGGGAATTGATAAAGGTATTGCGATGAATACCGCCCAAACGGGCAAATTCAGCATTTTCCAGCCCCGGAATCGTTTTAAAAATACGGACTTGTTCCCCATGTTTCAACTTGGTCTGAAAGCCAACCATATTATAGAGGGTGCCCAGCTTGTTATCTTGGCGCAGTTGGACCACGCCAGCCAGTTTTGTATCCGGGTCGTTCGGATTGGTCAGCCCAACCGGTTTCATCGGGCCATAAGCCAGCGTTTCACGGCCCCGTTCAGCCATGACTTCAATGGGCAGGCAAGCTTCAAAATAGGGTGTATTCTTTTCCCATTCCTTGAATTCCATTTTATCGCCAGCCAGCAGGTCATCAATAAACTGGTCATATTGTTCACGCGTCATGCCCAGATTGATGTAATCGGAACCATCGCCCTTGTCATAGCGTGACTGGAACCAGGCTTTGGAAAAATCAATGCTGTCTCTATGAATAATCGGGGCAATGGCATCAAAAAAATGAAGGGAGTCTTCATCTGTCAAGCCCTTGATCGCATGGGCAAGGGGGTCTGATGTTAATGGCCCTGTGGCAATAATCACCTGTTCCCATTCGTCACCGGGAATGTCCGTGATTTCTTCGCGAACGACTTCGACGTTTCCATGGTTCATTAAAGCTGCTTGAACAGCTTCGGCAAAACCATCACGGTCCACGGCCAAGGCCCCCCCGGCAGGGACGGCATTTTCATCGGCACATTTCATAATCAAAGAGCCGCAACGGCGCATTTCTTCATGCATGAGACCGACGGCATTATATTGCGCATCATCAGAACGAAGCGAGTTTGAACAAACCAGCTCTGCCAGTGTGTCTGTCTGATGGGCTTCGGTTGGGCGCACCGGGCGCATCTCGTGCAGGACAACCTTGATCCCGCGTTGTGCAGCTTGCCAAGCAGCCTCGCTCCCAGCCAAACCGCCGCCAATAATATGGAGTGTCTTTGTCATCATCACGACATATAGTTTGTTTATTAAATAAGCAAGTCTCTTGCTAAACTTTCTCAGAATTAGTAAAACGCAATACGCTTATATACAAAGGATACTCAGAATGGATTCACCACTCGTTACGGCCATTATCGTTATTGCAATTGCCTTTATTTCCTTTCGTATGTTACCTCGCTTATTGGCAGGTGTTCCTTTTGTCGATGCTGAAGCGGTTTTTGCCCGTATGAAAGATGATGAAAACGCCGTTTTGATTGATGTACGCACCCCGGAAGAATATAAGGCTGAACATGCATTGGACAGCGTGAACGTTCAACCTTATGAACTGGGCGAAAATATTGAAGAAAAACGCCAGTTTCTGGACCATAAAATCTATGTCATCTGCCTGTCCTCCCAACGTGCTGCCATGGCGGCAAAGCAGCTGAAAGGCTTGGGTTTTACCAATGTAAGTGTGGTTAAAGGTGGATTAAACGCCTGGAAAAAGTACAAACTTCCGACAGCTTGATACATCTCTGCTATTGTCGCCACAGGTATCTCTTTGTAAAGTAGCGGGAAATCGCATATTTTGCAACTGCGATTAAGGTGTAGACAAGGATCAGCAATGTTTGAAGTTGATGGCTTTGAGGTCAGGTTTGTAAAATCCAAAATGCCGTTTATTGCAATCGGCCTTTTGCTGATTCTGCTGGCAACACCTTTCTTTTTACCCTCTGTTGTTTATCAAAATATTCTGGAAAATCGGCTTGAAGCAGCCAGCGGTCTGGATGTTGAATTCGAAGGGCGTTTTAATGTTACGACCTTTCCAAACCTCATCATCGAGGCTGAAGATATTGTTTTTAGCGGTCAAGTTCGACGAAATATTGAAATCGTCGGTGCTGTTCGCAAGCTGAAAGCGGACTTGAAAATCCTGCAATTTCTAGCGGGTAATCTTCACCTGGAAGATTTTCTACTGGTTTCCCCAAAAGTGACGATTAATGGGGATTTCACCCCCTTGCTCCCGGAATGGCTACGTTCACAACTGGGAACCGCACGGAAACAAGATGTCCGTTACTTTGAATTGATCCAGTATTTTCTGGAAAATTCCGTCATTGAAAATGCACAAATATCGGAAGGCAGTCTTCACTGGAACCAAAAACCAAACAAGTCATTGACGGCGCAAAAGCTCAACATACAGCTAAATAAGCCTAAAGAGGGTAAAGACCTTAAGGTCAGCAGTAATGTGTATCTTAATGAGCGTAGTGTTGACTTCAAACTTCGCTTGCAACGCCCGGATGATTTCTTGCGTGGTTTTAGAAGCCGCTTGACCCTTAATATTGATTCAGCGCCTTTACGCGTTGAATTCATCGGAAGTGCCGCTAAAAGATCGACTTTTGTGTCACAGGGGGATTTGCGGGTCGATATTCCCTCCTTAAGTGATTACTGCAACTGGCTTGCCTATTCGGATGATTGCCCGGACCAGGCCACGCCTTTGCTGATTAAAACGGAATTAAAGCTACGCGATCAAAAGCTTCAAATTGAGAATGCAAAATATATTCAAACCCCTTTTATTTTTTCTGCCACAGGGGCAATTGATTTCAAACCAACCCTGCCTGAAATTATGGGGACCGTGACATTTCCCATTCAGCCAATTGGTCACGTGTTTTCAACATCTATTCAACGTAGTTTTAATTTCAAGGACCTCTTCCTTGATGCTTTTGATGCCAATGTTGATTTTAAATATCAAGGTATTCGCTTGCCCTCAGGCGTTCTGATCCAGCCCCGGGTCAAAGCCACACTTAATGATGGGCGTTTGTCGTTAAATGCCCATAATATCAAGGCGTTTGATGGCCTGACAAATATGCGTTTTCGCTGGTATGAAGGGGTTGACGGCGGATATATGGACTTGCGCATTGATGCCAATAATATCAATCTGGAACAGGCTCAAAAAGATTTATTATGGGATTTCAAAATGACAGGGACGTTGAAAACCGGTTTTGAGATCCAATCAGAAGGGGCTTCTTTTCAACAGCTTCTTCAAACGGCTCGAACCCATGGTGATTATTCTATTCTGGATGGCAGTTTGAAACACCCAAATGTGGCAAAGGCTCTGGCTGGGGAGAAAAGTACCTCCCTTGAATTTGCAGAAATCAAGGGCCGACTGGATGGCCGTCATGGTCAGATCAACAGTAATGAGATTAATGTGATTGCCCCTTCTGTACATATATCTGGTACAGGGCATCTTGATCTCATCAAACAGTTCCTGAATATCCGCCTCAATAGTGACCAGATGACTTCTGCCACAAAAAAACAGGGAAGTGGCTTTGTGCGTTTAGCGGGGCCATTGAACGAAATCCAGCTTGCGACATCATTACAAGAATTAAACACGCCTCAAATTAGTGATGACCAACATTCTGGTTTGATCCCAATTGAAGAAAAAGGCCCTTTGGATACGGAAGAAATTGTTATAGAAGAAACGGACTTACTCGATTAACAGGATTTCTACTTGTGTTGTCAAAAATCAACTTTCCCCCTCTGGCTTTCGCTTTTGTTCTTTTGTTCCTGCAAGCCTGTACAAGGGCCCCGTTTGTGGAAGATTGGCAACGTGAACGCCTGACAGAAATCCCAGAAGATGAACTGACAGTTTCCATCTGTTTTGATATGGACCAACATAGCCAGAAACAAGTCTATGAATTGGCCCATGAAGAATGTGTCCGACGTATCACGGAAACACAAAATCTTGTTCAAATTGGTAATCTTGGCAATGTGCGCTATTTAAACCAGGCCGAAGGCGGGCACTTTGCTGGCCCTGTTGATCGCAAAAAACGTATTGAGGCCATGGTCTCAAGCCTACAGCTGGTCTATACGGAAAATGACAAATGGGAATGCCCGCTGGCTACCCCCAATCGTATCACGTTTGAATGTCGTTACAATGTGAATGCCAAAGATTCGAATAACAGGCGGCAGGTTGATGTCAAAACAGCCCCTTCAGCTGATCTTCCCCCAGAACTGCCCGCTGATTTAAAACCTAATTAATTCAGCAGGTTAGAATTATTTTATTTATTTAAGTAGAAGACCTTAGTTTTCTGACTTGATCTTTACCTTTTGCTAAAGTAGTTTAGATAGTACGTACGTGTGTTTTATAAACAGGCTACACACCTGTTTATATGTTTCGAAACTGATGAAAGACAAATACTATGTCGAGTGTTACTAAGCCAATTGCAGCTAGTACCTCCCCGGTGGCATCAAGCCGCGCGGGCAGTAGTGTTCGTCAAGTCGCTTCCCAATTTGGTGCTGTTTCTGAACTCTACGCCCAGTCTGGCGTTAGAGGGGATGATGAAAACCGAAATCTTGATGATTTCAATGGTAAAGGCCAGCAGCAACAACGCCATGAACAGCCCCATACCCTTAAACTTCATGGAACCTCGCGCACTTTTGCGATGTTATTTGAAGACTCTCAACAAGGCTCCTCTGTAGGGGAAGATGGCTATGTTGGTGATGGTACGGGTACAGGTAAACCTGCCTTTCAGGCTTATATGGAACGCGCAACTTCAACTTATGACCTAAGTACCCGCGCCGTAAACGGCGAATTAAAAGTTAGAGGCGGTTCCCTTAATATCGCAATGTAAACTCACAACAGAGCTTTTCCTGAATTTTCCATTTACGTTAAGCAGGTGGAAACGATTGCCTGTGTATAGTGATATGAAAAGCGATTGATGAAGAGGATGTAATGAGCGCCGCTGCCGTTGAAACAATGTATGACGTTGCCGCCTGGTTTATGGATCATGCATTAAATGACAACGAATACCTTCAGCCCATGAAAATGCATCGGCTGCTATATCTTTCTCAAAGTTACTTTGCCTTAGCCTACCACGGTAAAAAACTAGCCCCTGGCGTCTTTCTTGCCGATGACCAAGGGCCGATTGAGCCTCATGTGTTTCGTGCTTTTGAACAGGGCAGGCCAAATTTTTACCTGAACACAACGATGCCGCCTTATGTAGATGAATTTCTTGAAGGGATTTGGCGACGTTTTGGTTCATTTTCAGCAGATAAGCTCAATCACATTACAACACGAACGCCTGCTTTCCAAAAAGCCTTGAAAAAAGGCAAGCGTACAGAAATTCCGTTTAAAGAAATGGTGCTGAGCTTTAAGAAATCAAAAACAGCGCCCGGTGTTGATAAAGTGCTCAAGCCAAAAGTGGTGCGCACTCATAATGGTCGCGCTGTTGAAGCAAAGTCCTGGGCACCGGGATTAAGAAAAGTGGCACAAGCCACACCGCTGGCTTCAAAAACAGCAAAGAAAAAGGCTCCCAGATAACCGGGAGCCTTTCTTTTTAGGTCAATTTATCTCTTAGATGTAATACACCAAGAGATAAACCCCAAGCAGGATTGCCACCCACAAGACCATACTTCCTGTCGGCCAAGTGCGTGCCAAAATACCATGTGGACCATGATGGCGGGTCACATGTTTAATGAAGACTTCCAAGCGATTTAAGGATGTTTTCTTAAAGGCTTCAAAAGCTTTTCCACCGTGACGGATCACAAATTCTTCGTGAAGAAGATTGAAGAATTTGCGATAGAACCAGTCGAAATCCAGCGTAATGGTCAAGGTCCGCTTCATCATCTTCAACAAGACGAAGAAGGCAAAACCTGAGAACAACAGCAATTCCAACATATGAACCACATGCGTCCCTGTGTAAGGCACATAATTGACTTCATATGGCAGGATGGCATAAAGCGGGTCCGGATAAACCCCAAGACCAATACAGAACCCTGCAAAAATCAACATGGCCAAACGCATGTTAAAGGGCGGGTCTTTCGGCTTGGCACCGAATTCTTTTTCCACATACCCCGGGGCGCGTTGGAAAAACACAAACCAGGGGAACTTAATCCCAGCGTGCAGGAATACCCCGGCAGAAGCCGCTTCCAGCAAGAACCACGCATAAGCGATATGTTCACTGGCCGCAGCAGACGCAATCATAGTCTTGGTTGTAAAACCAGATGTCAGCGGGAAGCCGGAGATCGCCAAAGCGCCAATAGTACCGCAAATCATGGTCAACGGCATGGCCTTATACAAGCCCCCAAGGTCTGTACATTTACGCTTGTTAATTTCGTAAATCACCGCACCGGCAGACATCAACAACAGTGCTTTATAGATAATATGGGCAAAGGCGTGAGCCGCCGCGCCGTTAAGGGCAAGATCTGTCCCGATACCGATACCTGTCACCATGAAACCCACCTGGTTGATGATGGAATAGGCCAGAATGCGGCGCATATCGTTTTCCAACAGAGCATAGATAATGCCGTAAAAAACCATATAGAGGCCAACAAAGATCAGGACATTTTCACCGGGGAAAGTGCGAATCAAGACATAAACGGCGGTCTTGGTTGTAAAGGCCGACAGGAAAACACTGCCTGACCAAGACGCACTTGGATAAGCATCGGGCAACCAAGATGAAAAGGGCGGGGCACCTGCGTTAATCAGGAAACCAACCAAAATCATCCATGTCCACCAGCTATCAGCCTGCATCGCGCCAAATTCAACGGAGCCAGAATGATAAATCTGACCGATGATACCGATCATCAAAATCACACCACCGAACAAGTGAACAATCACATAACGCATGGAAGCGCCATAGGATTCAGTTGTACGTGCCGACCAGATCACCAAAGTTGAGGCAATCGCCATGAATTCCCAGAAGACAAAGACAGTGATGAGATCACCCGCCATTGCCACACCCACAGCACCACCAGCGTAAGCGTACGCCGACATCAGTTCGATCTGGCTTTTCTGATTCAGGGCAAAAATACCCCCAACAAAAGCCATCAAGGTGAAGATGGTTGCAAACAGGCGAGACAGTTTATCGCCTTGCAGCGGTTCCAGCGTGTAATCCAGGAACGAAATGGTCAACTGTACGCCATCGGGCACGGCCCAGATGAAATACATGGTGATGACCGGGATCAGCAACATCATGGTTTTGCGCGCATTTCCAACCAGTGCAGGCAGGAACAAAGCGCCGAAAATCATGATCAATCCGGGGGGAAGGGCACTGTTAATCATCATAATAGGTGTCCTTCCGTTTCAAGAAAATACCGAGCAGTTTTGCAAAAAGTACCATTGCAGCACAGGCCAAGAAGCCAAACCAAGCATTGAAGCCAAACCAACCGTCGACTTCAAAATATGGGTGCGGGTGAATGGTGAATTCCAGCAAAACTGTAATAACCAGAATAGCAATGCCGATGATCCATAAGTTTTTTATGGTCTTAGGGCGGCAAAGCCAGTGAACGTCTTGTTGTTCACTCATTGAACACCCCCAATCATTTGTTGTGCCAACTCAAGGGCAACATCCGGGAACAGGAACATCAAAATTGTCAGCGTTGCCGTACATGTAATGGCGACAACGATGGGCAGCGGGGCTTCACCATGATCATCATGGTTCTCACCTTCGCCTTTCTTGCTTTCCGGTGATTTAAAGAATGCACGATAGATGATCGGCAGGAAGTAGCCTGCGTTCAGCAACGTACTTAAGACAACGACACTCAAGGCCACAAAGTTCTCAGAACTCATTGCCCCCTGAACGATATACCATTTTGAAATAAAGCCAGCCGTCGGCGGTAAGCCAATCATAGACAGCGCCCCAATTGAAAAGGCGGTCATGGTAATCGGCATTTTCCAACCAATCCCGTTTAGCTGGCTGACCTCTGTCTTATGTGCCGCGGTATAAATAGAACCCGCTGCAAAGAAGAGGGTGATTTTACCAAAGGCATGGGCAGCAATATGCAACGCAGCACCAATGGCTGAAATTGGCGTCAGAATGGCCGCAGCCAAAACCACATAAGACAGTTGCGAGATGGTTGAATAAGCCAATCGGCGCTTAATATTATCTTGGCGCAGGGCCACCATAGAGGCGGCAATGATCGTGAAGCCAGAGATATAAACCAGCCAGTCTGTAGACCCGGAAGTCACGAGGTTATCAATACCAAAGGTATAAACAATCACTTTGACGACAGAGAATACACCGGATTTCACAACGGCCACAGCATGCAGCAAGGCAGAAACCGGGGTCGGTGCCACCATGGCTGCGGGCAACCAACGGTGAACAGGCATAACAGCGGCTTTACCAATGCCGTAGATAAACAGCATCAGCAATAAGCCCATCATTGGGCCTTCTACCTTGCCACCCAAGATCCCGCCATTGACGAAATCAAGTGTGCCTGTTGCAAAATAGGTCCAGGCAATCGCCAGGAACAAGAACGCAACAGATGTCGTAACCAAGATCCCCAGATAGGTACGTGCACCTTGCAGGGCTGTCTCATTCCCTTTGTGCGAAACAAGCGGGTAGGTGCTGAATGTCAAAACTTCGTAGAAGATAAACAATGTCAGCAGGTTGGCTGAATAAGCCAGCCCCAATGTGGCCGAAATGGCAACGGCAAAGCAAATATAGAACCGTGTCTGATGTTTCTCTTTATTGCCGCGCATATAGCCGATGGAATAGATGGAATTCAAAATCCATAAGCCCGAGGCAATCAGCGAGAACATCATACCCAGAGGTTCAACCTTAAAGGCAATGGCAAGCCCCGGAAACATATCAAGTAGACGAACTTCCGGGCGGGCACCGTCCATAACAGGCCCCAAAAGGGTTAGTACATTCAGGAAGAGGGCTACCGCCGTCACAAGTGTAACTGTCTCACGCAGATTTGGTGATTTCCCTGTCAGCGCGATCAGAACCGCTCCAATAGCGGGTATCACCATTGAGAGAATGATGGCAAGTTCCATTGTCATGGTGCACCTCCAACCAGCATCTCAGCAGCAAGTTCTGCAACACCCAGTGTCATATCGGTATCAATCCCAAAATAAATAGACGCCAAAGCCATGACCCACAATGGGATCAACATGGACAGCGGCGCTTCCTTAACGCTGGTATCGCCATCAGCAGGTGCTTTGAAATAGGCGACTTCAATGAAACGCCAGACATAAACAACTGCAATCAAGGAACTAAGCAAAATCAAGAAGGCAATGGGCATCATGTCGGCTTGCATCGCTGCCAAGATCAATTGCCACTTGGAAATAAAGCCGACAGTCAGCGGCACACCAATCAAGCTCAGCCCCCCAATGACAAAAGCCGCCATTGTGAGAGGCATCTTCTTGGCGATGCCGTGCAGATTTTCCATGCGCACAGAGCCAACGCGATACATGATACAACCCATTGCGAGGAAACAGGCACATTTCATCACCGCATGGTTCAGCAAGTGAACGATACCGGCAGAAACACCCGTGACATTCAAAAAGCTGATCCCAAGCATAATATAGCCGATTTGTGCAACAGACGAATAAGCCAGCATCCGTTTCAAGTTATTCTGGAAAACAGCAACTGTGGAAGCAACGAACATCCCAACAATTGCTAGTCCCATAATCACCGGTGCCAAGCCTGTCTCTTCGAAAATATCCACCCCGAAGATGGTGAAGAAGACCCGCAGCATGACATAGACTGCGACCTTTGTTGCGGTTGCTGCCAAAAAGGCTGTAATAGTGCTCGGCGCATAAGTGTAAGCATTCGGTAGCCACAGATGCAGCGGGAACAAGGCCAGTTTCAAACTCAAACCAACAGTCAAGAAAGCCAAGGCTGCTTGTAACGTGCGAATGCTGCCATCCATGTTGGAAAGCTTGTCATGCAGGTCAACAATATTGAGTGTCCCGGTCATTTGGTAGAGCAAACCCAGACCGATCACATAAAATGTCGCCCCCAACGTCCCCATGATCAGATATTGGTAAGAAGCCGTCAAAGCACGACGGTCTTTGCCAAGGGAAATCAGTGCATAAGTGGAGAGGGAGGAAACTTCCAGGAAAACGAAAAGGTTAAAGGCATCGCCTGTCGCCGTCATCCCCAGCAGACCTGTGAGGCACAGCAAAAAGGCTGTGTAAAACAGTGTCGTTTGTTCACGTGGAATTTCACGTGTAATGCTGTGGCGACCATAAATGGAGACAATAGCCCCAATGGCGGAAACAATCAGAAGAATGTAGGCATTGACCACATCAATTCTGAATTCAATCCCCCAAGGAGCAGGCCAGCCCCCCATAAAATAGGACAAAACGCCTTGTGTCAGAACCTGATCCAGGATCATTAAAGAGATCGCAAAGCTGATCAAGCTGACAAGCAATGTAATTCCCCAGGCAATATCGCGATTGCGCAACACGACGCAAAGCGGTGCAGCCATCAAGGGAATGATGATTTGCAAAATAGGAAGATGGGCAGTCATTTAAAAGTCTTCCTCCTGAGCGTGAATTTCTTCTTCTTCGATCGAGCCATAGGATTCACGAATACGTATAACAAGGGCCAAGCCCAATGCTGTCGTCGCAATCCCCACCACGATCGCTGTCAGGATTAATACGTGGGGAAGGGGGTTTGAAAAGACGCTTATGCCTTCACCAAAAATTGGTGCCGTTCCGCCAGTTACTTTACCGATACTAATATAGAGAACAAAAACCGAGGTTTGGAAAATATTCAAACCCACCAATTTTTTAACCAGATTGCCCCGTGCAATAACAATATAAAAACCGACCATCATCAAAAAGATTACGACCCAGTAGTTATAGAGACCGGGGTTCAGGATTTCATTATATTCCATACCTTAACGCCCCCGTCCGACAAAAATGTAAAAGATCAGCGTCATGGATGAAAAGACGGTCATACCGACGCCCAGTTCCACAAGCAAAATACCGTAATGCTGACCATGCAAGGGATCTTCGGCAAGAGAGTTATAGTTCAGGTAATTATCCCCTACAAACAAACTGACCACACCGACACCGGCATAAAGCAAAACGCCAAGTGCCGAAATCACCTCAAGCGCAGCAGCAGGCATAACTCTTTTCACATCATGCAAACCGAAAATCAGTGCATAGAGAATAAAGCTTGAACCAAAAATTACACCAGCCTGAAAGCCGCCACCGGGACCAAAGTCCCCATGGAATTGCACATAAAGGGCAAAGATCAGAATAAATGGCATAAAGACTTTTGATGTCACCCGGAGAATAGGTTTTCGTCTCATCATACCTCATCCTCCCGTTCTTCAAGTTCTTCCAATGTCGGGTTTTCGTCTTCTTTGCGACGACGACCTGCCAACAAAATTAACACACCGACCAGAGCTGTGAAAACCACCGTGGTTTCACCCAAGGTATCAAAACCACGATAACTTGCCAGCACGGATGTCACGATGTTGGGCATTCCGACTTCTGTTTCAGAATCAGTCAGATAACGTGGTGCCACATGTTGATGTACAGGAGCATTGGGATCACCATAAGCAGGCATATCCAATGTGCCGTAAATCAGGGCAACACCTGTTGCCACAACAACAAGAAGGGGCAACCAGATTGTATGAGCTGGTTTCTTTTCGCGTTTTTCTTCACGTGATGTGAGCGCAAGCGTGCCAAGCATCAGTACGGTAGAAATCCCCGCACCAACAGCCGCTTCGGTAAAGGCCACATCCACGGCGTCAAGGTTTACGAACATCAAGGCTGAAAGCAGCGAATAAATACCGCCCAGCATGACAACCGCAAACAGATTCTTCATACGCAGGATACCAATTGCGGTCACTGCCATGAAGAACAACAAGACTATGTCCAAAATCTCTAGGATGGCTTGTCTCCTTCGTCTTTCAGGGCGCCTTCCAGCTCGACACCTTCTTTAAGAAGAGGTTTCGCCCCATCAGCCATGGCGGCGCGCACAAGCGCGTGGCTCGAAACCGGGCTTGTAAAGAACAGGAAAAACCCGATCATCACAAGTTTAACCAACACCAATGCACTGGCGATGCTTTCAAATGGGCTTGTCTGGAAACACAGCCCAAGGATAATCATGCCCGTGCCAAACGTATCAACCATACCGGCAGCATGGGAACGGGTGAAAACTTCAGGTAAGCGGATGACACCAATGGCCCCAATCAGGACAAAGGCACTTCCAAGCAAAACAAAGAACCAGCTTAACCCATCGAGGATCATATCCATTTACGTATCCTCCTTGGCTTTGCCATGATCTGTTCCAGCATGGCCCAAGTCCTTGAAACGAAAATATTTCAGAATCGCAATTGTACCGATGAAGTTAATCAAAGCGTATACGAGGGCAATATCCAGAAATTCCGGTCGTCCAGCCAGAAAGCCATGAACAGCAATCAAAATAACAGTCAGGGTGCCGATCATATTGCCCGCAAGAATGCGATCATAAATCGTCGGGCCAACAAGGGCACGTACCAGACCAAGTAAAATAGCCACGATGAGAGCGGCAGCAGCAGCAACAAACATTATGGGCGCCCCTCCATCTCACCTTTAACCATACAAACACGGCGATCCATATCGCCGGTTAAAACACCCTCAGCACCTTCTTTAGTCAGGGCATGGATTTCAAGAACACCATCTTCCAGACCAACGGTCACAGTCCCCGGCGTCAATGTAATCGAGTTTGCATAAATAACCTGACCCAGTTCACGTTTTTGTGACGCTTTGGCCTTAAACATCACCGGACTGATCGGCAGTTTTGGTGATAGAATCACTTTGGCAACATCAACGTTTGCCTTAACGATTTCCCAGCAAAGCCAGATCCAATAAGGAATGATTTTTATCGAAATATGAGAAGGGTGACCTTCATGGTCGATTACATCCATACGACGTGCGATGTAAACGACCAGCGTGCAGGAAATTGCACCGAACACGAGCAACAACGGCTCTGTATGCCCGGAAAGCAGAAACCAAAACGCATATAGAAAGACCCAAAGGCTTATAGAATTTGCCACAGGATGTCCCCTGATTGTTTATTTTTAATGCGGAAAGCCTGAACAGAGCCAGCCCTTCCGGTATTACCTAAAGGATAACAATTCATTAACGGATAGCAACAGCAAATCGTTTGCCTGTTGTATTTCCGGCGCCTTCTTTAACCTTTATTTAAAACTTTTTCCAAAGGAAATTAGTAAACTGCTACGTATTTTTGCGTAAAACGGCGTAAATTCACAACTGTGCAGTTTGTATTCATCCCTTTTTTATAGTTTAATTGGTTGAAATGACCATTGGATTCGGAGAGCATTCCTTGTTTATCAAGCCCCTATCTCGTTATGTTTTAATTATTTCGATATGCAGTTTTGCCATGATGAGCAATGCCTATAGTGCCGGGAAAGGCTATATCACAATTATCACCAAGGATGGTCCTGTGAAGTTGTTGGTTGAATACGCCATTACACCGGCAGAAAAAGCCAAAGGGCTGATGCATCGTAAATCCCTGCCGAAAAAACAAGGCATGTTATTTATCTATCAAAAACCACGTGCGATTACGATGTGGATGAAAAATACGCCTTTATCTCTGGATATGTTTTTTATCAATCATAAAGGACGTATTCGTCGCATTGAAGAAAAAACAGAACCGAACTCGACACGACAAATCCATTCAGGGGGGCGAGTTTCTGCGGTTCTTGAACTGGCTGCCGGCAGCGCAGAAGATTTTGGTATCAGCGTTGGCGACCAGGTAATTTTACAAAACTGACATTTTTTGAAAAAAGTTCTTGCAAAGGGGCCTACTACTCAATATGTTCCGGGCCGTCGGGGAGTGGCGCAGCCTGGTAGCGCACGTGCTTTGGGTGCATGGGGTCGCAGGTTCAAATCCTGTCTCCCCGACCAGTTCAAAAGCTCTGAAAACCATTTGGTTTTTAGAGCTTTTTGCTTTTTCATATTAAAATTTCAAAGATTTAATCGTTTCTTCCAACAGCACCCAGTCTACAGGCTTTGACATAAAGGCATTAATCCCTGCCTGTTGGTAACGCTCATTCTTTTCAGCTTTTACATCTGCGGTTAATGCAATCACAGGGGTATCTTTTTTCTCACAACCAAGTGCGCGAATCTTTTCTGTCGCTTCACAGCCATCCATTTCCGGCATCTGCATGTCCATCAAAACAAGGTCATAGAGATTGTCCTGAACCATTTCATAGGCTTCACGGCCATTTTCGGCCAAATCAACGTCATACCCCATTCGTTTGAGAACAGTGGTGATGACTTTACTGTTTACTTTATTGTCTTCTGCCAGAAGTAATCTGGTTTTATGGTCCTGTGATTGATGGTCAGCAGGCTGTAAAGAGGAGAGGGGCTCATCAAAGGTTTGAATGTCACAGGTTTCCGCTTTTGGAAATTCCACTTCAAACCAAAAGGTCGTCCCTTCATCAACAACACTGTCAAAACCAATTCTTCCCCCCATCGCTTCAATCAGTTTCTGGCAGATTGCTAGTCCTAAACCGGTCCCGCCATATTTGCGTGTCGTTGAGCTATCGCCCTGACAAAAAGGTTTAAAAAGCTTATCACGGTGTTCATCGGGAATGCCAATGCCTGTATCAGCAATCTCAATACGCAAGCACAGATTCTGCACTGTTTCTTTTTGTTTGATCAGACGAACGATAACAGTACCATTTTGTGTAAATTTGATCGCATTTGTCACAAAGTTCAAAAGAATTTGGCGCAAACGTGTCTTATCGGCCCTGACGATGATTTGCTCTTTGGCTTTCGAGGTGTCCTGAACAAGGCGTATGATTTTTTCATTGGCCGCGGGGGTCTGGGAGAGAACAATGTTATTAATCAACCTGTTGAAATCAAAGGCTATAGGTTCAAGAATCACCTGTTCGGCTTCAAATTTTGAATAATCCAGAATATCATTCAATAACAAAAGCAGGTTATTGGAAGAGGATTTAAGCCCTTCAATATAATTTCGATGTTCGTCACTTAAATCTGATGATAAAAGCAAATCAGTGATCCCCATAATACCGGTCAGGGGCGTGCGTAGTTCATGGCTGATAATGGCTGAAAATTCACTTTTAGCCTTTGATGCCTCTTCTGCCTTTTCCTTGGCAAGCAAGTGTTCCTGCGCCATTTTTTGTAATTCACGGGCTTGGTCTTCCAACAGGCTTTGTTGGGCCAGCAAATTCTGCTCTGCTCGTTTAATATCCGTCACATCGGTGCGAACACCAACAATAAGGCCATTTTCGGTTCTGCGTTCATCAATTTTGAGCCATCGCCCTTCATCTGTTTCCTGAATGACCACTTGAGAAGGGTTTCTGTGACGTTCCAATCGCTCTTGCAGCCAGGCTTCTTTTGCAGGTTCTGTTGATCCAGCCTGTGGATATTGTCCGCGTTCCAGTCCATAGCGAATCACATCTTCAAAGGTTACTCCCTGTTTAATGGCTGGGGCTGATGTATGGTAAATATCAAGGTAAGCCTGATTACAGATAAATAGTTCATCATTTTGATCGTAAATGACAAACCCATCCGGGATTGTCTCAATGGCTTCATAAAGCATTTCTTCTGCCATTACCCGGCGCTGTTTTAATTTCAGCTTATCTGTAATATCACGACAGAGGATCAGACCGCTTTTTTTCTTTGTTTTCGCAATATGAAACAGGGAAATATTGATCCCAAGCTTCAGTTCTGTTCCATCACGCTGTAAGCCTGTAAGGGGCCTGTCATTCAGCTTTCGGATTTTCTTGTTGGTTGCAATATTCTTTGTCCGAAAGGTTTTGCCAAGGACATGGTGGTCAGAGGGAAAAAGGAATTTCAGGCTTTTTCCCACCAGTTTACCCTTTGGGTAATCAAAGAGCTGATGGGCTTTGGCATTGGCTTCTATAATTTTTAAAGTTTTATCAAAAAACAAAGCAGCTTCTGAAAACTCAAAAGCTTTTAAAATCTTTTTCTGCTGTGTTTTTTTGGCTTTCATAGACGTCCCTTAAACTGCTTCAATAACAGATGGGAAATCCTCTATTTAAATTCAACACTTAAGCTCACCGGGCTTTTATGTTAGTTTTTTCAATGTGTTTTGCAAAATTCATTTGACCAATCGGCAAGTTTGAGGCATTCACCCATACAGCCGTTATAATTTTATAGAGGTGTTTAAGATGGACGTTCGTATTTATCAGCCTGCAAAAAATGCAATGCAATCCGGGCGCGCCAACATAAACATCTGGGTTTTGGAATTTATGCCGATCGCAGCTGAACGTGCCGATGAACTCATGGGCTGGAGCGGTGGTGGTGATACACGCAAGCAATTGCACATGAAGTTTGACAGTAAAGAGCAAGCCATTGCCTTTGCAAAAAAGAAAGGTCTATCCTACGAAGTTAAAGAAGCAAAAAAACGTAAGCTGCAAATTAAAACCTACGCAGATAACTTCGCGATGGACAGGATCGTCTATTAATTTTGTGAGCCATCTCTCACATTGCGCGCCCATAGCTCAGCTGGATAGAGCATCCGCCTTCTAAGCGGACGGTCGAGGGTTCGAATCCTTCTGGGCGCGCCAGAATACACTGTAGATTATGTGAAATCTGCACCTCAAACAGAAACAGTTCAGGATTGGGTTCCTGAACTGTTTTTTGACTTTAAAGTCCTGTAATACCAAATAACTAGCTTAACGAACAAAAATCCTATGTTCCCATTTGGTGATAGGCTGCACGAACGTGATGATATAAAATCATAAAGAAAAAAACTATTCATCAGATTGATTTTGTGAAATGTAGGGGTGTCACAATGCCAACAGTTCTTTTTGTCGACGATGAGATTGAAGTCATCAACAGTACCAAACGTATTCTTCATCAAATGAGTGGAGACTGGACATTTCATTATGCTACCAGCGGAGAAGAGGCCATCACATTACTGGAAGGGCCTGAGCAAGTAGATGTCTGTATTACTGATATTATGATGCCTGGTATCAACGGCTATGAGTTGGTCCAACTTATTTTAGATAAGCATCCAGAAACCATGCCGATTGTCTTATCCGGCCTTTGTGAAGAGACTGACCGTCTGGAATTTTTAAGAATGAAAGTCCCATTTTTTGAGAAACCATTCCCCATTGAAGAACTCACATCAACCATTTCTTTAAAACTACTCAACCGTTTGATGTAATTTTCTCTTTTTTTATCCGTAACTCTCCTTAAGCAATAAAAACATTTTTAATCTGTGGCATCCTAATTTATGTTCAGGATCACAAGCGTGATAAATAAAACATGAACTGATGACTGCAAAAATATTACTTATTGAAGATGACGTAACAATTTCAGAAGCAACCTGCATTTTCTTGGAGGTTGGTGGCTATGAAATTGAACCTGCATTTAGCTGTAAGGATGCAATTGAGAAAATAACAAAAACTCAATACGATCTGGTTATCACGGATATGTTTTTGCCAGATGGCGATTGTTTTTCCATTTTGCCCCATCTTGAAAATGTGGCAGGCAAAACAAAAACGATTCTTGTCTCAGGTGGGGGCAATCGCATTAATGCAAAGGATGTCATCAACATGTCCGGCCCTATTTTTGATGCCTGCCTGATGAAGCCGGTTAAAGCCGTTGAATTGAAAAAGACAATTGACGACGTTTTAGCCGCCTAATCTTTTTTACGACCACCCAGTCGAAGGATGGCCAGAATAGCCCAAATGGGTACAACGATAGTTGCCCCTAACAGGATGTAGGGCACCATCCATCGCAACCACCCTGTCAACATAGCATAAGCTTTGGCAACACTTTCCCCAAAATTCTCAATAATGGATTGGGGGGTGATATCAAACCAGGACATGGCAAGGCCAACAAACAGGGAAACCACAGCTAATTTGAAGATGGTTTTGCCAATGGCTTGTGCTTTTGTATCGTCCTTATATTTGGTCACTTCGCCCATTTTGCCGTGCTTTCATTCATTATTGCGTCTGTGCTTATTGCTTATATATCCGGTGATCAGCCTTTGTTCAACCGTTCAAAGCCTTTGTCCAAATCATTGATCAAATCCTCAACATTTTCCTGCCCGGCATGAAGGCGCAGGCAAGGACCTTGATCTTCCCAGCTTGAGGCATTTCTGGCCCCCTTTGGGTTAAATGGGATCATCAGGCTTTCATATCCCCCCCAGCTATAGCCCATGGGGAATAATTCCATTCCATCCAGCATGGAAGCTACAGCCTTTTCACTATAATGATCTTGCAAGACGATAGAAAATAGCCCGCACGCCCCGGTAAAATCACGCTTGAAAATGTCATGGCCTGGACAATCTTCAAAGGCCGGGTGCAAAACGCGTTTGACTTCTGGTTGTTCCTTTAGCCAGGACGCCAGTTTCATCCCATTTTCTTCATGAATTTTTAAACGGGCGGGCAGGGTACGAATACCGCGTTGTGCTAAATAACAATCATCCGGTGCGGCGCAATAGCCCAATCCATACACATAGGTTTTGACCTTTTTATAAAGATCATCACCCAAGGCAATGGTGCCCAACATGACATCGGAATGGCCCCCGATATATTTGGTTGCCGCCTGAATGGAAATGTCACACCCATGATCAAAGGCATTAAAGAAATACCCCGCAGCCCAGGTGTTATCAATCATAGTGATAATCTTATGGTCTTTGGCAACTTTTGTAATGGCAGGGATATCTTGCACTTCAAATGTCAGTGACCCCGGTGATTCTGTAAAAATAACCTTGGTATTTGGCTGGATCAATTTTTCAATATTGCTTCCAATCGTTGGATTAAAATAGGTTGTTTCAACACCAAAACCTTTCAATACCGTATTGCAAAACTTTTTGGTTGGGAAGTAAGCCGAATCTGTCACCAGAATATGATCCCCGTTTTTTACAAAAGCCAGAATTGCCCCGGTAATTGCGGCCAAGCCAGATTGGACGGCGATAGCTTTATCTGCCCCTTCAAGAGCGGCGACTGCCTCTTCAAACGCATGAGAAGTTGGCGTTGCCATGCGGCCATAATAGATCCCTTCTGTTGGGTTCTCACCTGCCTTGTTCATGGCCTCAACGGTGGGGAAGGTAACGGTCGAGGCATGATAAACAGGGGGGTTAACAATCCCGAAGTTTTCTTTTGCATTACGCCCGGCATGTAAAAGGTGTGTTTGTTTTTTCATTGTTTCGCCTGTTATCTTCAATAGAAAAAGCCCCGTTTCAGGGGCTTTTGTATCCGTTTCAGTAAATTAATTATTCAACCGGTGTGTCGTCAGCAGAACCCCATTCGGCCCAGGACCCGTCATAAACGGCAGCATCTTTATTTCCCAGCAAATAGGCAGCAAAGGTTAGGACAGAGGCTGTCACGCCAGACCCACAACTTGCCACCATCGGTTTGCGCGGATCAATACCAGCTTCATCAAAAATAGCTGTGATTTCTTCAGCTGTTTTAAACACACCGCCTTTTTGCGAGTCAATCAAACGATCCCAAGGGACGTTGTGAGAATTGGGGATCTTACCAACCTTATGTACATCCCAAGGTTCCGTGCCTTCGCCGCGATAACGTTCGACAGAGCGGGCATCGACAACCTGTTCACGTTTGCGTTCAATATTTTTCAACATCTGCACCTTGTCGCGCACAATAAAATTGTTTTTACGCGCTGTAAAATGGCGTTCCTGAACAGGTTCTACCGGGCCTTCTTCCACAGGGCGGCCTTCTTCAATCCATTTTGTTAGGCCGCCATCCAAGACAGCAATATCTTCATGACCAAACACACGGAATGTCCACCAGACACGGGCTGCGGCACAGCCGCCAAAACGGGAATCATAGACAACAATACGAATGCCATCACCAAGGCCGAGTTTACGCACACGTGAGGAAAATTTTTCGGGGCTCGGCAGCATGTGGGGCAGGGGATTTTTATTATCCGCAATTTCATCCACGTCAAAAAACTGTGCACCGGGAATACGGGCTTCCATATAGGCATCTTTTGCGCTTTTACCTTCAATCGGTAAGAAATAGCTCGCATCAACAACATGCACATCCGGTGCATCCATATGATCGGCCAACCATTGTGTACTGACAAGACCTTGCGGGTTTTTGAAATTCATATCATCCCCTTATTTGCTTTATGGCGGTAGTGTCTATTGGGCACATTCACACAACCAAACGCAAGGGAAAATTATATTCCTACAAAGAAAAAGGGGGAACTTTCGCTCCCCCCTTGACCTTACATCCAGTCTGGTACGGGCAAATTATTCTTTTTCAAAAATTCCGGGTTATAGAGCTTACTTTGATAACGTGTCCCACTGTCACACAAAACAGTGACGATCGTCTTGCCTTTGCCCAGGTCTTTTGCCAAACGGATAGCACCAGCCACATTCACACCGGAAGATCCACCAACACATAGACCTTCTTGTTTCAACAGGTCAAAAGCAATAAGAACAGCTTCTTCGTCGTGGATCTGATAAGCATGGTCAATCACCGCACCTTCCAGGTTGGCAGTAACACGACCTTGACCGATCCCTTCGGTAATAGATGATCCTTCGGCCTTTAGCTCACCATTTTTATAGTAGTTATAGAGCGCTGCCCCCATAGGGTCAGCAATCCCGATCTGAATATCTTTGTTATGGGCCTTCAATCCCATAGATACACCGGCCAATGTTCCGCCGGTTCCCACAGCACAGACAAAGCCATCGACTTTCCCATCGGTTTGATCCCAGATTTCCTGCGCTGTCGTATCAATATGGCCCTGACGGTTTGCCACATTATCAAACTGATTGGCCCAAATAGCACCGTTCTCTTCTGTTTCAGCCAACTCTTCAGCAAGACGACGTGAATAATGCACGTAGTTATTTGGGTCTTTGTAAGGAACAGCTGGCACAAGGCGAAGGTCCGCCCCGCACAAGCGCAGCATATCTTTCTTTTCCTGACTTTGCGTTTCCGGCATGACAATCACACTGCGATAGCCAAGCGCACGACCAACCAAGGCAATGCCGATTCCGGTGTTGCCCGCCGTGCCTTCAACGATCACGCCGCCGGGTTTAAGAAGACCTTTGGCTTCGGCGTCTTTAATAATAGCAAGGGCAGCGCGGTCTTTAATGGACCCTCCGGGATTGAGAAACTCGGCTTTTGCCAAAATTTCACATCCGGTTTCTTCTGAAGCCTGCTTGAGGCGAATAAGGGGGGTGTTGCCAACAGTACCGACAAATCCGTTACGAATATCCATAGGTTTTCTCTTCAATATGAAACTCATTTGAAGTGAAAATAGTTCGTAATGTAGAATAATTCAATATTTAATCTAATATATGCGTGATTTTATTTTATTTACACCATTTTTTGCGTATATTATGATGGTTAAGTTGCAGCCATTGTAGGGCAATAATACTCATGGAATTATGTACTTGCCCACAAGATAGCTTGGCTAAAGCCTCTTTGAGCGGCACTTTAAGAACACGAATGTCTTCACCCTCATGTTCAAGCCCGGCAAACTCCACAGCCTCATCTATGGAAATTTCAACGCAGAACAGGTGCATACTTTCTGTTGATCCCCCCGGTGTCACCAGATAATCCATGATGAACTCCACACGTTTTGCTGTACAACCTGTTTCTTCATGGGTTTCTCGCCGTGCAACATCTTCCGGTGTCTGGCCTTCATCAATAATCCCTGCTGGAATTTCCAGAAGCCATGGATTATAGCCTGCGGCAAACGCGCCGGGGCGAAACTGTTCAATCAGGATTAAAACATCTTCAACCGGATCATAAGGGAGAATGGCAACAGCATGCCCACGCTCAAAGATTTCACGCATCAAGGGCTCAGACCAGCCACCTTCGTGAACCTTATGGCGCATGACATATTTGTCGACTTGAAAGTAATTTTTAAATGGCGTCTCTTTGGACAGAACCTCCACATCATCCTGATTGAATTCTGTATGGTCTGAGTTCGATTTAGCCATAATCAGCACTTACCCCAGATTTCTTTTGCCAAAGCTTTAATCTCAGTTGCCGCCGCACTGCGTTTTTCTGTTTCCACAACACCCAGCCCATCAATCATACTGGCGGCAAAAGCTACACGGTTGCCCAATGTTGATGTCAACATGGGTCGTTCGTCTTCTTCCAGCATTCCCCGGATTTTATCCAGAAGCTTCCCACGTGGTGGGATCCGGTTCAGCAAAACAATCGCATCGGTTTTTTCTTTTTTAGCCTGTTTAAAGGTCGGATCAGTCGCCCAAACATCCATAGGACTAGGCTGAACCGGGATCACCAGAAGGTCTGCATAACGAATGGCGATATTGGCTTCGGTCTGTGCATGGGGGGGGGCATCAACCAGAATCACATCAAAATCTTGTTTCAAGCGGTCCAGCTCATTTTTCAAACGCCAACCACCAACACTGGATAACACAATCCGGTTATCTTCTGCCAAGGTGCGTTTTCTTTCTGCAAACCACGAGGTCAAGCTTGCTTGAGGGTCAATATCGACAAGAGCGACATTTTTCTTTTGTGCCGCATAAGCAGCCGCCAGTTGCGCCACAACAGTCGTTTTACCCGCCCCACCTTTTTGCTGGGCGATGGTAAGAATCTTGGCCGACATTCAAGCCTCCTTGGTAAATGCATCTTTATTTTGACGCGCAATTGTTATCGTAAGGAAATGAATTAGCAAGACAATGCTGCGATGCCACAACTCAGAAGCGATCCAAACCCAGCCCGGAAAGACTAATTTCCGGCGTTTTCTGGCTGATTACATCTGCCATTATTTGTGCAGAGCCACAAGACATGGTCCAGCCCAATGTCCCATGTCCAGTGTTTAAATATAAAGAATCGAGTGCACATGCCCCCATAATTGGCACACTATCTGGTGTCTTTGGTCGCAAACCTGTCCAAAATTCAACATCATCTGGATTTGCACAATCTGGAAAAAGATCCATGGTCTTATTCAGGATCAATCGTGCCCGAGCCTCATTCATCTCGGTACTATAACCACCAAGCTCTGCCGTACCTGCGACGCGCAGGCGATCACCAAGGCGACTGAAAACCAGTTTATGTTCATCGTCAGTCAAGCTTACGGTCGGGGCTTTTTGCGGTGTATGAAGGGACAGGGTGATGGAATACCCCTTGGCCGGATAGATTGGTAACTGAATACCATGTTTTGCCATTAGCTGACGGCTGAAACTACCCAGACAAACCACAACGGCATCGGCTCGTATATCCCCCTGGTTTGTCGCCACACCTGTGACCTTAGCTTTTTCTACAAGTAGATTTTTCGCAGAATGATCATACCTGAACTCAACCCCATTGCCTTGTGCAATTTGGGCAAGCTGTTGGGTGAAACGATGGGCGTCACCACTTTCATCATCCTGTGAATAAATGCCACCAACCAGTTCATCTTTGACCGATGTCAGGGCTGCTTCTGTTTGAACACATTGCGTCGGGCTTAAAACTTCGCGATCCAAGCCATATTTACGCATGGTTTCAGCAGCATGAACAGCAAGATCAAACTCTTTTTCACTACGATAAAAGTGAATAATACCTTCTTCACGATTATCGTAATCCAGTTGAACTTCTTTACGTAAGTCTTTGAAACATTTACGACTATGTAAGGCAATACGCAGGGTGCGTTCAATGTTAACGTCTGTTTTTTGTGCTGTACAATTGCCTAAAAAACGCAAACACCAGCTCCACAAGGCTGGATCAAAGCGAAAGAGATGGAAAAGCAAGGGAGCATCTTTTCTCCCCAGCCATTTCAGCGCCTTAAACGGTGTGGCAGGACTGGCCCACGGGTCTGCATGAGCAGCCGCAATCTGCCCGCCATTGGCATAGCTGGTTTCCATGCCGGCAGCTTCCTGTCGATCAAGTACAACAACATCATGGCCCGCTTTATTTAAATAATAAGCGGTCGCTGTACCCACAACACCTGCACCGAGGACTAAGACTCTCACAACAATTGACACCATTCATGGTTTACGTTTTGATCTGCTATTTAAAAGCTGTTGTAGTCAAAGGCAAGGAAGCGATGGGAAAAAATACGAAAAACCGCCTTTTAACTGTAGAAGAAATGTATGAGGCAGACCGCCTTACCATCGCAAGCGGGATTCCCGGTGTCGAGCTGATGGAAGCCGCCGGACTTTCCATTGTACGTGAAATCACCCAACGCTGGAGCCCGAAACAAACTGTCATTTTATGTGGTCCGGGCAATAATGGTGGGGATGGATTTGTCATTGCCCGTTTGTTGAAAGAACGCGGGATTCAGGTCAAAGTCCTTCTTCTCGGAGATCAAAATAGCTTAAAAGGCGATGCAAAAATTAATGCTGATCGCTGGACAGAAGAGATACATCCACTTGCTCCTGAACAGCTAGACGGTACTGACCTGATCGTTGATGCGATTTTCGGTGCAGGATTGGTGCGCAATGTTGAAGGAATTATTGCCCAAACCTTGGAAAAAGCGAAAGCCCTTAACGTTCCCATCGTTGCCGTTGATACCCCCAGTGGCCTTCATGGTGAAAGCGGACAGGTGCTTGGTACCACATTACCAGCAGATCTAACGGTCACATTTTGTCGCCCAAAGACCGGACATTACCTTTACCCCGCGAAAAAACTGTGTGGGGAACTTGTTGTCACAGACATTGGCATTCCTGATGCCGTTATCGAAGAAATTGACCCCAAATGTGAAATCAATCACCCTCAAGAGTTTTTCCCCTGGCCTGATATTGAGGGACATAAATATCACCGGGGGCATGGTGTTATTGTGGGTGGTCCACAAATGACCGGGGCAACAAGACTGGCTGCTATTTGTGCCAGACGGGTTGGGGCAGGGCTTTTGACCATCAATGCCCATGGCAGTGCTTATATGGTCTACCGTCAGGGCGAAGCAGGCAATATTGTTTCCAATGCAAGTCTTGATAAACTCTTAAGTGATCCTCGCAAAAATGCTTATCTGATTGGCCCCGGCTTGGGGATTGGGGACAGGCGCAAGTCCATGGTGCACATGCTGTTACAATCTAAGCGCCACCTTATATTGGATGCCGATGCCCTCAGCATGCTGGATGACTGGCAGTGGCAAAGACGTGGTGGTGAAACTCTTCTCACCCCGCATGAAGGGGAGTTTGCCCGCCTTTTCCCTGAAATTTCCGGAAGTAAAGTTGAAAAGGCAAGAATAGCGGCCCGCCTTTCCCAATGTACAGTTTTGCTAAAAGGTCCAGATACGGTCATTGCCTCGCCAGATGGGCGTGCTGTTATTAACACGACAGGCACCCCCTGGCTGGCAACGGC
Source organism: Terasakiella sp. SH-1 (assembly GCF_004564135.1). Classification (NCBI taxonomy): domain Bacteria; kingdom Pseudomonadati; phylum Pseudomonadota; class Alphaproteobacteria; order Rhodospirillales; family Terasakiellaceae; genus Terasakiella; species Terasakiella sp. SH-1. Next base: position 1,476,975 of record NZ_CP038255.1, on the reverse strand, counting down.
AGGTAGTGGGGATTCTCTGGCCGGGATTTGTCTTGGGCTGATGTGCCAGGGCTTAGGTGCCTTTGAAGCGGGATGTCTGGGCGCATGGTTCCATGGACGTTGTGCGGAAGAGGCTGGAGCGGGCCTTATTGCCGAAGATATCGGTGATTTTTTGCCTTTGGTGATAAAAACATTACAAAAATAAGATTCTGCGTATTGACTTGCGCAAAGTTATGTATAGAGTGTCGCGCAATTGAATTCGAGGCGTTCGGCGCTTACGAATACGATTTTTTGACATTGCGGGTGTGGTGAAATTGGTAGACACGCCAGATTTAGGTTCTGGTGGCGCAAGCCGTGGGGGTTCAAGTCCCTCCACCCGCACCAAAAAATCTCTTTATTCGATCTAGCAGCCACACCGAATTCAACAGACGAATTCGTATAACTCATCTTATTATAGAGATTTCAGACATGCAGGTTACTGAAACTAAGGCCGAAGGTCTTAACCGTGAATATTCTGTAGTTGTTGCTGCAGCAGATATCGAAGAAAAAGTTACTACTCGCCTTGGCGAAATTTCCAAAACCATCAAAATTCCGGGTTTCCGCCCAGGTAAAGTTCCGGCGAAAATCCTTCGTCAGAAATACGGCCAGTCCGTTATGGGTGAAGTTCTGGAAGGCGCAGTAAACGAAGCTTCTTCTAAAACGATTGAAGACAATGAACTGCGTCCAGCAGCTCAGCCTAAAATCGAAATCACAAAATTCGAAGAAGGCACAGATCTGGAATTCACAATGGCTGTTGAGCTGTTCCCCGAATTCGATCTGATGGACTTCAAAAAAGTTTCTCTGGAGCGTCTGGTTGTTCCGGTTAAAGACGAAGAAATCGACGAAACACTGCAACGCATTGCTGATAGCAACAAATCTTCTGAGCCAGCTAAGTCCAAGGCCAAGAAAGTTGCAAAAGGCAACATCGCAGTGATCGACTTTGTTGGTTCTGTTGACGGTGAAGAATTCGAAGGCGGTAAAGGTGAAAACTACAACCTCGAAATCGGTTCTGGTACTTTCATTCCGGGCTTCGAAGATCAACTGATCGGCATGAAAGCTGGCGAAGAAAAAGACGTTGAAGTTAAATTCCCAGACGATTACGGCGCAGAAAACCTCAAAGGCAAAGATGCTGTTTTCAAATGTACTGTGAACGAAATTCGCACAGTTGTTCCGGCTGAACTTGATGACGAACTCGCGAAAAAAGTCGGCATGGAAACACTGGATGCATTGAAAGATGCGATTCGTGAAGAACGTTCCAAAGAATTCGACCAAATGACACGCCAGCACGTTAAAAAGCATCTGCTGGACGCACTGGACGAAGCACACTCTTTCGAATTGCCGCAAACACTGGTTGACGGTGAAGTGAACCAAATCTGGTCACAATACGAAGAAACACGCAAAAATAACCCAGATGCAATCGACGCAGAAGACAAAGACAAGTCTGATGACGAGTTGAAAACAGAATACGCATCTATCGCTGAGCGTCGCGTACGTCTTGGTTTGGTTCTGGCCGAAGTTGGTCGCGTTAATGAAATCGAACTGAATCAGGAAGACCTGAACCAGGCGATCATGCAGGAAGCAACACGCTACCCGGGCCAAGAACAGGCTGTATTCGAATATTTCAAAAACAACCCGCAAGCAATCGAATCTCTGCGCGCACCGTTGTTTGAAGAAAAAGTCGTCGATTTCATTCTTGAATTGGCAGACGTCACAGACAAAGAAGTTTCCGCAGATGACCTGCTGAATTCTTTGAATGACGAAGAAGAAGAAAAGCCAAAGAAAAAAGCAGCTGCAAAGAAAAAGGCCCCGGCCAAGAAAAAGGCAGCGGCTAAAGAAGAAGAAGCTTCTGAATAAGAAACATCTTTTTCGCCATTTTCCACATCTTCCCCTTGCTAGATTGGAAAAGGCTTCGTAATTTAAACCCACCTTGTGAAAACAGGGTGGGTTTTTTACTGCAAAACATGGAACAAAAAATAATGCACGATCCTCTTAGCGTAATGAGCAATCTGGTCCCAATGGTTGTAGAAACCACAAACCGTGGTGAACGCGCCTATGACATTTATTCCCGCCTGTTAAAAGAACGTATCATCTTTGTCACAGGGCAGGTGGAAGATCATATGGCCAGCCTGATCTGTGCCCAGCTTCTGTTCTTGGAATCTGAAAACCCGGATAAAGACATTGCCATGTACATCAACTCCCCCGGTGGTGTTGTGACGTCCGGCCTGTCCATCTATGACACCATGCAATATATCCGCCCGGACGTTTCTACAGTTTGTTTGGGTCAGGCGTGTTCCATGGGCTCCCTGCTCTTGGCTGCAGGGGCTGAAGGCAAACGTTATGCGCTGCCGAACTCCCGTATCATGGTGCACCAGCCAAGCGGTGGGGCGCAAGGTCAGGCGACAGACATTCAAATTCAGGCTCAAGAAATTTTGTCTTTGAAAAAACGTCTGAATGAAATCTATGTACACCATACTGGGCAAAATTATGATGACATCGAATCAGCACTCGAACGTGACCGTTTCATGACGCCGGATGAAGCCAAAGACTTCGGCTTGATTGACGAAGTTGTCGCCACACGCCCCGGCAGCGAAGACGCAGAATAAAAAAATAAAGCGCCCGCTCTCTTTAAGCGGGCGTTTTCATATGCTTGTAATCTGTGCGTGACATCCATACGTATAATTTATGACACTTTCCTGTCGAAAAGTTCATTTTAGGCATTGTAGTTGACTCTCAACTCGGGCTAAGCTGTCTATAGAGATAAGAATTCAAACAGGTGTAAAACAAGCACCGCATACGGAGTAATCATGACTAAGTCTTCCGGTGACGACTCAAAAAACACACTCTACTGTTCCTTCTGTGGCAAAAGCCAACATGAAGTCCGTAAACTGATCGCCGGTCCTACCGTTTTCATTTGTGACGAATGTGTTGAACTCTGCATGGATATTATCCGTGAAGAAAGCAAAACCAACCTGTCCAAATCGGAAGAAGGCGTTCCTTCCCCACAAGAAATTTTTGATGTTCTTGAAGATTATGTAATCGGCCAACGCCATGCAAAACGCGTTTTGTCCGTTGCTGTCCATAACCATTACAAGCGCCTGAACCATCTTGGTAAAACAGGCGAGGTTGAACTGGCAAAATCAAACATTCTGCTGGTTGGCCCAACAGGTTGCGGTAAAACTCTTCTCGCCCAAACACTGGCACGTATTCTGGATGTTCCATTCACTATGGCTGATGCGACAACCTTGACTGAAGCCGGGTATGTGGGTGAAGACGTTGAAAATATCATTCTGAAATTGCTGCAAGCTGCTGACTATAATGTGGAACGTGCCCAACGTGGTATCGTCTATATTGATGAAGTCGACAAGATTTCACGCAAATCTGATAACCCGTCCATCACCCGTGACGTATCGGGTGAAGGTGTGCAGCAAGCCCTGTTGAAAATTATGGAAGGCACAGTTGCTTCCGTTCCACCACAAGGGGGCCGCAAACACCCGCAACAGGAATTCCTGCAAGTTGACACGACCAATATCCTGTTCATCTGCGGCGGTGCCTTTGCTGGCATTGACAAAATTATTTCTGATCGTGGCCGTGATACCTCCATCGGTTTTGGTGCTGATGTTCGTAGCGATGATGACCGTGGGGTAGGGGATATCCTGCACGACATGGAACCGGAAGATTTGCTGAAATTCGGCCTGATCCCGGAATTTGTTGGTCGTTTGCCTGTTTTGGCAACGTTGGAAGATTTAGATAACGAAGCCCTTGTTCGTATCTTGACTGAACCGAAGAACGCATTGGTTAAACAATATCAGCGCCTCTTTGATATGGAAGATTCTGAACTGACCTTTACCGAAGGTGCCTTGGAATCTATTGCAGATAAGGCAATCGAACGTAAAACGGGCGCACGTGGCTTACGTTCAATCATGGAGGGAATCCTACTGGATACCATGTTTGACCTGCCAAGCCAGGATAATGTTGATGAAGTTGTGGTAAATACAGAGGCTGTCGATGGTTCTGCTGCCCCACTGCTGATCTACGCTGATAAGCCGGAAGAGGCTGATTCAAGCGCGTAAACAGAAATTTCATATAATTTCGTTATTTTTTTAGCTCCCTTGAAGTTTTCTTCTTGGGAGCTAAATTCTTTTTGGTCTAAGATGACTTAACGCGATTGCCAATGCATGGGATCGCATCAAATGAACAGACAGTTTTGAAAAAGGGTCTTATGTTCGAAAATACTTCTGACGGTACATACCCCGTCCTGCCGCTTCGTGACATTGTTGTCTTCCCGCATATGATCGTGCCGCTTTTTGTCGGGCGTGAAAAATCAGTTCGTGCGCTTGAAGATGTCATGAAAGAAGATAAGCAAATTCTTTTGGTTGCTCAAAAAAATGCAACTGATGATGATCCAAAAGCCGAAGATATCTACGAAGTCGGGACAGTTTCTACTGTTCTGCAACTTCTCAAGCTGCCTGATGGGACAGTCAAAGTGCTCGTCGAAGGGGGCCGTCGTGCCCGCATTGATGAATATACCCAAACGGAAGATTTTTTTCAGGCACGTGTCAGCGACATTTCAGAAACCGAAGGCGAGGCAGAAGAAGTCGAAGCTTTAGGCCGTTCTGTCGTTACCCAGTTTGAACAATATGTAAATCTGAACAAAAAAGTTCCACCGGAAGTGATGGTATCCATCAATCAAATTGAAGGTTCCGGCAAACTGGCCGATACAGTGGCTTCCCATCTGGCATTGAAGATTTCTGAAAAACAGGAACTTCTGGAAATGCCAGCTGTGATTGACCGTTTGGAAAAAGTCTTCTCCTTCATGGAGACTGAAATCGGTGTTCTTCAAGTCGAAAAGAAAATCCGTAACCGCGTGAAGCGTCAGATGGAAAAATCACAACGTGAGTACTATCTGAACGAACAGCTCAAGGCGATTCAAAATGAATTGGGCGAAGGTGAAGACGGTAAGGATGAAAACACCGAATTCGAAGAAAAGATCAAGAAAACCAAGCTTTCCAAAGAAGCCCGTGAAAAGGCTTTGGGCGAGTTGAAAAAGCTTAAATCCATGAGCCCGATGTCAGCAGAAGCCACCGTTGTGCGCAACTATCTGGATTGGATGCTGACAATCCCGTGGAAGAAGCGTTCCAAAGTCAAAAAGGACTTGGCTCTGGCCGAAAAGATTTTGAATGAAGACCATTACGGTCTGGAAAAAGTCAAAGAACGTATTCTTGAATATTTGGCCGTGCAGCAACGTACCAAAAAGATGAAAGGCCCGATCCTGTGTCTGGTCGGCCCTCCAGGTGTGGGTAAAACATCATTGGGTAAATCCATTGCTCGTGCGACAGGTCGTAAATATGTCCGTATGGCACTGGGTGGGGTGCGTGATGAATCTGAAATTCGTGGCCATCGCCGTACATATATTGGCTCTATGCCGGGTAAAATCATTCAGGGCATGAAAAAAGCCAAAGCGTCCAACCCTCTTTTCCTGTTGGACGAGATTGAAAAAATGGGCAGCGACTTCCGTGGTGATCCAGCTTCTGCCTTGTTGGAAGTTCTTGACCCAGAACAAAATGACAAGTTCCAGGATCATTATATGGAAGTGGACTACGATTTGTCTGACGTGATGTTTGTCACAACGGCCAACTCGTTGAACATGCCGCAACCACTGCTCGACCGTATGGAGATCCTGCGTCTTTCAGGTTATACAGAAGATGAAAAGGTTGAAATTTCCCAACGTCACCTGATTTCAAAACAGAAAAAAGCTGCTGGTTTGAAAGAAGGGGAATGGACGATTTCCGAAGGTGCAATTCGTGACCTGATCCGCTATTACACCCGTGAAGCCGGGGTGCGTAATTTGGAACGTGAAATTGCCATGCTGTGTCGCAAAGCCACACGCGATATCTTGCTTCAAAAATCTGAGAAAGTTTCCATTACGTCACGCAACCTTGAAAAATATGCGGGCGTGAAGAAATTCCGTTATGGCGAAGTTGAGGAAGAAGATCTGGTCGGCGTTGTCACAGGTCTGGCCTGGACAGAAGTCGGTGGTGAAATTCTTTCCATTGAAGCTGTTGTCACACCGGGGAAGGGCGTGGCCCAATCAACCGGTAAGCTTGGCGATGTGATGAAAGAATCAATTCAGGCTGCAACGACTTATGTTCAGTCACGAAGCATTTCTTTTGGTATTGAACCGACAGTCTTTAGCAAAAAAGATATTCATGTTCACGTCCCGGAAGGGGCCACACCAAAGGACGGCCCAAGTGCCGGTGTCGGTATGGTGACGTCAATTGTTTCAGCACTGACTGGTATTCCTATTCGTAAAGATGTTGCGATGACGGGTGAGGTTACTTTGCGCGGTCGCGTTCTGCCAATTGGTGGACTGAAAGAAAAGCTTTTGGCCGCACACCGTGCAGGTATCAAAACGGTCTTAATTCCACGTGATAATGAAAAAGACCTCAAGGAAATCCCGGACAACGTCAAACGTGGGCTTGATATTATTGCCGTTCAGTGGGTGGATGAAGTTTTGGAAAAAGCCTTAAGCGCCCCGCTTGTTCCCATTGAATGGGATGAAGAAAAAGAGAATCAATCTGAAATGTCAAAAGGCAAATCAGATGAAGAATCTAACGGTGTTGTGACACATTAGACTTTTCTTAGAGAATCTTTGAAAGCGCCGCCTCTTATGTGGGCGGCGTTTTTATTTGAATAACTCTATTTATGCCATTGTAGGTTAAATTTCATCATTCTTGATGACCGTAAATATCAGCCCTTGAATTAATAGACTGAAAAAAGTGAAAAAACTGCGACTTTCAACGTATCTTCGATTGACTGCATGATTTGGCGAAAGTAAACTTTGCGCGTCTTCGACGATTGGTTGGTAACGATCAAAAGTCTTCGCTTTATTTAAATAATAACCACTTTATAGGGGGCCCAGGTGAACAAGAACGATCTTGTGGCTGCAGTAGCTTCTGGTACTGGCCTTTCAAAGGCTGACGCTTCTAAAGCAGTTGACGGCGTTTTCGGCGCTATCACTGATGCACTTAAATCAGGTGACGAGGTTCGTCTCGTCGGTTTCGGCACTTTCTCTGTAGCACAACGTGCTGCTTCTGAAGGCCGCAACCCGCGCACCGGCGAAAAAATTCAAATTCCGGCTTCTAAACAGCCGAAATTTAAAGCTGGTAAAGGCTTGAAGGACGCTGTGAACTAAGATTCATAAGTTCATGTATCCTGTGGAACCGGTTGGCGAAAGCTAGCCGGTTTTACTTTTTTAGGGATCCTTCTAAGCACTTCAAAAAAAATATCATTTTTCTTAAAATAACTATTGCATAGCTAAAAAATTCAATTATAAACACGTCAACTTCTTAGGGCGACTAGCTCAGCTGGTTAGAGCACCTCGTTTACACCGAGGGGGTCGGGAGTTCGAATCTCTCGTCGCCCACCATTCACTCTCTTCGCAGAGATAAAGATGCTAAGAAGGGCGACTAGCTCAGCTGGTTAGAGCACCTCGTTTACACCGAGGGGGTCGGGAGTTCGAATCTCTCGTCGCCCACCATCTTCAAAAGGCCGTCATTGCGACGGCCTTTTTGCGTTCAGCTATAAAATTCAAAACCTTACACGGTTTCTTTTCCCTCTTTCTAAATAGCCTATTTTGCACGACTGTTTTCTAACCGAAAAACCGTTCTCTCATTTTCTTTATAAACTCTTCACAAAACACAGTTTTTCCATTTGCCTGAAAGGACTTATAGCGTTACTCTTTTAAAAATGACAAACGTGGGGGTGTAGCTCAGTTGGTTAGAGCGTCGGCCTGTCACGCCGAAGGCCGCGGGTTCGAGTCCCGTCACTCTCGCCACTTTATTGTCGGTAAACCTGTTATTGAAAACAGGTGTATGGCGCAACAAGGGTATAAAAAATAATACCCGTGATCTGAAGGGGAGATCGACTTTACGTAAGTTTATGTTGTGACGTAAATGGCCGATATTCTCTTTGGAAAATTTGTTTGTTAGAAGCCTTGCGAACTAACGTAAGGTAAAAAGGGACGCTACGATGGAAGCACTCCTGTTAGAATATTTGCCAATTATTATCTTCTTGGCAATTGCGATTGTAATCGCTGGCATCATGATTCTTGCCCCCTTTATTGTGTCACCACAAAAGCCCGACACAGAAAAGAATTCCGCCTTTGAATGTGGTTTTGCTGCCTTTGAAGATGCCCGTACAAAATTTGATGTACGTTTTTACCTTGTCGCCATCCTCTTTATTATTTTTGACCTTGAAGTTGCCTTTCTCTTTCCTTGGGCGATTTCGCTGGGACATATTGGCTTGTTCGGTTTTTGGTCGATGATGGTCTTTCTGGGCGTTCTCACCATCGGTTTCATATATGAATGGAAGAAAGGAGCTTTGGAATGGGAGTAGATTCCAAACCCGGCTCTCAGGCACTTACCCCTGCCGGGGCGGCACAAGATGATTTGCTCAAAGCTGTAACGGATGAAATTCAGGATCGCGGCTTTGTTGTAGCGCAAGTCGATAAAGTTGTGAATTGGGCACGTACCGGGTCCTTATGGCCGTTAACGTTTGGTTTGGCCTGTTGTGCTGTTGAAATGATGCACGCTTATATGGCTCGTTATGACCTTGACCGTTTTGGCGTTGTACCTCGCCCAAGCCCACGACAATCCGATGTCATCATCGTTGCTGGGACACTTACCAATAAAATGGCACCGGCCTTTCGCCGTGTCTATGACCAAATGGCCGAACCGCGCTATGTGATTTCCATGGGATCATGTGCCAATGGTGGAGGCTATTATCATTATTCCTATTCCGTTGTGCGAGGCTGTGATCGCATCGTTCCCGTTGATATCTATGTACCGGGTTGCCCCCCAACGGCTGAAGCCCTTCTGTATGGCATTCTTCAACTCCAGAAGAAAATTCGCCGCACAGGCACACTGTTTCGCTAGGAAAAGGGGATATCTATGATTGAAGCCTTAAACGAGCTTTCCGACATTATCGCCGTCAAACTGATGCAGGAAGTCACCGAAACAGAAATTAAGAATGGTGAACTTATCTTGCACGCCCGACGTGATGCGATCATCAAGGTTCTTAAATTCTTGCGCGATGATGCCAATTGTCAGTTCAAGTTTCTCATGGATGTGTGTGGGGTTGATTACCCTGAACGCGAAGAACGTTTTGACGTTGTTTATAATTTGTTGAGTACAAGTCATAATCTGCGGGCACGGATCAAGATTACAACTGATGAAGACACACCAGTCCCCAGTGTCACAAGCTTGTTTAGTGCGGCAGGCTGGTTTGAACGTGAAGCTTGGGACCTATATGGCATCTATTTTGATGGTCATCCCGATTTGCGCCGTATTATGACCGATTATGGCTTTGAAGGTCATCCCTTGCGCAAGGATTTTCCACTTACTGGTTATGTTGAACTCCGTTATGACGATGAACAAAAGCGCGTTGTTTATGAGCCGGTTAAATTGACACAAGACTTCCGTAACTTTGATTTCCTATCCCCATGGGAGGGGATTCAAGGCGTCTTACCCGGTGATGAAAAAGCGGAGGGCAATGCGTAAATGTCTGACAATCAGATTAAAAACTACAACCTCAACTTTGGCCCCCAACACCCCGCAGCCCATGGTGTACTGCGCCTTGTGCTGGAAATGGATGGTGAGATTGTTGATCGAGCAGACCCACATATCGGGCTTCTCCATCGGGGTACAGAAAAACTGCTGGAACATAAAATCTATCAACAAGGCACACCATATTTTGATCGCCTTGATTATGTTGCCCCGCAAAATCAGGAACATGCCTTTTGTTTAGCGATTGAAAAACTAACCGGGATGGAGGTTCCCAAACGGGGGCAGTATATCCGTGTACTTTTTTCAGAAATCGGGCGTATCCAAAATCACCTGATGAACGTTTGTTCCTATGCCATGGATGTCGGGGCCATGACCCCGTTTCTTTGGGGGTTTGAAGAACGTGAAGTCCTGTATGAATTTTGCGAACGGGCCTGCGGAGCACGTATGCATATGAACTATTACCGCCCCGGTGGAGTAGCTCAGGATATCCCCGCAGGATTGACAGATGATGTCCGAGCCTGGGCTGAACGTTTTCCCCAGGTTGTCAAAGATATTGAAACCTTGCTGACCGATAACCGTATTTTCCGCCAGCGTACCGTCGACATCGGTGTTATTGCACTTGAAGACGCACAGGACTGGGGGTTTTCCGGCCCAAACTTGCGTGGATGTGGTGTCCCATGGGATTTGCGTAAAAGCCAGCCTTATGATTCTTATGAAGAATTTGATTTCGACATCCCTGTGGGGAAGGGCAAAAACGATTGTTTCACCCGCTACTATCTACGCATTTTGGAAATGTATGAAACCTGCAAAATTATTATTCAAGCCTGTGACAAGCTGGATGACTGTGTAGGCGAGCCCGTGAAATGTACAGATAACAAGTTTTCACCGCCAAAACGCGGGGAAATGAAAACCTCAATGGAAGCCTTGATCCATCACTTCAAACTCTTCACAGAAGGGTTCAAAGTCCCGGCAGGTGAAACATACTGTGCAGTTGAAGCCCCAAAAGGGGAGTTTGCCGTTTATCTGGTTTCAGATGGGTCCAACAAACCCTATCGCTGTCATATCCGGGCACCGGGCTTTGCACATTTACAAGCCATGGATTTCTTGTCACGCGGACATATGCTGGCTGATATCACGGCCAATATCGGGTCTCTGGATATCGTTTTCGGGGAGATTGACCGATGAGCAATATAACGTTTCAACAACCTGACAGCTTTGCCTTTACGACAGAAAATCTGGAACGTGCAAAACAGCACATCACCAAATATCCGGAAGGTAAACAACAAAGCGCCTGCATGCCCTTGCTGGATTTAGCACAGCGCCAACACGGTTGGTTACCCCGTGCAGCCATGGATATGGTGGCGGAGATGCTGGGAATGGCCCCAACACGGGTATATGAAGTCGCAACCTTCTATACCATGTTTAATAAAGAGCCTGTGGGCAAACACCATGTTCAGGTTTGTACCAATATTTCCTGCTGGCTGCGCGGGTCTGACGACATTGTCAAAGCCGTTCAGGAAACAGCTGAGATCAACACGGGTGAAACATCCGCAGATGGTTTGATTACCTTGTGGGAAGTGGAATGTCTCGGGGCCTGTTCCAATGCCCCGATGATGCAGATCAATGATGATTATTTCGAAGACCTGACAGCCGATAATGCCAAACAGATCATCCATGACTTGCGCAATGGTCAACAGCCTAGAACGGGACCTTATAATGGTCGCCAAGGGGCTGCACCGCTTGGTGGCCCAACCACATTGACGGGAGATGGCGAATGCTGAGTGATAAAGACCGCATTTTCACCAATATCTATGGCCTCAAGGATAAGTCCCTCAAAGGTGTACAATCACGTGGCTGTTGGGATGGCACCAAGGCGATTCTTGAAAAAGGCAGCGACTGGATCATTGAAGAAATGAAAGCCTCCGGCCTTCGTGGTCGCGGTGGGGCTGGCTTTTCCACAGGCATTAAATGGAGCTTCATGCCCAAAGAAGTCGGGGAGCGCCCCCATTATCTGGTGATCAATGCGGATGAAGGGGAACCGGGTACCTGTAAAGATCGTGAGATTATGCGCAATGATCCCCATACCCTGATCGAAGGGGCCTTAATTGCCTCTTTCGCCATGCAGGCGCATACGTGTTACATCTATGTCCGTGGCGAATTTTACCGCGAAGCCGAAGCCCTACAAGCCGCAATTGATGAATGTTATGAAAATAAACTGATCGGGAAAAATAATATTCACGGCTGGGACTTTGATTTTTATGTTCACCGTGGGGCCGGGGCTTACGTCTGTGGGGAAGAAACAGCCCTGATTGAAAGCCTTGAAGGTAAAAAAGGACAGCCGCGCCTCAAGCCACCATTTCCAGCTGGGGCAGGTCTCTATGGTTGCCCAACAACTGTAAATAATGTGGAGTCCATTGCCGTTGCCCCAGAAATTCTGCGACGTGGGGCAGCCTGGTTCTCCAGTATTGGTCGGGAAAATAACACCGGAACGAAACTCTATGGCATTTCCGGTCATGTGGAGCGCCCCTGTGTGGTGGAAGATGCCATGGGGATTACCTTGCGTGAACTTCTGGAAACCCATTGTGGCGGGGTGATTGGCGGCTGGGATAATTTGATGGCCGTCATCCCCGGTGGATCATCTGTTCCTGTGATGAATAAGGAACAATGTGATAAGGCCATCATGGATTTTGATGGGCTGCGCGAACATGGCTCTGGCTTGGGAACCGCTGCTGTGATTGTCATGAAAAAAGATACCGATATCATCAAGGCCATTACCCGGCTTTCCGATTTTTACCATCATGAAAGCTGTGGGCAATGTACCCCTTGTCGTGAAGGTACGGGCTGGATGCAGCGCATGATGCACCGCATGGTCGTTGGTAATGCCACCGTTGAAGAAATTGATTTGCTGGAATCTGTTACCCGACAGGTTGAAGGCAATACAATTTGTGCCCTTGGCGATGCCGCTGCCTGGCCGATTCAGGGCCTGATTAAACATTTCCGACCCGAGTTGGAAGCCCGCATTGCAGCTTATCATGCTGCAAAAAACGATGCGGCATGAGGGAGGGGAGTAAATGCCAAAACTGACAATTAACGGTAATGAAATCGAAGTTGAAAACGGGTTGTCTGTCCTGCAAGCCTGTGAACAGGCTGGTATTGAAATCCCGCGTTTTTGTTATCATGAGCGCCTATCCATTGCCGGAAACTGCCGGATGTGTCTGGTGGAAATGGAACGCGCACCGAAGCTCATTGCCTCTTGCGCTATGCCTGTAGGGGAAGGCATGGTCATCCATACTGATAATGAAAAGGTCCGCAAGGCCCGTGAAAGCGTGATGGAATTCTTGCTGATCAACCACCCGCTGGATTGCCCGATTTGTGATCAAGGGGGCGAATGTGACTTGCAAGACCAGGCTATGGCTTATGGTGGCGATAAAGGCCGTTACAGCGAAGACAAACGGGCCGTTAAGGAAAAAGACTTCGGTCCGATTATTCGTCCCTTTATGACACGCTGTATTCACTGTACCCGTTGCGTACGTTTTACCGAAGAAATTGCTGGCACCTCCGATATGTGTGGGACCTATCGCGGTGATTACACCGAAATCGGTACCTATGTTGAAAAGGCGATTGAAACGGAACTGGCCGGAAATCTTGTGGACCTGTGCCCTGTTGGGGCGTTGACCTCCAAACCCTATAGCTATACCGCACGACCTTGGGAACTGCAAAAAACGCAAAGCATTGATGTGTTTGACGCTGTTGGCAGCAATATCCGTTTAGACAGCCGTGGGAATGAAGTTCTTCGTGTATTGCCCCGTCTGAATGAAGAGGTGAACGAAGAATGGCTGGCTGATAAGGGGCGCTACGCCATTGATGGTTTGAAAAAACAACGCCTGGATCGCCCCTATGTGCGCAAAGAGGGGAAACTGCAACCTGCCAGTTGGGATGAGGCTTTTGCAGCGATCGCAGAAAAGTTAAAAGGGATGGACGGTAAGAAGTTTGCAGCCCTTGCCGGAGACATGGTTGATGCTGAATCCATGTTTGCCCTTAAAATGTTTGCTGAAATGCTTGGCTCTCAAAACATTGACTGTCGCCAGGATGGGGCAAAACTGGATACTGCCTCGCGCGCCTCTTATCTGTTTAACAGCACAATCGCCGGTATTGATGAGGCGGATGCCTGCTTGATCATTGGATCTAACCCCCGCTGGGAGGCCCCGATTATCAATGCCCGTTTGCGCAAACGTTATATCAATCATGGTTTCACCCCAGCCGTTGTTGGGGGAAATATTGATCTGACCTATAAAACAGAGCATCTGGGAAATACCGCTGATACGCTTAAAGCAATCATTGATGGCTCAATCCCTTATGCTGAGGTCTTGAAAAACGCGACCAAGCCCATGCTGATTTTAGGTCAGGGGGCACTGGCTCGTGGAGATGGGACTGCGATCTTGGCCCTTGCCAAAGAAATTGCTGATAAATACGGCTTTGTTTCTGATGAATGGAATGGCTTTAACGTTCTACACACAGCTGCAGCCCGTGTGGCCGGACTGGAAATGGATTTCATCCCCGGTGTTGGCGCCATGGATACAACGGATATCGTCAACGGCAATGCTGAGGTCGTGTATTTGTTAGGGGCCGATGAGATTGACACCAGCAAGCTTGAAAGCTCCTTCGTTATTTACCAAGGCCATAATGGTGATGCGGGCGCACACTGTGCCGATGTCATTTTACCGGGGTCGGCCTATACAGAAAAAGACGGTATGTACGTCAATACCGAAGGTCGTATGCAATATGGCTACAAGGCGGTTTTCCCACCGGGGGAAGCCAAGGAAGACTGGACAATTTTACGTGCTTTATCTGGCGCAATGAATAATCCATTACCGTTTGACAGCTTGTCCCAACTGCGTACAAAACTGGCTGAAATCAGCCCGACTTTCGCTCATCCTGATGAAATTCAGAAAGCTGACTGGGAAGATTTTGGCACAGCAGGCGTGACAGTTGAAACCGTACTGATGTCACCGATTACAAATTATTACATGACAGACCCGGTTAGCCGCGTGTCCAAAACGATGGCAGAATGCACCGAGGCTTTGATCAACCCGCAACAAAGGATTGGTACACATGGCTGAACTTTGGGACGGTTATATTTGGCCGACACTCTGGATTGTGATTAAGATCGTCGCAATCGTTGGCCCTGTCATGGGGGCAGTTGCCTATCTGACACTGGCTGAACGAAAAGTCATTGGCTCTATGCATATGCGGCGCGGGCCAAATGTTGTAGGGTTGTGGGGCTTATTACAGCCGCTGGCCGATGGTTTAAAGCTTTTCCTCAAGGAAATCATTATTCCAACCGGGGCCAGTCGGGGTGTCTTTTTAATTGCGCCTTGTCTAACCTTGATCCTTGCCCTGATCGCCTGGGCGGTTATTCCGTTTGATGAAGGTATGGTGCTGTCAGATATTAACGTTGGCGTGCTTTACCTGTTTGCGGTTTCAGGTCTTGGGGTCTATGGCATTTTGATGGCAGGCTGGGCCTCAAACTCCAAATATGCCTTTTTAGGAGCGCTTCGTTCTGCGGCACAAATGGTTTCTTATGAAGTTTCCATGGGGTTCATTATCATCACCGTACTGGTCTTCACTGGGTCCCTGAATTTAAGTGATATCGTTGAGGCCCAGCGTGATGTCTGGTTTATGTTTACACCGCTTTTCCCATTTGCAGTGATGTTCTTCATCTCATGCGTGGCAGAAACCAACCGCCATCCCTTTGACCTCCCAGAAGCTGAGGCTGAACTGGTTGGGGGCTATAATGTGGAATATGGCGGCATGGCTTTTGCCCTGTTCTTCCTTGGGGAATATGCCAATATGATCATGATGGCGGCCTTCACCGCTGTTTTGTTTATGGGCGGCTGGTTGCCACCGTTTGATTACTTGTCCTTCATTCCAGGGCCTGTCTGGCTGTTTTTGAAAATTTCGTTCCTGCTGTTTGTCTTTATCTGGTTGCGTGCAGCTTATCCACGTTATCGTTATGACCAACTGATGCGCTTGGGCTGGAAAGTCTTTCTGCCGCTGTCATTGGCAGGTGTTATCATCGCTTCGGGTGTGGCTGTTTACGGCGGCTTTGCACCGGGCCTTCAATAAGGGGAACTGAAAATATGAGTAACTTGTCTCACACAGCTCGCGCGTTCTTCTTAAAAGAACTATTACAAGGCTTATGGATCACCTTTCGTTATATGTTCAAACAGAAAGTGACTTTGAACTATCCGTTTGAAAAAGGCCCGCTATCCCCGCGTTTTCGTGGTGAACATGCGCTTCGCCGCTATCCAAACGGTGAAGAACGCTGTATCGCCTGTAAATTATGCGAAGCCATTTGCCCCGCTCAGGCGATTACAATTGAAGTTGAACCACGTGATGATGGATCGCGCCGCACAACACGTTATGACATTGACATGACCAAATGTATCTATTGCGGTTTCTGTCAGGAAGCCTGTCCGGTTGATGCCATTGTTGAAGGTCCAAACTTTGAATTTGCCACGGAAACCCGTGAAGAGCTGATGTATGATAAAGAAAAGCTTCTTGCCAATGGGGAACGCTGGGAAACAGAACTCGCTGCCCGCATCCGCCTAGATGCGCCGTATCGTTGATTGGAGGGTAGGGGAAATTATGATGACACTCTTTTTCATAGACCTGACAAGCCGGACCACCGGACAGGGGGGCACATGATTGTACAAGCCATTGCATTTTACCTGTTTGCAACCGTGACAGTCATCAGTGCGGTTATGGTCATTACTGCCAAAAACCCGGTGCATTCCGTTCTGTTTCTGGTACTTGCCCTGTTTAATACCTCGGGTCTCTTTATCCTGTTAGGGGCTGAATTCCTCGCCATGTTGTTGGTCGTCGTCTATGCAGGCGCAGTTACAGTGCTGTTTCTTTTTGTCGTCATGATGCTCGACATTAACTTTGTCGAACTACGTCAGGGTTTTTTACAATATATGCCGCTGGGCGCCACGATCGGGATCATTCTCGCAGCAGAACTCATCCTCATTGGGGCTGGCTGGCATTTTGCACCGGAGTTTGAAAAAGTCGCAACGGCACCAATACCTGCTGTTGAGACCATGACAAATACCCATGCCTTGGGCGCAATTCTTTATACAGATTATATGTATCTGTTTCAGGCAGCTGGTCTTATCCTGCTTGTCGGGATGATTGGGGCCATTGTGTTGACCCATCGCAAACGGGCAG
Organism: Terasakiella sp. SH-1; assembly: GCF_004564135.1. Taxonomy (NCBI): domain Bacteria; kingdom Pseudomonadati; phylum Pseudomonadota; class Alphaproteobacteria; order Rhodospirillales; family Terasakiellaceae; genus Terasakiella; species Terasakiella sp. SH-1. The sequence continues at coordinate 1,460,167 of NZ_CP038255.1, read as the reverse complement.
GTGTACGCAAACAAGTTATTGCCGATCAAATTCATTTAAACATCGAAGATGTGGCCGAAATGAAAAAGGTCGAAAGTGGAAAGGGCGTGTAATGTTAGAAATTGGTCTTGCACATTATCTCAGCCTCGGGGCTATCCTTTTCACACTGGGTATCCTTGGCATCTTCTTAAACAAGAAGAATATGATCGTCATTCTCATGTCTATTGAGTTGATCTTGTTGGCTGTGAATATCAACCTTGTTTCCTTTTCCGCCTTTCTCGGGGATTTAATGGGGCAGGTTTTCTCTATTTTCGTGCTAACCGTTGCCGCTGCCGAAGCGGCCATTGGTTTGGCAATTCTGGTCATTTTCTTCCGTAACCGTGGATCAATCGCGGTTGAAGATATCAATGCGATGAAAGGGTAGGGCAATATGTATACAGCAGCTATTTTCCTTCCACTTTTGGGCTTTCTCATTGCTGGGGCTCTTGCACTTTTCACACCGGAAGATGAAAAAAAACGCAAGACCAATGACCGCCTTGCCCAAATTGTCACCTGTAGCGGTATGTTAATTTCTGCCGCCCTTGCCATTGTCATTTTCTTTGATGTCGGGCTTGGCGGAAATGCCAAAACCGTTCACTTGTTCACCTGGATTCAATCCGGTAATTTCGATGTCTCCTGGTCTTTGCGTTTTGATACATTAACAGCCGTCATGATGATTGTGGTGACGGGCGTATCCTCCATGGTGCATGTCTATTCTTGCGGATATATGTCCCATGACCCGAATATTCCGCGCTTCATGGGGTATCTGTCACTTTTTACCTTCTGCATGCTGATGCTGATTACGGCAGATAATTTGCTGCAATTGTTCTTCGGTTGGGAAGGGGTCGGTCTGGCGTCTTATCTGCTGATTGGCTTTTGGTATCACAAACCCTCAGCCAACGCTGCTGCGATTAAAGCCTTTTTGGTGAACCGTGTAGGGGATTTCGGCTTCGCCCTTGGCATCTTTGCCACCTTCCTTTTGTTCGGCACCTCAAATTTTGATGAAATTTTTGCCGCTGTTCCTGAACAGGCCAATACCATGATTACCCTGTTTGGTACGGAATGGCATGCCATGACCATCATCTGCCTGCTCTTGTTTGTCGGGGCGATGGGAAAATCCGCCCAGCTTGGCCTTCATACCTGGCTACCTGATGCTATGGAAGGCCCGACACCCGTTTCCGCCTTGATCCATGCGGCAACCATGGTGACAGCCGGAGTCTTTATGGTTTCGCGTCTGTCGCCCATGTTTGAGTATTCTGATGTGGCCTTGAATGTGGTCACAATTGTGGGGGCGGCGACAGCCTTTTTTGCAGCCACCATTGGCTGTGTTCAAAATGATATCAAGCGGGTGATCGCTTATTCCACCTGTTCTCAGCTGGGCTATATGTTTTTTGCCTGCGGTGTGTCTGCTTATTCTGCCGGTATTTTCCACCTGATGACCCATGGTTTCTTTAAGGCATTACTCTTCCTGGGCGCAGGCTCCGTTATCCATGCCATGTCTGATGAGCAAGATATGCGCAAGATGGGCGGGATTTGGAAAATGATCCCCTTCACATATGCCTGCATGTGGATTGGCAACCTTGCCTTGGCAGGTGTACCGCCCTTTGCCGGATATTTCTCCAAAGATATCGTGCTGGAAGCCGCCTATGCTTCGCACACAGATGTGGGGCTTTTTGCCTATTGGATGGGAATTGGCGCTGCCTTCATGACAGCCTTTTATTCATGGCGACTTTTGTTCATGACTTTCCATGGTAAGCCACGGGCCAATGAACATGTGATGGCCCATGTTCATGAAAGTCCCAAAATCATGACCTTGCCATTGGTGCCACTGATCCTTGGAGCGTTATTTGCAGGCTATCTCGGCTATGAAAACTTCGTTGGGGCCAATGCAACAGAATTCTGGAACAATGCCATTTTGATCCTGCCCAGCCATCCGGGCCTTGAAAACGCCCATCATGTGGCTGCCTGGGTGAAATGGTTGCCTCTGCTTGTGGGTATTGGCGGCATTTCATTAGCGTACCTGTTCTATTTGGCCGTACCTGATATTCCGGGCAAATTGGCCCAAAAGTTCAACGGGCTTTACCAATTTTTACTCAATAAATGGTATTGGGATGAACTCTATGATTTCCTGTTTGTGAAACCTGCCTTTTATTTAGGTCGTGGTTTCTGGAAAGCCGGTGATGAACAATTAATTGATGGTGTTGGACCAAACGGTTTTGCCCGTGCGACCCAACAGCTTGCGGGGAAAGCATCACGGTTGCAAACAGGCTACCTCTATCACTACGCATTTGTCATGTTGGTTGGTGCGGCTATTCTTGCCACCTGGTATCTCTTTACGAAAGGCTGAAAGTAATAAGATGAGTAATATTCCTCTTCTCAGTGTTATCACCTTTCTGCCTCTCGTAGGCGTCGCGATGCTCTTGCTGTTTGTTCGCGGTGATGTCAAGGATGATAGCAAAAGCGCAAAACAGATTGCGCTGTTGACCTCTGTCTTTACCTTCATCATCTCTTTGGGGTTATGGACTGGTTTTGATCATTCAACGGCTGACTTTCAGTTTGTTGAAAAGGCTGAATGGCTTCCCGGTGTCGATGTAAATTACCATATGGGCGTTGATGGCATTTCCGTACTGTTTGTCCTGCTGTCGACCTTGCTGACACCCATTTGTATCTTGTCGGCATGGGAGGCTGTCACAACACGAACCAAAGAATATATGATCTCCTTCCTCATTCTTGAGACCATGATGATCGGTATGTTCTGTGCGTTGGACATGATGTTGTTCTACATCTTCTTTGAAGGTGTTCTGATCCCGATGTTTATCATCATCGGTGTCTGGGGTGGGCAAAATCGTATCTATGCGGCTTTCAAACTCTTTCTCTATACATTGTTAGGGTCTGTCTTAATGCTGGTCGCCATGCTGGCTATGTATTGGGAAGCAGGTTCTTTCGATATACCAACCTTGATGGCCTATAATTTCCCACTTGAAATGCAGACATGGCTGTGGCTGGCGTTTTTTGCCTCCTTTGCCGTCAAGGTTCCCATGTGGCCTGTCCATACCTGGTTACCCGATGCCCACGTACAGGCACCAACGGCTGGCTCTGTCATTTTGGCAGGTGTATTATTGAAAATGGGCGGCTATGGTTTTTTACGTTTCTCAATCCCGATGATGCCTTTGGCAAGCGCTGATTTCACACCGCTGATTTACACACTTTCCATTATTGCGGTGATCTATACTTCGCTGGTTGCACTGGTTCAGGATGATATGAAAAAGCTGATTGCTTATTCCTCTATCGCCCATATGGGGTTTGTAACCATTGGCGCTTTCACAGGCACGGTACAAGGAATTGAAGGGGGCATTTTCACCATGTTGTCCCACGGGATCGTTTCTGCGGCTCTCTTCCTGATTGTCGGGGTAATTTATGATCGTATCCATACCCGTGAGATTTCAGCATATGGGGGACTTGTTGAACGCATGCCGAAATATGCCGTGATTTTCATGTTGTTTATGATGGCTTCTGTCGGTTTGCCGGGTACATCGGGCTTTGTCGGTGAAATTCTGGTTCTGGTGGGTGTCTTTCAGGTTAATCAATGGGTGGCCGCACTGGCCGCAACAGGGGCGATTTTAGGGGCGGCATATTCACTTTACCTTTATCGTCGCATTGTCTTTGGTGCCCTGACGAAAGAAAATCTCAAATCCATTTTAGATATGAATCGCCGTGAAGTGCTGGTTTTTGCACCGCTGATTATCCTGACCATTTACGCTGGAGTTTATCCGCAGCCATTTTTGGATGTGATGCATGCCTCTGTCGAAAATTTGGTCAACAACTACCATGCTGCACTGGACGCTGCCGGCGTTCAGGTAGCTGTGCAATAGGAGTAAGCAGACATGAGTGAGCTTCCAAATCTCACCCCGGCCTTGCCGGAAATTTTCATGGCCTGCGTTGCAATGGCGCTCTTAATGGTCGGTGTTTTTTTCAATGCCGAAGCCAAAACGGTGACCCGTACCGTTTCCATGCTGGCAACAGGTGCAATGATCCTGACCCTTTTATTGGTAACGGCCTTTTCGACACAAGCAGGGACAACCTTTAACGGGCTGTTTATTACCAGCGGTTTTTCCGGTTTTGCCAAAGCACTGATCCTTGGGGCCAGTGCAACCACCTTGTTCATGTCACGTGATTTCTTTGATCGTGTGGGTGTCCATCGCTTTGAATATCCCATTCTCGTTCTTCTGGCGACACTGGGGATGATGATGATGGTCTCAGCCAATGACCTTATCGCGCTTTATATGGGGCTGGAACTGCAATCCCTCTCGCTCTATGTGATGGCGTCGATCATGCGCAATGATTTGAAGTCAACAGAATCCGGCCTGAAATATTTCGTTCTAGGGGCACTGGCATCTGGCATGTTGCTGTATGGCTCCTCGCTTGTTTATGGTTTTTCCGGCACGACCAACTTCGATGCCATGGCTAAAATTCTGGCCCAAGAAAGTGGAGGCGTTCACGGACCGAACACAGGGCTTATCTTCGGTATTGTCTTTGTTATGGTCGGGTTAGCCTTCAAGATCTCAGCCGCACCCTTTCATATGTGGACGCCTGATGTCTATGAAGGTGCGCCCACACCTGTCACCGCCTTTTTCGCCGCAGCCCCAAAAGTTGCTGCCTTATCCCTGTTTATCTTTGTGATGGTCGGGGCCTTTGGTGACATGGCGCCCCAATGGCAACAGATTGTGATCTTTATCGCAGTGGCTTCCATGGTGATCGGGGCCTTTGCAGCCATTGCCCAAACCAATATCAAGCGACTGATGGCTTATTCCTCCATCGGGAATGTGGGATATATGCTGATTGGTCTGGCTGTCGGTGGAGCCGTTGCCAGTGGCACAGACGTGCAACAAGATGGCATTGAATCCATGTTGGTCTATCTCACCATCTATGTGATCATGACCCTTGGCACATTTGGCTGTATTTTGGCTATGAAACGCAATGGTCAGAATGTTGAAAATATCAACGATCTGGCCGGTCTGTCCAAATCCAACCCATTAATGGCCGCAGCCCTGGCTATTTTCATGTTTTCCATGGCAGGTATTCCGCCACTTGCGGGTTTCTTTGGCAAGCTCTATATTTTCCTTGCTGCACTGGAAGCGGGCCTTGTTATCTTGGCAGTGATCGGGGTGCTGACTTCTGTCGTCGGGTGTTTCTATTATATTCGCCTGATCAAAATCATGTATTTTGATGATGCAGAAGAAACACTGGACGGTAAAACAGGGCGTGAAATCAATCTGGTTATCACAGCCGCTGCAATCGTGATTTTGGCCTTTTTCATCTATCCCTCCCTTATTACAGACAGCGCTGCCCTTGCAGCGGCCAGCCTGTTTACAGGATAAAACATGTCGAATATTTTTGACCTTAAACAGCCGTCAGCTTTCACTCTGGCGGCTTTTGAGTCCCTTGACAGTACAAATGATGAATTACGCCGACGTGCCCAAAAAGGCGCTGAACACAATACCGTTGTCTGTGCTCTGGAACAAACAAAGGGCAGGGGGCGACGCGGGCGCACATGGGTCAGCCAACCGGGCAATTTATTTTGTTCCATCCTGCAAAAACCAAACGTCAGCTTAACCGAAGCCTCCAAAGCCAGCTTTGTATCTGCCCTTGCCATTCACGATGCCATCAAAGAGGCTGTTGACGGGTTTGATTGTGATGTGGAATGTAAATGGCCCAATGATGTCTTGGTAGATGGCTATAAAGTCTGTGGTATTTTACTGGAATCACAAACGATCCCCCAATCAAATGAACTGGATTGGCTGATTATTGGAATCGGCATAAATTTAGCCCATGCACCTGCCGATACCCCTTATCCATGTGGGTATATTAACGCCTATCGCGAAAAAGCAATGTTAGTACCAGATATGCTTGAAATCCTGCTCAAACATTTCCAAACCTGGTTCGAACGTTGGGAAACCCTTGGGTTTACAGCTATTCGCAATGCCTGGCTGGAGCGGGCAAAAGGTGTTGGTAAAGAAATTATCGTTAATTTGGGCACCGAACAATTACATGGTACCTTTGAAAGTCTTGACGCTGAGGGCGCGCTTGTCCTACGAACCAAGGAAGGCCAGCGTCTTATTACGGCTGGCGATGTGTTTTTCAACGCTTAAGACAGAAGGACAAACGACGCATGCTTCTGGCCATTGATTCAGGCAACACCAATACCGTTTTTGCTGTCTTTGATGATGACGGCACCGTGCGTGGTGAATGGCGCAGCTCCACCAATGCCAACCGCACAGCGGATGAATTTGCCGTCTGGCTGTCCCAATTGATGGCTTTTGAAGGTATCGAACACCACGACATCAAGGATGCAATCATCGCCACTGTTGTCCCAGCCATGTTGTTTAACCTTCAGTCTCTCTGTCGCAAATACTTCAAGATTGAACCAAAAGTCGTTGGCAACCCGGATGTAAAACTGGGTATTGAAATCTTTTTGGATCGCCCGGAGGAAGTCGGCGCGGATCGCTTGGTCAATGCCATTGCCGCCCACGAAGTTTATGATGGCCCCTTAATCGTTATTGATTTTGGGACAGCCACGACCTTTGATGTGGTTGATGGGGATGGCAACTATTGTGGCGGGGCCATTGCACCGGGCATTAACCTGTCTTTAGAAGCCTTGCATATGGCTGCGGCCAAACTGCCCCGTGTGGCCATTGGCCGTCCAGATAAAGCCATTGGCAAAGGCACGACAACGGCGATGCAATCGGGCATTTTCTGGGGCTATATCGGCATGATCGAAGGGTTGACCCAGCGTATGAAAGATGAATTCGGTCAAGAGATGACCGTCATTGCCACAGGGGGGTTATCTTCCCTGTTTAAAAAATCAACTGATGTCATTCAATACAGTGATACAGACCTGACCCTTCGCGGCCTGCTTGCAATTTATAAAAGAAATCAAAACGTATGACCAAACAAGAACTTATCTTTGTCCCACTTGGCGGGGCAGGGGAAATCGGCATGAACCTCAACCTCTATGGCTATGGCAAGCCGGAGGAAGAAGACTGGCTCATTGTTGATTATGGCATTACGTTTGGGGATGATACCACACCCGGTACGGATGTGATCCTGCCAGATCCAACCTTTATTGAACAACGAAAAGACCGCGTTAAAGGTATCGTCATTACTCATGCCCATGAAGACCATATTGGCGCACTGGCTTATATGTGGGATCGGGTCCAATGCCCGGTTTATTGCACGCCCTTCACAGCCTCACTCGCACGTGGCAAGCTGAAAGAAGCAGGCTTTGGACATTTGGATATTGTAAAGGAAATTCCACTGGGGGGCAGCTTTGAACTCGGCCCCTTTAATGTGGAATTCATCACCTTCACCCATTCCATTCTAGAACCCAATGCACTTGCCATTCGTACACCAGAAGGCACCGTGGTTCATACTGGGGACTGGAAGCTGGATGCTGGTCCTGTTGTGGGGCGCACCACAGATTTAGATGCGCTTGACCGTCTGGGTAAAGAAGGTGTTTTGGCAATGGTGTGTGACTCCACCAATGTCTTTTCCCCCGGTACCACCGGATCGGAAGAAGAGCTGGAATCCAGCCTGACAGAACTGATTTCTCAATATGACGGCAAGGTATGCGTAACCTGTTTTGCCTCCAACCTTGCACGGCTTCATACTATTGCGGTGGCAGCGCGTGAATGTGGCCGTCAAATTGTGGTTTCCGGTCGTTCTTTTGGCCGCATGATGGAAGCAGCACATGCCAATGGCTATATGCTAGATACGCCAGACTTCTTGCCTGAAGATGAAGCCCATCACATTCCAGATGATAAGCTGTTGATTATCTGCACAGGCTCCCAAGGGGAACCGCGTGCGGCCTTGGCTCGTATTTCCAGCGGGAATCACAAAAACATCTCCCTTGGGGACGGTGATGTGGTGATCTTTTCATCACGGACCATTCCCGGTAATGAAAAATCCATTTTCCGCATTCAAAATGAACTGGCACGCAAAGGGGTGGAAATCGTCACAGCCTCTGACCATTTTGTCCATGTGTCCGGCCATCCAGCCCAGGATGAATTGCGCGAGCTGTTTCGCCGTGTGCGTCCCCATATCGCCATCCCGGTTCATGGGGAGTTTCGCCACCTTCAAGCCCATGCAGCACTGGCAGAAGAATGCGGCGTCAAGAAAGCCTTTGTCATTGAAAACGGCCATGTGGTAAAGCTGGAAAAAGATTTACCCTGCATTATTGATGAAGTTGAAACTGGACGCCTCGCCTGGGAAGGACGCCGTGCTGTCCCAATGAAATCCGAAGTGGTACAAACCCGTAAGCGAGCTTTATTTAATGGCTCTTGCGTGGCTTCGCTCGCCGTTGATAAAGACGGTACGATTCTGGGCGAACCCATTATCACCACAGAAGGGTTGTTGGACCCGGACGGGGATGACCACCTGTGGGATCAGTTGTTTGACATCATCTTTAATACGGTTGAAGCCATGCCAAGACGTGATCGTAAAGACGATGCCGTTTTGGAAGAAAACCTGCGCCTGAATATACGCCGCTGGTTTAGAAATCAATTCGGCAAACGTGCCGTAACCCATATCCACCTATTAAGAGTTTAAAACCTAGGGAGTTTTTATAAATGATTGGACGTTTGAACCATATCGCTATTGCTGTACCGGATCTGGAAGCAGCTTCAAAAACATATGCACAAACATTGGGTGCAAAAGTAAACCCACCGCAAGACGAACCGGACCACGGTGTCACCGTTGTGTTTGTTGAACTGCCCAACACCAAGGTTGAACTGCTCTATCCACTGGGTGACAATTCCCCAATCGCAGGCTTCCTTGAAAAGAACCCGGCTGGTGGTATTCACCACATTTGTTACGAAGTTGATGACATTATCGAAGCCCGTGACAAGCTGAAAGCCGAAGGTGCTCGCGTTCTTGGCAATGGAGAGCCAAAAATCGGCGCCCATGGGAACCCCGTTCTCTTCCTGCACCCAAAGGATTTCAACGGTGCACTGGTTGAACTGGAACAAGCCTAATTTAAAATGCGCCCCTGTGAAAACAGGGGCTTTTTTGTGAGTATCCTATGAATTTTGGTCAGACAGAAGCTATCCTGCTCATCGCCTTTGCCATTTTATGGTGGCTGTTTTACTTCGGCGTAAAAATGCGTGCTGACCAGAAATATATGAACAGCGATCAACGCGAAAACTTGCGCCCCTGCATGGGCTGCATGATCACTCAATCGGCCATGCTTGCTGCCGCTGTTCTTACCATTATTTATGGGGCTTATCTGCTGGAATGGATTGGGTTTAGCCAATGAATTGGTATTGTGACGTTGCCCCTGGTCATGAATTTCATGGCCCTTATCATGCCGAGGAATATGGCTTTCCCATTGAAGACGATCATAAACTTTTTGAACGTCTGGCCTTTGAAATTTTTCAGGCGGGCCTGTCATGGCTCACGATTTTGAAAAAGAAAGATCATTTCATTCGGGCCTTTGATGGTTTTGATATTGATAAAGTTGCTGCTTATGGTGAAGATGATATCGCTCGTCTTCTTGGTGATGCCTCTATCATCCGTAATAAGCTGAAAATCAACGCCATTATTCATAATGCCCGTGTTATTCAAGACTTGCAGAAGGAGCAAGGCTCATTTGCAAATTGGCTGACCTCCCAACACCCAAAACCAAAATCGCAATGGGTGAAACTGTTTAAGAAAACATTCAAGTTTACAGGCGGTGAAATTACGGGGGAGTTTCTCATGAGCACTGGATACCTGCCCGGTACACATCGCGAAGACTGTCCTGTATTCAAAAAAATTGCTAAGATTAATCCCCCCTGGATGCAAGTTGATCCAACCATTTACGAAGAAGGGTAAAGCAATGCGATTTTTTTTGATGGCCTTAGTCATGTTCCCCGCAGTTGCCATGGCTGATGGTGTTGCCAGTGCCGTTTCCATCACGGAAAAAGAATGCAAAAAACTGATCCGGCTAAATTCTTTCAGTGGGGCTGATTATGTCCCCGGTGTGGATATGCGCGGCAATAAAGTTGTCGGGGCAGATTTGAATGGGGGCAATCAAATCAAACTACCAGATGAAATCACCTTTGATCTTGGAATCGACTTGGCTGAAAAATACAATATGGGAGCTGGCTTTTATGGCAAGGCCAATCTTGGGCAAGTGAAAGTAAAGGGCCGTCATGTCTATTGGAATGGTCAAAAACTGGGGCAAGGTGAAAATAACGCGATTCTGGACGCCTGCCTTGCACAATATAGGCAAAAATAACAACGATTTCGTTGCCTTTCACACCCGCATTATCTAAAGTCAGTTCAACATCATTTTATCTGTTTTGAGGACTAAGATGCGCCTTTCACAATATTTCCTGCCGACCCTGAAAGAAAACCCTTCCGAAGCCCAGATTGTTTCGCACCGCTTAATGCTGCGTGCTGGCATGATCCGCCAATCTTCTGCCGGAATTTATAACTGGTTGCCGATGGGCCTGCGTGTCTTGCGCAAGATTGAAAAAATCGTTCGCGAAGAACAAGATGCCGCGGGCTGTCAGGAAGTCCTCATGCCAACGATCCAGCCGGCTGAACTGTGGCAACGCAGTGGCCGTTATGATGATTACGGCAAGGAAATGCTGCGTATCAAAGACCGTCATGAGCGCGATATGCTCTATGGCCCAACAAACGAAGAAGCCATTACAGATATCGTGAAAATGGAATGTCAGTCTTACAAAGACATGCCGAAAATGCTCTATCACATTCAGTGGAAATTCCGTGACGAAGTCCGCCCGCGTTTTGGCATCATGCGTGGCCGTGAATTCCTGATGAAAGACAGCTATTCCTTTGATTTGGATTACGAATCTTCCAAGGCAGCATACAACAAGCATTTTGTCTCTTACCTGCGTACCTTTGATCGTTTGGGTGTCAAAGCGATCCCGATGAAAGCCGACACAGGCCCCATCGGGGGTGATCTGTCTCATGAATTCCTCGTACTGGCAGAAACGGGGGAATCCGGTGTGTTTGTTCACAAAGATGTTCTTGATTTCGATATCCCGCAAGATGTGGATTATAATTCAGACCTTCAGCCGATTGTTGACAAATGGACATCGCTTTATGCCGCAACAGATGAAAAACACGATGAATCTGAGGAAGCTAAGCTTGGTGATAAACTCTTGGCAGCACGTGGAATTGAAGTTGGTCATATTTTCCACTTTGGAACTAAATATTCCAAGCCGATGGGGGCGACAGTAACAGATCAAAATGGCGATGAGATTGACCTGCAAATGGGCTCTTACGGCATTGGTGTTTCCCGTTTGATCGGTGCGATCATCGAAGCCAGCCATGATGAAAATGGTATCATCTGGCCTGAAAGCGTTGCGCCTTACACCGTTGGCCTGATCAACCTGAAAACAGGGGATGAGGCTTGTGACGAAACCTGTGAGAAACTTTACAAAGAACTGAACGCTGCCGGGATTGAAACCCTTTATGATGATCGTTCAGAACGTGCAGGGGCCAAATTCAACAATATGGACCTGATCGGCCTGCCTTGGCAGGTGGTGATTGGCCCACGTGGTTTGAAAAACGGTGTTGCCGAAGTTAAAAACCGCAAAACTGGTGAAAAAGAAGAAATCGCAATTGATCAACTGATTGCGAAATTCACAGCATAAGGTCGTTTCTGCACACACAGAACAAGAGGCTTAGGGGAAACATATGTTCAAGGCTTTTGAATGGATGATGGCCGCAAGATATTTGCGTGCGCGCCGCCGGGAAGGCTTTGTCTCTGTCATTGCGTGGTTTTCCCTGCTGGGGATTGCCTTGGGCGTGGCAACATTGATCATTGTTATGTCGGTGATGAATGGGTTTCGCGAAGAACTGCTTAGCCGGATTTTAGGTATTAACGGTCATATCAATGTGTACGGCCATCAGCGTGTTATCCGTGACTATAATCCCTTAGCCTCTGAACTTGCCAAGATTGAGGGGGTCATCAGCGTCACCCCCATGATTGAAGGTCAAATCATGGCAACAGGCAAGGGCGGCTCCAGCGGAGCTATGGTCCGGGGGCTGAGCAGTGAGGACTTCAAGAAACGTGATTTACTATCCAACAGCATCAAAGCAGGTTCTTTAAAACTGTTTGAAGCAGGTGAGGGCATTGTCATTGGTTCCCGTCTTGCCTCGAAACTTGGTTTGTGGGTGGGGGATCGGATCAACCTGATTTCCCCCAAGGGCAATGTCACAGCCTTTGGCACCGTGCCGCGCATGCGCAGTTATGTGATTGCAGCTACCTTTGATATCGGCATGTATGAATATGACTCCAGCTTTATCTTTATGCCGCTCAAAGCCGCACAGAATTATTTTCGTATTCCCGGTGTCAATTACTTCGAGATTTTGACCCCCAGTGCAGATAAAGCGGAAAGTATTTCTTATGACATCCGCATAGCATTAGGAAAAATGGGTTTAAACCCCGTTGACTGGAAACGCACAAATGCAAGTTTTTTCAATGCCTTGCAGGTTGAACGCAACGTCATGTTCATGATCCTGACTTTGATTATCATTGTTGCAGCCTTCAATATTATCTCCGGGCTTATAATGCTGGTCAAAGATAAGGGAAAAGATATTGCGATCCTGCGCACCATGGGGGCAAGCCGGGGCAGTATCATGCGCATCTTTTTTATTGCCGGGACTAGTGTTGGTGTCTTTGGCACCCTGTTTGGCTTTGGTCTGGGTTTGGCTTTTTCAGAAAACATCGAAACCATCCGTCAATGGATTGAAGGTTTAAGCGGGACTGAACTGTTTGCGGCTGAAATTTACTTCCTATCCAAACTGCCCGCCATTGTGGATTATGGTGAGGTCGGCTTGGTTGTCGGAATGGGCTTGGGCCTTTCTTTCCTTGCCACGCTTTATCCGTCATGGCGCGCTGCTCGTCTCGATCCGGTGGAGGCCCTGCGTTATGAGTAAGCCTGTCTTGGAACTGCAAAACCTGTGTCGAACATTCACGCAAGGTCGCGATACGCTTCATATTCTTAAAGAAGCCAATCTGACGATTAATGAAGGTGAAATTGTTGCCTTGGTCGGGCCAAGTGGGGCAGGGAAGTCAACCTTGTTACAAACGGCTGGGCTGTTGGAAAAAGGCGACACGGGGACGATTTTGGTTGATGGGCAAGATGCCAGCAATCTTAATGACGATGCCAAAACAAAATTGCGTCGGCGCTATCTCGGCTTTGTTTATCAATACCACCACTTGCTGCCTGAGTTTTCTGCCGCTGAAAATATTATCATCCCGCAGATGATCAATGGCAAAAGCCGCCCCGATGCCCTGAAACGAGCACAAGAACTGTTAGAGGCCGTGTCCTTAAGCAAACGTGGCGAACATCGCCCAGCTGAACTATCAGGTGGGGAACAACAGCGTATTGCCATTGCCCGCGCTCTTGCCAACAAGCCTAAGCTTCTACTTGCCGATGAACCAACGGGCAACCTTGACCCTCTGACCTCAGATCATGTGTTTGGCCTGTTACTTGAAGAAGTGCGCAAAGAGGGACTGGCTGCCCTGATCGCCACACACAACCCGGTGCTTGCACAAAAAATGGACCGTATCATCAAGCTGGAAGACGGCCATCTCATTGAGCAATAAAAAAGGCAGCTATCAGGGAAACAGCCGCCTTTTTCTATTCTTGAGTTTTATGAGGACTTAATCGTCTTCATAGCCCAGAACCATGTCGCGCAATGTGACGATCCCAACCGGGTTACGCTCATGATCAATCACAACAGCACGTGACAGGCTGAAACGAACAAGCAGGCGAACTGCATATTTAATATTCATTTCCGCAGGCACTGTCAGAACAGGCTTGGTCATGATTTCATAGACACTGGTGCGCGCTGCCGGACGGTCCGTTGCCACAACTTCACGGGCAATGTCACGAATGGTCAACAGGCCAAACTCGTCACCTTCATTGTGGCGTTCAACGATCAGAGAGCTGACTTTTTCCTCTTTGATCATTGTGATGGCTTCAGCAATTGTTGCAACACGCCCGATTGTTTTCACATTCGGGGACATGACATCACTGACGCGGATAAAAGATTTCTCAGTCATACTTCACCTGCAATTTCTTCCATAATTTTCGGGAGTTGTGTATTCAGCCCAACGGCATCTTCAATATCAATTTGGAAAGCAACACCTGCGCCGGGCTCTTCATCAAAGTTACCAGCCTCACAAATCGCTTCCAGAATGCGGCGTGCCTGCGTGCCTGCAACCAGGAACAGGATAACATCGCGCTGTGCGGTCAGCTCAAGCCCCATAAAGCCTTTTTCCGGTGTCATACCTTCGCCGCGAACCGAGCTAATGGTAGTTGCCCCGGTCGCACCTGCATCACGTGCGGCATCAATAACCACATTTGTTTTTTCATCAGCCACCATGGCTACGATCAATTTTAAGTTCATGCTTCACTCCCTGATGAAGATGTATCTGTAGCTTGGGCTTCTTTTGCTCTTTTTGCACGGTAATCGGCAATCAAAGCATACGCCAGTACAGACATAATTGGAAAGACACTGGCAAAGGCAATCAAACCAAACCCGTCAAGCAGCGGACTGCGACCCGGTACGGTTGAGGCCAAACCAAGACCAAGGGCAGCGACAACTGGAACAGTTACCGTTGATGTCGTCACCCCACCACTGTCATAGGCCAGTGGAATAATAGTTTTAGCAGCAAAAAACGTTTGAATGATGACGACGATATAGCCCACCATGATATAATCAGGCAGGGGCGTTCCCGTTACAATACGGAAAGTTCCCAAAGACACCCCGACGGCCACACCAATCGCCACAGCAGCACGCAACCCCCAGGCACTGATATTGCCACCGGAGATTTCTTCAGCCTTGATCGCAACGGCAATCAAAGAAGGTTCAGCAACCGTTGTCGCAAACCCGATGGCCGCTGCGAAAATATAAACCCAGTAATAATCTTTCCAGGTCAAGGAACTCGGATCACCGCCTGCGCCCAGAAATTCCGGATCAGACAATTGTGTCGCCATGGCTTCACCCAATGGGAACAGAGCCTGTTCCAGCCCCACCAAAAATAGTGTCAGCCCCAAAAGAACGTAGAAAAAGCCAATAATGATTTTTCTGAAATTCGGGATTTTCTTGCGAATAACAAGGAACTGAAAGCCCAGCAAAATCACAATAATAGGCGCAATGTCACGACAGGTCGCAACGGCAGCTTCCGATATGTTGATGATCCATTCCAGCATTACATCACCATACCAAAGATAAGAACAAAGATCATAGGCGTCAAACTGGCAAAAGCGATCAAGCCAAAACCATCAATCATCGGGTTACGCCCACGGATGGTTGAAGACAAGCCAACACCCAAGGCCGTCACCAGCGGAACCGTCACGGTTGAGGTCGTCACTCCGCCACTGTCATAGGCAATCCCAACAATTTCTGGCGGAGCAAATTTCGTAATGACAATCACAATAATATAACCACCAATGATGAAATACTGGATCGGCCAGCCTTTTAAAATTCTGAAAACACCCAAAACAATCGCAGACCCAACTGAAAGCGCCACAACAAGTCGTAATTGGTTGGCATACGTGGCTTGCACTTCTGCGTCTAAAGCGATTTGGCCGCCTTTAGCTGCAATCTCAGCAGCCTCAGCAGCCACGGCAATAAGGGCAGGTTCAGCAATCGTTGTTCCAAAACCGAGTGCAAAAGCAAAAGCTAAAATCGCAATTACACTGCCTTTTCGGGCAAAGGCATTAGCCATGCTTTCACCAAGCGGGAACAGCCCCATCTCCAAGCCTTGAATAAAAAAGGCAAGTCCCATGACCACTAAAAACAGGCCCGGAATAACTTTATCCAGGTTTGGGAAAGGCTGTTGCAGCACAACGATCTGGAAAAATGCAATCACAAGTATGATTGGCGCCAGATCGCGCAATGCGCCAACAAACAAGCCAAGAAATCTTTTAAAGCCAGGATTCATTGAAGGTGAGCGCCTTGGTTAGGTGTGTTAGTTGGGCTTTTCATAATATATTGAATTATGAATCACAAGTTACGTTTTTCGGAATATACAATTTTACGGGAACGCTCAATCCTCGAACTTCGGTTGTCCCGATGGATTTCAGCTCAATTCTTTGCACATGCTGTGCTGTATTTCCTGAAATTAAAATGTCTGTCCCAAAGTGTTTATTCAGGTTTTCAACACGCGCTGCCAAATTCACCGCATCCCCATGGACCGTATAATTTAATCGGCCTTCTGCCCCAACAGCACCGGCAACCACATTTCCGCTATTCAGCCCAATCCGGCTTTTTAACACAATGCCGTCAAAGGTCCGTTTTTCAAGCATTCCCTTAATTTCAAGCGCTGCCCTTAATGCTTTTTCTGCGTGATCAAATGATTGAATAGGGACATTAAATGTCGCAAGAACCGCATCCCCCTGAAACTGAGTGACCACACCGTCGTGTTTTTCCAATACCTCTACCACAGCGGAAAAATATTCATTTAAAATGGAGACAATCTTTTCCGGGCCAACTTGTTCAGTGAGCTGGGTAAATCCTTCAATATCAGAAAATAAAATCGTTGCCTGGGTGGCAATTGGTTGAAGCACCCCATTTTCCTGCATGAGCGAAGAGGCCACCGATTCAGGAACATATCGGCCAAAAACTTCGCGAATCATATCACGTTCGCGCAATCCCTCGACCATTTCATTAAAAGCAAGGGCGGCTTGATCCAGTTCGCGCAAACGGCTACGTGGCAAGGCAGGCAAATCTTCAACGCCGCCCCTGCGCACAGTGCGGGCCGCATCGGCCAAACGCACAATAGGACGCGCCATTTTTTTACCGACCTTAAGAGACAGGGCAACAGACACCAATAAAACAACAAGTCCGGCCCCTGCCATCTCAAAAAGCTGCATGGCTTGTGTGCGGTCTGATTTTTCCGCATTAATATAAACACCCAAAACCCAGGGTGTTTTCCCAAAACGCGTCAATTCCTGTGTCGCAACGATATGCAGATCATCATTTACTCGCGCACGATTAACCGCCACCCCTTCAATCGGTGTAACCAAGCCCGCCTTAATCACGGGGCCATTAATCAGTTGATCAAGCTTGGCATCTTGAAAGTCCCTGATTTTTGGCAAGGGGATTTCGCCTTTACCATGGATCCAGTCCGCCTGTGAGGCCAGATCTTGCGTCACCGTACTGCCGCTGGTCAACAAGGGGTGCGCCAAAAGATGGTCCCGACCATAAAGGATAAACGGGGTTAAAAAACGATCTGTCGAAGTCATTAAAATACTTTTAGACAAATCAGCAACCGTCACCCCAATAAACAAGATCGCCTTTAATTCCCCATCAATACGAATAGGGGTACGCACATCAACGAGAGTTTGCTGGTCTTCTTCATCCCAAAAAAAGCGGCTCCAGACATTTGTCTGTACGTTTTGCATGTTTTCAAAAAATAGCCGATTTTCTTCTGTACTGATAAAAGAACGTTCAACCCATTGGCTTTTTTCACGAATGACATAGCGCGACACGCCATCCGGATACTGAAAGCCAAGACCTGTGACATTAGGTGTCCCGGCTAAAACCCCGCGCAAAAAAACTTCCAGACTTTTATAATCGTCAAGGTTTACATGTCGGCCTTCAACCTGATCTTTGACCCACAGGGCCTGACTTTCTACAGGTAATAAAAGCCCTTCAACCTCACTTGTCAGATTATCCAGTGCAGATTCGATCATCAAGTGATGGTAATCTTTAGTAATATTGGTGGTATATTTCAGACCAAGATACAACACCACAGTCACCGCCAACAAAGTCAGGCCCCCAAATCCAAAAAACAAAACAGATTGGATCGGCTGTCGTGGAAATGTAATTTTTCGCCAGAAACTCATAGGGCAGGACCATTTACCTGTTGGATATCAATATGAAAGATATTTTCTGATTGCTGAAAGGGGTTGAGGAAGGATAATGTGCACCTAAGTTATCCCTTACTCAAGCAATTATCGCACAATGTCACACGCTGATTTCGTTCACCTTCGTATGCATACGGCCTATTCTCTGTCAGAAGGGGCTGTCCGTATCAAATCCCTGCCCAAATGGGTTGATGGCGAGCGCATGCCTGCGATTGCGATGACCGATACCAACAATATGTTTGGCGGGCTTGAATTTTCCCAGACCATGTCCGGTGCAGGTATCCAGCCCATTATCGGCTGTCAGCTATCAATCACAGCACAAGCCATTGATGATTCATCTGCGGGTTTGACTGTCAAATCCGTTGGGCCGACCACCCCTGACCAAATTGTCCTTCTGGCCCAGGATGATCCGGGCTATCGCAATTTGATGAAGCTCGTCAGCCGTGCTTTTTTGAATTCCCCGGAAGGTGAAGACCCGCAAGTCCTCCTTGAAGATGTTCTTGATAATAACGAAGGGCTGATTCTGCTCACAGGCGGACATCTTGGTCCCATTGGTCAAATGCTTTTGCAAGGTCATAAGGAAAAGGCGGAATCTTTACTTTCAAAAATGAAAGCGGCGTTTCCAAATCGCATGTATGTGGAACTACAGCGTCATAATTTACCCGAGCAAGACCAGATTGAAGACGATTTCATTGACCTTGCTTATGCCTTAAATATTCCCTTGGTCGCAACCAACGAGGCATTCTTTCCAAATAAGGACATGTATGCCGCCCATGATGCTCTGGTCTGTATTGCCGCAGGGTCTTATGTGGATCAAACGGACCGTCGTAAACTAACCCCGGAACATTATCTGAAAACTGCCGCTGAAATGCGTGAACTGTTTAAGGATATCCCCGAGGCTTGCGACAATACCCTTGTGATTGCCAAACGTTGTGCCATCAAGGTTGAGAATATTGCGCCGATCCTGCCGCCCTTTGATTGTGGGGAAGGGCGAAATGAAGAAGATGAACTGCGCAAAATGTCTGAAGACGGACTAAAGCTGCGTCTTCAAAACGGTGTCTATGAAGAGGGCATGACACCAGAACAACGCGATGAAGTCTCAAAACCTTATTGGGAACGTCTGGATTATGAGCTGGGCATCATCAACCAGATGGGCTTTCCCGGTTACTTTCTCATCGTTGCCGACTTTATTCAGTGGGGTAAAGAACATGATATCCCGGTAGGGCCGGGCCGTGGTTCTGGTGCGGGCTCCCTTGTGGCCTATGCCCTGACGATTACCGACCTTGATCCGCTGAAATATGCCTTGCTGTTTGAACGTTTCCTCAACCCCGAACGTGTGTCCATGCCTGACTTCGATATTGACTTCTGTCAGGATCGCCGTGAAGAGGTGATCAAATACGTTCAGGATAAATACGGCTATGACCATGTGGCTCAGATCATCACCTTCGGTAAACTGCAAGCCCGTGCGGTTTTACGTGATACGGGCCGCGTTCTGCAAATGCCCTTTGGTCAGGTCGACCGGATTTGTAAATATGTACCTAACGATCCAGGTAAGGCGCTGTCAGTAGAACAGGCGTTAGAGCAAATCCCCGAATTCAAACAAGAAGTCGAAGATGACGAAACCGTTTCACGCATGGTGGATATCGCCAAGCAGCTAGAAGGGCTTTATCGTCATGCCTCCACCCATGCCGCAGGGGTGGTGATCGGGGATCGGCCACTGGATAAGCTGGTCCCACTTTATCGCGACCCGAAATCCGACATGCCCGTCACCCAGTTCAACATGAAGTTTGTTGAGCAAGCCGGTCTGGTGAAATTTGACTTTTTGGGCCTCAAAACCCTGACCGTTATCTCCACCGCCTTACAATTCATTAACGAAGACCGGGAAACGCCACTGGATATTTCACGTATCCCGCTGGATGACAAACCGACTTATGAAATGTTGGGCCGTGGCGAAGGGGGTGGTGTTTTCCAGTTGGAATCCGAAGGCATGCGCGGTGTGCTTCGCTCCATGAAGCCCAACCGCCTTGAAGACCTGATCGCGGTCGTGGCGCTTTATCGTCCTGGTCCGATGGATAATATCCCCAGCTACATTAAGCGTAAACACGGACAAGAAGAACCCGATTATCTTTATCCTACGATTGAACCGATCCTGAAAGAAACTTACGGGATTATGATCTATCAGGAACAGGTCATGCAGATCGCACAGGTCATGGCAGGCTACAGCCTTGGCGGTGCGGATTTGCTGCGCCGTGCCATGGGTAAGAAAATTGCCGAAGAAATGGAAAAGCAGCGAAAAATGTTCGTTGACGGTTCCGTCGAACGCGGTGTGCCCCAGAAAAAAGCCGATGAAATTTTCGATATCATGGCAAAATTTGCCTCATACGGTTTTAACAAATCCCACGCCGCCGCCTATGCCTATGTGGCCTATCAAACGGCTTATCTAAAAGCCAACTATCCAGCTGAATTCATGGCCGGAATCATGTCGCTGGATTTGAATAACACCGATAAGCTCGACTTGTTTAAAAAAGAACTCGCGAGAATGAAAATTCCGCTCCTTCAACCGGACATCAACAAATCCAATGTGATTTTTGGTGTGGAAGAAATTCCAAACCCGAATGAAGACGTCGGTGGAACGATCAAGGCTGTGCGTTATGCCTTGTCTGCCATCCGTAATGTTGGCGATGCAGCCATGGAATCCGTTGTGGCTGAACGCACTGCCAACGGACCGTTCAAAGACCCGTTTGATTTTGCCAACCGGGTGGATAATAAAGGCGTTAACAAACGTATTTTGGAAAACCTTGTCAGGGCAGGGGCGTTTGATGCGATTAACTCGAACCGCCGACAAGTCTTTGATGGTATTGAAACCCTGATAAAACATTCCAACTTGGCAGCTGAAGAACGTAATTCGGACCAAATGGGTATGTTTGGGGCTGATGACAGTGCAATGAAAAAAGCAGCGCAGTTGCCAAATGTTCCTGACTGGCCGGGGATGGAACGCCTAAGTCAAGAGCGCTCTGCAATCGGGTTTTATCTTTCTGCTCACCCTTTGGATACATACAGCAAGACATTACAGCGCCTTGGCGTAAAATCTTATAGTGACATTGTACAAGCTGGTATCTCAGGCCCGGTGAAAATTGCTGGCACAGTTGGTGTCAAACGAGAAAAAATATCTCAAAAGGGCAATCGTTTTGCTTTTGTTACCTTATCAGATTCATCAGGTGACTATGAAATTGCCGTTTTTAGTGAAGCCTTGTCCGCTTGTCGGGATTATCTGGAACCGGGGCAATCTGTCTTCATCATGGCCTCCGCCCAGTTTGAAGAAGAAAACGTGCGTTTTATTGCCAATAATGTCGACTTGCTTGATGTTAAAGCCGCACGTGCCACAGCCGGACTGAAAATCTTTATTGAAGATATAACGGCCGTATCCTTGATGAAAGAACTGCTGGAACGTGAAGGCAAAGGGAAAGGTAATGTCACCGTAATGGCCCGTATTGACGCGACCACGGAAGCAGAAATAAACTTGAAAGAAGGATATAGAATCACACCTGGACTATTACAGGCTGTTAAAGCAGTCCCCGGCATTGCAGATGTACAAGAGATTTAATCATGAGCATTGAGATCGGTTATCCACGTTTCATAGATTTCGAAGCCAGTGGGTTTGGAGAAAACTCTTACCCCATTGAAGTTGCTTGGAATAATGCTGCTGGCGATGTTTCTTCTTTTTTAATCAACATCGACAGTGTCCCCCAATGGACATACTGGGATCCGGTGGCAGAAAAAGACGCCCACGGCATTTCACAAAAAACACTGATTGCCATGGGTGATCCCATCTCGGTTATTATCGAGCGTATGAATGAACGACTGGCCGGTGAAGTTGTCTATTGCGACGCCCCCCAATTTGACGGTTTTTGGCTCAAACGACTATTTGATGCAGCCGGAGAACGACCCCGCTTTAAACTCGGCTCTGCAATTGAACTCTTTGACCTTCATGTTGCAGAAGAATTCAAGAAAAACAACACAACGCCAAGCGCACAAACTGACCGTTACGACCGTATCATTGATACCCTGGGGCTTCAGGCATGGAAAAACATCAAATTAACCCCGCATCGTGCAGCCCATGATGTTCGCCACCTGATGGAAACCTATAAATTATTGCTCCAATCCGGTGGGCAAATCCCTGCAGAATAAAAAACACTTGCTTTTATGGCAGAAAAGACGTATTTAGCGCGCCTACTTCACACGTGGAAATTCACGGAAGTATGGGGAGACATCCTATACATTCGATCCGGTGTTCTAAACAGAACTCTACATTTCCACGGAGGATTAACCGGAAAAAGGATATAGAAAATGGCACTGCCAACCTTTACTATGCGTCAGCTTCTGGAAGCTGGTGTTCACTTCGGCCACAACACACGTCGCTGGAACCCGAAAATGGACCAATACCTGTTTGGTTCACGTAATGGCATTCACGTAATCGACCTTGCACAAACTGTTCCACTGCTGCACCAAGCAATGGTTCAAGTTCGCGACAAAGTTGCCGGTGGCGGTCGCGTACTGTTCGTTGGTACAAAGCGTCAAGCGTCTGAAGTTGTTGCAGAAGCTGCACAAAAATGTGGTCAGTACTACGTTAACCACCGTTGGCTCGGCGGCATGCTGACAAACTGGAAAACTGTTTCTGGTTCTATCAAGCGCCTGAAAACTCTGGAAGAGCAACTGGCTGGTGACATGGCTGGCCTGACGAAGAAAGAGCAGCTGAACCTGACACGTGAGTGTGAAAAACTGGAACGCACTCTGGGTGGTATCAAAGAAATGGGTGGCCTGCCGGACATCATGGTTGTGTTCGACACTCAAAAAGAAGCTATTGCAATCAACGAAGCCAAAAACCTCGGCATTCCGGTTGTTGCAATTCTCGACTCCAACAGCTCTCCGCTGAACATCACGCACCCGGTACCGGGCAACGATGATTCCATCCGCGCGCTGAAACTTTACTGTGACCTGCTGGCTGGTTCCGTTCTTGACGGCATCCAGAGCCAAATGTCTGCAGCTGGCATCGACGTTGGTGCACAGGAAGAAGCACCGGTTGAAAATCTGCCGGAAGCTGAAGAAGCGCCGGTTGCGGCTGAAGCTTAATTTTTGAAGACAGTGGGGAAAAGTCATTTCTCCACTGTCATCGCTTTCACATAGTAAACGTGTAAAAGCATTTTATTTTTACTCTACTGAATAAGAGGACAATCCTATGGCACAGATTACTGCTGCGCTCGTAAAGGAACTGCGCGAAACTTCTGGCGCAGGCATGATGGACTGTAAAAAAGCACTGAACGAAACTGACGGCGATCTGCAAGCTGCTCAAGACTGGCTGCGTCAAAAAGGTTTGGCAAAAGCCGCCAAAAAAGCAGACCGTATTGCTGCTGAAGGTCTGGTTGCTGTTGCATCTGGCGACAATACTGCTGCAGTTTTGGAAGTTAACTCCGAAACTGACTTCGTTGCGAAAAATGAACAGTTCCAGACTTATGTTAAAGATGCTGCTTCTGTTGCACTGGGTGTTGCAAACTTTGACGAACTCAAAGCAGCAGCTTATCCTGGTTCTGAGAAAAACTGCGAAGAAACTCTCACTGAGCTGGTTGGTACAATTGGCGAAAACATGAACCTGCGCCGTATGGACAAACTGTCTGTTTCCAACGGTGTTGTTGCATCTTACATGCACAACGCTGCGGGCGAAGGTCTTGGTAAAATCGGTGTTCTGGTTGCCCTCGAATCTGAAGGTGACAAAGATCAGCTGAACGCACTGGGCAAACAAATTGCCATGCACGTTGCGGCAACAAACCCGCTGGCACTGGATCGTGATGGCGTTGATGCTTCTGACATTGAGCGTGAGCGTACAATCCTGATCGAACAAGCCAAAGAAGCAGGTAAGCCGGAAGAGATCGCCATCAAGATGGTTGAAGGTCGTATGCGCAAGTTCTACGAAGAAAACTGCCTGATCGAACAGTCTTTCGTAATTGACCCGGATAATTCCGTTGGTAAAGCTGTTGAAAACCTTGCTAAAGAGCTGGGTTCTGACATCAAATTGGCTGCTTTCCTGCGTTATGAACTGGGTGCTGGTATTGAGAAAAAAGAAGAAGACTTTGCTGCTGAAGTCGCTGCTGCTGCAGGTTCCTAACTTTAAAGTTAAGTTCTTCTTTTGAAGTCTGATGAAAGGCGATGGGGTTAAATCCCATCGCCTTTTGTTTTTTTACCTCTCCACAGCAAACAGCCGTTGATTAATCAAACAGGGCAGGGTATGTGTAGCTCTCCATTCACATATGGTTAAAGCGGCTTATACATCATGTCAGATACCCCGGTATTTAATCGCATTCTCCTCAAGCTTTCCGGTGAAGGCTTAATGGGGAAAAAAGAATTTGGCCTTGATACAGAATATGTTGATCAAATTGCCAAAGAAGTCATCAAGGTTCATGAGCTTGGCACCGAAATTTGCCTGGTCATTGGTGGCGGTAATATTTTCCGTGGTATTTCAGATGCGGCAGCGGGCATTGACCGTACCAGTGCTGACCACATGGGGATGTTGGCAACCGTCATGAATGCCCTTGCCATGCAAAGTGCACTGGAACGTCAAGGGGTTCAAACCCGTGTTCAATCGGCAATCCCGATGCAAAGTGTGTGCGAACGTTACATCCGCCGCCGTGCCATTCGCCATATGGAAAAAGGGCGTATTGTTATTTTTGCAGCTGGTACAGGCAACCCGTTCTTCACAACAGATACGGCTGCGGCCCTGCGCGCGGTGGAAATGAATTGCGATGCGATCCTTAAAGGGACGCAAGTTGATGGTGTCTATAGTGCCGATCCGAAAAAAGACCCGAATGCCGAGCGCTATGATACACTGACATATAAAGATGTTTTGACAAATGATTTGAAAGTTATGGACGCTGCAGCCATCACTTTGGCGCGCGAAAATAAGCTGCCAATCGTTGTCTTTTCAATGCATGAACCGGGTTCTTGCGCTGAAGTTGTCAAGCAACAAGGGCTTTATACGGTAATTAAGGACTAAAAGGGGAAAACTCGTGTCTGACGTTGATTTCAAAACACTGAAAAAAGAACTCGCCAGCAAAATGGATAAAGCTGTCGATGTATTACACAATGAATTTGCCGGTCTGCGCACAGGCCGTGCATCTACAAGCTTGCTCGACCCGATTATGGTTGATGTTTACGGTGCAAAAATGCCGATCAACCAGGTTGGTACGGTTAGTGTCCCAGAATCACGTATGCTTTCTGTACAGGTTTGGGACAAAGCCAATGTCAAAATGGTTGAAAAAGCCATTCGTGAATCTGGCCTCGGCCTGAACCCGCAGTCTGACGGTACATTGGTTCGCATTCCGATCCCACCCCTGAACGAAGAACGTCGTAAAGAACTGGTGAAAATTGCAGGCAAATACGCTGAAGATTCCCGTGTTGCCATTCGTAATATTCGTCGTCATGGGAATGACGAATTGAAGAAAATGGAAAAAGACGGTGCGATCTCAGAAGATCAACATCGCGATTATGGCAAAGAAGTTCAAGACGTAACGGATGCCGCCATCAAAACAGTTGATGAAACGCTGGCACATAAAGAAGAAGAGATTATGCAAGTATAACTCTTATGAGCCAATCTTCCTTGCAAACTTCATCAGAGACTTCCCCCCTGCATGTTGCCATCATTATGGATGGCAACGGCAGATGGGCCAAAAAACGCTTTTTGCCGCGCACAGCAGGCCATAAAAAAGGCGCCGATGCCGTGCGCCGTGCTATTAAAGCCTCTGTTGAACTTGGCGTAACACATCTGACTCTATTTGGTTTCTCTTCGGAAAACTGGAAAAGACCAGAAGACGAAGTCAGCACTCTAATGGGATTGCTGCGTCATTATCTTGCACATGAAGTCAAACGCCTAAATGAGGAAAATGTCCGCATTCGTTTTATTGGGGATCGTTCAAAACTATCAGATGATATTATCAAAGCCATTGAACAAGCAGAAACCCTGACTGCAGACAATACGACATTATGCCTCACAATTGCCCTGAGTTACGGTGGGCGCGATGAAATTACCCAAGCCGTCAAACGGATCTCTCAAAAAGTATCTGAAGGCAACTTGGGCATTGATGAGATTTCAGAAGAAACCGTTTCCAGCTCCCTTTTTACAGCAGATTTGCCCGACCCGGATTTATTAATCCGTACGAGTGGTGAGCAACGTATCAGTAACTTCCTACTCTGGCAGATTGCCTATGCCGAGTTTGTCTTTTTGGATGTTCTTTGGCCTGACTTTGATAAAACACACTTGGAAAGCGCCTTAAAGGAACTTTCCAGTCGTGACAGACGATATGGAATGATCAGTGGTTAACAAGCTTCCCAGCAACTTTGGTGCCCGTGTGGTTTCAGCAATCGTTATTGCAGGGCCAGCTTTGGTAGCCATTGAATTTGGCGCACCATTTTTCAATATTTTCATTTCGCTTCTCGGTGCCCTTATGGCTTGGGAGTGGTCAAAGCTTTGCCTTGAAGACGAATTTAAACTTCCTGGTATTCTGCTTGCCCTGTTCAGTGCAGCCATTCCCATGTTACCCCTTTTGGGACTGGGACTAGTCGAAGCAATCCTGATTGCCCCGGTCATCTGCACCCTTCTTTTTGCTTTAAGCTTTTCCAAAGGCGGCAAATTATATTTCGCCATTGGGGCCATTTATTTAGCCCTTCCGCTGGCCTCTTTTATTTTTTTGAGAAACACAGATGGAATTGGTGTCCAGTTGGTCTATTGGCTGGCCTTAACTGTTGTGGCAACCGATACAGGAGGCTATGGCTTTGGCCTTACAATCGGCGGACCGAAACTAGCACCGCGTATTAGCCCGAAGAAAACATGGGCAGGGCTGCTTGGGGGGATGCTCTGTGCCAGTTTGGTTGGCCTTATTTTAGCAAATCTCTTTGATTGGCAAGCCCCAGTTATCGTTGCCTTGATCAGCGCAGCCCTTGCCTTTATCGCCCAAGTTGGAGATCTATTTGAATCCCATGTCAAACGCCATTTTGATGTTAAAGATTCCAGCAATATCATCCCCGGTCATGGCGGTGTGCTTGATCGTATGGATGGTATGATTAGCGCCGGCGCTGCATTTGCAGGTCTTATTCTCGCAACCAATGGACAAATTTTGTCATGGTTCTAAAGAAATCCATCAGTATTCTTGGTTCGACCGGGTCAATCGGTACCAATACAGTTGATTTAATCAAACGCAACCCTGACCAGTTTAATGTTATTTCTCTAACAGGTAACTCGAACGTCAAGCTTCTGGCAAAACAGGCAAAAGAGTTACAGGCTGAGTTCGTCTGCGTCGCAGACAGTGTAAATTACACAGCCTTAAAAGAGGAACTAGATGGATTTGACATAGAAATCGGGGCAGGGGAAGAGGCTGTGATTGAAGCAGCCAAACGCGATGCCGACTGGGTCATGGCTTCCATTGTCGGTGCGGCTGGTCTTGCCCCCACATTTGAAGCGATCAAACGCGGGGCCATCATTGGTCTGGCAAACAAAGAAAGCCTTGTCTGTGCCGGTGATTTAATGATGCAAGCGGTGCAAGAATACAGGGCAACCCTTCTGCCTGTTGATTCAGAACATAATGCCATCTTTCAGGTTCTTGACTTTAAACGCCCAGAAGGCATTGAAAAAATCATCCTCACAGCATCTGGCGGACCGTTTCGCACCTTTAGCAAAGCACAAATGCAATCTGTTACACCTGCACAGGCTGTTGCCCATCCAAACTGGTCCATGGGGGCCAAAATTTCAGTTGATTCTGCCAGCATGATGAATAAAGGGCTGGAATTGATCGAAGCGTTTCATCTTTTCCCGGTTGCAGAAGAGAATATTGAGGTTTTAGTCCACCCTCAATCGGTTATTCATTCCATGGTTTCCTATATTGACGGGTCTGTACTTGCTCAACTCGGCTCCCCGGACATGAGAACACCGATTGCCTACTCATTGGCCTGGCCTGACAGGATGCCAGCCCCGTCCCCTAAGTTGAATCTCGCTGAAATCGCCCAATTAAACTTTGAACAGCCTGATTTAGAACGTTTTCCCGCCCTTCGTTTGGCCCGAGAAGCCTTACAAGCAGGCCAATCAGCGCCTTGCGTTCTCAATGCAGCCAATGAAGTTGCTGTCAGTGCCTTTTTAAAAGAGCAAATCGGTTTTCTGGATATTCCTGCCTGTGTGGAAGAGGTGCTGAACAATTTTGACCATAAAGACCTGAAAATGATTGAACAGGTCCTCAACACAGATAAAAAAGCCCGTGAACTTGCGCTTCAAGCCATTGAAAAAAGAAGCAAATAGGCTTATTTTACGCATTCTATAAAATATATCGGTTTATTTCATGTACGATCTTCTTTTCGCCAACCCTATTGTTGCCTTTATTTTTGCCCTAAGTGTTCTGGTTTTCTTTCACGAACTTGGTCACTATTGGGTGGCACGCCGCAATGGGGTAAAGGTCGAGGTTTTCTCCATCGGTTTTGGTCCAGAATTGTTTGGCTGGAACGATAAATCTGAAACCCGCTGGAAAGTCTGCCTGATGCCTTTTGGTGGCTATGTAAAGATGTTTGGCGACAGTGATGCCGCCAGCAGCGGTTCGACAGAATCAGAAGAACGCCCTTTTACGGAAGAAGAAAAGAAAGTCTCGTTTTACTACAAGTCCTTAGGCGCACGTGCAGCTATTGTTGCAGCCGGACCAATCGCCAATTTTATTTTGGCTGCCATCCTCTTTGCCTTACTCTATATGGCCGTTGGTGTACCTGAAAAATTCCACGCAGGTATTGGTGAAGTTGTTGTTGGTAGTGCTGCTGATGAAGCGGGCTTAAAGAAGGGCGACCTCGTACTCAGCCTTGATGGGCAAAAACTGGAAACGTTTGACGACCTGCGCACTATTGTGATGGACAGCCCGAATATTGCTTTGAATGCTGTTGTCCTTCGTGACGGTTCTGAACTCGCTGTCAACATCACGCCGAAAGCCAAGGAAAACGGTGATAAAACAATCGGCTTGCTTGGTGTTCGTCCTGATCCGGAACAAGCCGAATATGTCCGCTATAACCCGCTCATCGCAGTTTGGATGGGGGTTGAACGGACCTACAACCTTTCTGTTCAAATCATGTCTCATTTAGGGACCCTCATTACCGGAGGGGGCAGCATGAAAGACTTGGGTGGCCCCTTGCGCATTGCGCAGGTTTCTGGCGATGCGGCCAAATCCGGCTTTGATAATCTAATTTATTTGATGGCGGTACTTTCTGTTAACCTTGGTCTGATAAACTTGTTCCCAATTCCGATGCTGGATGGTGGACATCTGGTATTCTATGCAGCAGAAGCCCTGCGCGGTAAGCCATTGAGCGAAAAGGCACAAGAATATGGTTTCCGTTTAGGCTTAACTCTGGTATTGGGTTTAATGGTCTTTGCTACATGGAATGACCTTGTACAGTTGAAAGTATTCGATTTTATCAAACAGCTCTTCACCTGAGCGACTAACTCGATAATGGGGGATCAAGGTGAAAAATCGTAAACGCATTACATCACTGGGCGCGGGCCTGACATTTGGTGTTGTTGGCGCACTCATGAGTACATCTGCTCTTGGTGCCGGTTTGATTGAAGAGATTACAATTGTCGGTGCCCAACGGGTTGAACCGGAAACTGTACACACCTATTTGACCTTTCAGGAAGGTGACAGCTATAGCTCTCGCCAGATGAACCGTTCTTTGAAACAACTCTTTGCGACAGGGCTGTTTGCGGATGTTACCTTTAAGCGTGAAGGCAGCAACCTTGTTATTAATGTTGTGGAGAACCCCGTCATCAACCGCATTGCGTTTGAAGGAAACCGCAAACTTGATGACACGATCCTAGATACAGAAACCACATTGCGCCCCCGTGTCATTTATACAAGAACACGGGTCCAGCAAGATGTTGAACGTATTCTCACCCTTTATCGTCGAAGCGGTCGTTTTGCAGCAACAGTTGAACCCAAAGTCATTCAGCTGGATCAAAACCGTATTGATCTGGCCTTTGAAATTGATGAAGGTGAGCCAACAGGTATCGAAAAAATTCGTGTGGTTGGGAATCAGGAATATAGTGATGGCAAACTACTCGATGTTATCCGCACAAAAGAAACCCGCTGGTATAACTTCCTGACGGCTGATGACAATTACGATCCAGACCGATTGAATTATGATAAGGAGTTATTGCGTCGCTTCTATCTGTCCCGAGGTTTTGCTGATTTTAAAGTTACCTCTGCCGTTGCAGAACTTAGCCCATCACGCGAAGAATTCTTCATCACCTACACAATTGATGAAGGACCACGCTACGAAATCAAGAGCCTCAATATCGAAAGCACTCTGGAAGGACTGGACAAAACCACCCTTGACGGTGTTTCAGATATCTCAGTTGGGGATTGGTATAATGCCGATGAAGTTGATGATTCTGTTGAAGACTTCATCGACACAATTGGTTTTCAAGGGTTCCCCTTTGTTAAAGTCTCCCCTAAAATTGATAAAGATACAGAAAATCGCACAATTGACCTGACTTTCAATATTGCCGAAGGGCCTCGTGTTTTTGTTGAGCGCATTGACATTAAAGGTAACTTCCGCACTCTGGATAAAGTTGTTCGTCGTGAATTTCAGGTCGTTGAAGGCGATGCTCTCAATGCTGCCAAGCTCCGTCGCTCTAAAAAACGTATCAACAACCTGAACTTCTTTGAAAATGTTGAGATCGCTGAACGCCCAGGCAGTGCACCCGACCAAAAAGTTATTGATGTAACGGTTGAAGAAAAATCAACAGGTTCTCTCTCCGTTGGGGCAGGGTATTCTACAGACAACGGCCCCATGGTTGAATTCGGCATTTCTGAATCCAACCTTCTTGGTCGTGGTCAAAACTTATCTTTTTCAGCCAATGTTGCTTCTGAAAAAACTAAATTTGATGTCAGCTTTACCGAACCCTACTTCCTTGACCGAGAGCTTGCAGCAGGCTTTGACCTTTATAAGGTCACTCAAGAGAAACAAGATTCAAGTTCCTATGACCAAAGCAGTGTTGGTTTTGCTTTAAGAGCATCCTATCCGTTCTCTGATCATATGTATCAGTCTTGGTCATATAACCTTGATGAAACAACCATTGAAAATGTTGCTTCGGATGCCTCTTCTTTGATTAAATCTCAAGAAGGCGAAGAAATGACATCTTCTATTTCCCATACCCTGACCTATGACAACCGTGATAGTCGCATCTTCCCAACGGAAGGGTATCGAGTTTCCTTACATAACCGTCTGGCAGGGTTGGGGGGAACAGTCTTTTATTTGAAAAACCAACTCAGTGCCTCCTATTACTACCCACTTCAAGATCAGTGGGTCCTAACTACAAAAGGACGTATTGGTCATATTACAGGCTTAAGCGAGGATGTAAAAATCCAAAACCGTTATTTCCTGGGTGGAAGCTCACTGCGTGGTTTTGCGTCAAGCGGCGTCGGCCCTCGTGATAAATCAACAGAAGATGCACTTGGTGGTGAATATGTTGTCAACGGCTCAACAGAACTTCGCTTCCCGCTTGGTCTACCCAACGAATATCAAATTTCTGGTCTTGCATTCTCTGACTATGGTACCGTAACAGAACTTAGCCCATCAGATGCAAACACGATTGATAAATCCTCTCTTCGTGCTGCGGCTGGTTTTGGAATTTCCTGGGTCTCCCCTATGGGACCGATTGGACTGGACTGGGCATTCCCAATCTTAAAAGAAGATCACGATAAAACAGAAAACTTCCGCTTTACCTTCGGAACCCGTTTTTAGGAATTTATGATGCGTTTTTTCTCACATAATGGCTTACTTCGTATTGCTGTTTTTGCTCTTGCTATCTGCTTCACTTCTATCGCATCAGCACAAGAGGTGCCTTTAAAAGTCGCCGTTGTTGATATGGAACAAATTCTTCAAACAGCTGCTGCTCCTAAAAGCATTCGTGAGCAAGTCAAAAAAATCAGAACAACCTATCGGACTGATGTACAAAAAGAAGAAACAGCTTTGCGCAAGGCCAATCAGGAACTCGCCCAAAAGCAAACACTCTTAAGCCCGGAAGCCTTCAACGAAGAGCGCCGCAAATTTGAACAAAAAGTTCATGCTGTTCAGAAAAAAGTTCAGGAAAAGAACCTGTCGCTTCAAAAGGCACAGAACCAAGCACTGAATAAAGTCAAAACAGCTTTAAGCAAAGTTGTGATTACTCTTGCCAAAAACAATGGCTATTCTCTTGTTTTGCGCCGTTCACAAACACTTGTAGTTGCCGATAAATTTGATATCACCCAAACGGTTATTACTGAATTGAACAAAGCCCTTCCGACCATTACTCTTGCAGCGAAATAAACGATGGCAGACTCGCGTTTCTTTAATAAAAAAGGCCCATTCACAGCCCAGCAGCTTTGCGAAATCGCCTCTGCCAAGCTTGTTGGCAAAGACGACCTGATTATCAACGATGTTGCCAGCCTTGAAAATGCGACATCTGATACGATTTCATTTTTAGATAACCGTAAGTATGTTGAGTCTTTCCAACACAGTCAGGCAGGGCTTTGCCTTGTCCATCCAGACCTTGTAGACAAGGCACCTGAAGGTATGACCTTATTGGTGACGCCTGAACCCTATATGGGTTATGCAAAAGTATCCTCAGCTTTTTACCCGGAAACGAATCCTGCGCCCTCCATTTCCCCCAACGCCAATGTATCTGATAGCGCTGAAATTGCCGATGGTGTTATAATTGATGCAGGTGTGTTTGTTGGGGATCACGTCAAAATTGGGGAAGGGACGTGGCTAAAAGCAAATTCAGCCATTATGGATGGTGTCAGCATCGGTCAAAACTGTATCATTCATCCCAATGTCACCATCAGCCATTGTATGATCTCTAATGGTGTAACAATCCACGCAGGCTGTCAAATCGGTCAAGACGGCTTTGGCTTTGCCAGTGGCGCACAAGGTCATGTTCGCATCCCACAGCTGGGTCGCGTTTTAATTGGGGACGGTGTCAATATTGGCGCCAATACCACCATTGACCGGGGTGCAGGACCAGATACCGTCATTGGTGCAGGAACACAAATAGATAACTTGGTGCAAATCGGCCATAATGTTCAAATTGGCAAAGGCTGTGTTGTTGTCTCCCATGTCGGGATTTCAGGAAGCACTCAGTTAGGTAATTTCGTTGTCATCGGTGGTCAGGCAGGCATTGCCGGCCACCTGAAAATTGGGGATAGTGTTGTCATTGCGGCAAAAGCCGGAGTGATGAGAGATGTTGAAGCAGGCCAGACTGTTGGTGGCTTCCCCGCAATTCCACAATGGAAATGGTTACGTCAGGTCAGTGCTATCGACAAGCTGACCAAAGGTAAAAAATAAAGAGGACAAGTATCTATGTCAGAAAATGAAGCGACATCCGTAGATATCATGCGCATTATGGAAATGATCCCGCATCGTTATCCATTTCTGCTGGTTGACCGCGTTGAAGATATTGTTGTAGGTGAAAGTGCAACAGGGATTAAAAACGTTACCATTAATGAACCGTTTTTCCCCGGCCACTTCCCACAAAAACCTGTCATGCCAGGTGTTCTGATTGTCGAAGCAATGGCACAAACGGCTGCTGTTCTTGTCGTACAAACCGAAGGCAAGGAGATTGAAGGCAAGCTGGTTTACTTCATGTCTATTGAAGGGTGCCGTTTCCGCAAACCTGTTGGCCCTGGTGATACACTCAATATCAAGGTTCAAAAAGAACGCCAGCGTGGCAACATCTGGAAGTTCAAAGGCGAAGCATACTGCGGCGAAAACCTGATGGCAGAAGCTGTCATTACAGCAATGATTGTGAATGAATAATGGCTGAAATCCACCCAAGTGCGGTTGTTGACCCCAAAGCCCAACTGGCTGACAACGTAAAAGTTGGACCGTTCTGTATGGTTGGTCCTGACGTGGTTCTCGATGAAAATGTTGAACTTCTCTCCCATGTGGTTGTTGAAGGTCGAACAACAATTGGAAAAAACAACAAAATTTTTCCCTTTGCGTCTGTCGGCCATTGTCCACAGGACCTGAAATATAACGGGGAGCCATCCCGTCTTGAAATTGGGGACAATAATGTCATCCGCGAGCATGTGACCATCAACCCCGGTACAGAAGGGGGCGGCATGCTGACCAAAGTCGGCAGCAACTGCTTGATTATGGTTGGTGCTCATGTTGGTCACGATTGTCAAGTTGGCGATCATGTCATTCTGGTCAATAACGCGACATTGGCAGGCCATGTCATTATCGAAGATTGGGCGATTATCGGTGGCCTGTCTGCCGTTCACCAGTTCTGTCGTGTTGGTCGCCATGCCATGATTGGCGGCATGAGTGGTATTGAAAATGATGTCATCCCTTATGGTTCTGTCACAGGAAACCGGGCACGTTTAGCTGGTTTGAACATTGTTGGGCTTAAACGCCGTAACTTTGATCGCGAAGTCATTCATTCCATGCGTACAGCCTATCGTTTGCTCTTCGCACAAGAAGGAACCATGGCCGAGCGCGTTGAAGATGTTTCCGGCATGTTTAAAGATGTCGAACCCGTCATGGAAATTGTCAACTTTATCCGCCAGGATTCATCAAGGGGCGTTTGTACGCCAAAATAACCATGGCCGATAAACTTGGGTTATTAGCAGGCAAGGGCGATCTTCCCAAACGCATTGTTGAACAGTGCGTCAAGGAAGGTCGCCCTTTCCATATTATCGCCTTTAAAGGCCAAACCGAACCTGAACTGGTGGAAGGCCACCCCCATACATGGGTACGCCTAGGCGCTGCAGGTAAAACAATAGCCACGCTTAAAGAGCAACAAGTCCAAAGCTTATTAATGGCGGGTCCTATTAAACGGCCCTCGCTTGCTGCCATGCGCCCAGACGGCTGGGGGTTAAAATTTTTAGCAAAAACAGGGGCTGCGGCTTTCGGGGATGACGGTTTGCTCAGTCGTGTTATTCAAGCCTTGGAAGAAGAAGGTTTCAAAGTGATCGGTGCCCATGAGGTTCTAAAAGACTTATTGGCCCCAGCAGGTCTCCTTAGCCAAAACAAACCAGACGAACAAGCGCTTAAGGATATTGAAAAGGGCTTTGCGATTGCCCACGCCATTGGTGAACTCGATGTCGGCCAGGGCTGTGTCGTACAGCAGGACCTTGTTTTGGCTGTTGAAGCGATTGAAGGCACTGATCAAATGCTGTCTCGCTGTAAAGAGCTAAAACGTGATGGACCAGGCGGTGTTTTAGTTAAAGCAAAAAAACCCAATCAGGAAAAACGTGCTGATTTACCTACAATCGGTGTTGCAACCATCATCAATGCCCATCAGGCAGGTTTGCGTGGTATCGCGGTTGAGGCACGAGGGTCTATTATTGTAGATCAAGACAAGGTCATTGCCAAGGCAAATGAACTCGGCCTCTTCCTTATAGGAATTGAAAAATGACAGCTCCGCTCATTTACCTGATTGCAGGCGAACCATCAGGGGATCTTCTAGGTGCACGCTTGATGAAGGCGCTGAAAGCCAAAACAAACGGCCAAGTCCGTTTTTGTGGGATCGGTGGCCCTCATATGTGTGCCGAAGGATTAGACAGCCTGTTTGACATGTCTGAACTGACCGTAATGGGTTTGGCCGAAGTATTACCCCATATCCCGAAAATTCTTCGACGAATTAAAGAAACGGTTGCTGATGTTGAACAACAACAGCCCGATTGTCTCATCACGATTGACGCCCCCGGTTTTACTTTCCGCGTTGCCAAAAAGCTGAAAGGGAAGGGGATTCCTCTGATCCATTATGTTGCCCCGACTGTCTGGGCCTGGAAACCGGGGCGAGCCAAAAAGATTGCGCAGTTTCTCGACCATCTCATGGTTATTCTGCCATTTGAGCCCCCTTATTTTGAAAAAGAGGGCCTGGCAACCACCTTTGTCGGGCATAGTGTGATTGAAAGTGGGCTTGGCGCTGTTGATGGGGATGATTTTAAAACCCGTCATGGCATTCCCCATGATGTGCCACTTCTCTGTATGTTGCCCGGTAGCCGTCAAAGCGAAACCTCACAGCTTCTTCCTATTTTTAAAGAAGCCATAAAAGGCTTAAAGCAAAAATACCCGAACCTGCGCATTGTTCTCCCAACCGTATCGACAGTTGCCCAATATGTCAAAGAAACCACAATGACATGGGGAGTTCCTGTCTTGATTATAGAAGGGGATGAGGAAAAGTTTGGCGCTTTCAAGGCTGCTGATGTTGCCTTGGCAGCTTCTGGCACCGTAAGCCTTGAGTTGGCCTTGGCACAAACACCTAGTGTCATTACCTACCGTATGAAACGCATGACGCATTTCCTGGCAAAACGGCTCGTCAAAGTGAAATATGCCAGTATTGTCAATATCTTACATGACCGCTTTGTTATCCCTGAACTGATTCAGGATGACTGCACGGCAGAAAATATCATCACAGAAGTCTCCAATATTCTGGATCACCATGGCGATGATATAAATCAAAATGACCAGCTAAAAACCGCAATGGAAATGCTTGGCTTTGGAGAGATCCAAAAACCAAGTGAGCGGGCGGCTGACTGCGTTCTCTCTCTTCTCAAACAGGAGATTTCTTAATGTCTGAATTTCGTTTTTTACACACGATGATCCGTGTGTTTGATCTGGATAAATCCATCGCATTTTATACAGAAATGCTAGGGATGAAACTCTTGCGCAAAAGCGATTACCCCGATGGGAAGTTCACACTCGCCTTTGTAGGCTATGGTGAAGAAACGGACCATACTGTCATTGAACTCACCCATAACTGGGATCAATCTGCGCCTTATGATCTGGGCTCTGGCTTTGGACATCTTGCACTTGGTGTTACAGATATCTATGCAACATGTGACAAGCTACGCGCATCTGGGGCCACAATCACGCGGGAGCCGGGGCCAATGAAACATGGAAAAACCGTCATTGCTTTTATTGAAGACCCTGACGGTTACAAAATTGAACTGATTGAGCGTAAATAACTATTCGTAAGCTTGACCAAGTTCCATGGATGCAATCGCTTGTGTTACGCTCACAACGGATTTCAACATGGAACTGTCAATATTGTGATAATGGAGATAGAGCGGGCGCAACATTTCCTTATCACAAATCTTCACCAGCTCCCCATTTTCCAAATAGGGCTTCACCTGGTTTTCCGGAACCAATGCGTAAGCCATTCCAGTACGACAGACATTGACAAAACCTTCGGAAGAGGGGACCACATGAGTTGGGAATTCACCTGCTGAAACACGATAGTTTTTCTTCAAAAACTTCTGGTGCAGCTCATCATCACGACCAAAGATCACCGCGGGTGCCTTTCTTAAGGCGCTTGGCGTTACACCTTCGGGGAAATAGCGTTGAATGAAATCAAGGCGCGCAACGGGAATATAGCGCATGGCCCCCAGTGTTTTCACCTTGCAGCCCTGAATACGCTTATCCTGTGTACTGATCGAGGCCATAACCGTGCCTTGCTTCAACAAATCCAAAGTGTTTGTTTCATCAGCCACAGACAAGTCTACAAGTAGATTATAATCAAGGAACAGAACCTCAGCCACACGGATAAACCATGTCGCAAGACTATCGGCGTTCACAGCTAAAGCCACACCTTTAAACTGGTCAGCATTATGATCATCTGGTAGGTCTGATAAAATTTCCTGTTCCAACATATTCACATGTTGAAAATGACGATAAAGACGTTGCCCCGCATCCGTGGCTTTAATTGGCTTGGAGCGTACGACAAGGGGCTGGGCCACACGTTCTTCCAGCAACTTGATACGCTGAGAAACAGCTGATTGCGTCATTCCCAATTCTTGTGCTGCTTTTTCAAAAGAACCCAATCGGATCACGGCCGATACGGCTTCCACCAGTTTGTAATCTAACATGTCATTAGCTCGTCTAATCGCCATTAAGGACTATTCATTTCATTTTATAACGGTAATTAGTTAAAAATCTGTCTACATGTCAATCAAAAGTAATGGTCTTATGTTTACAGCACTCGCTTCCGGCTTTGGCCTCGGTTCCAGTCTCATTATCGCCATTGGTGCCCAGAATGCCTTTGTTTTAGGGCAAGGCTTACGTCGCCAAAACCATATTCTCGTTGCCTTAATTTGCGCCATCAGTGATGCACTTTTAATAAGCATAGGTGTTGCAGGCTTGGGCGGCTTAATTTCTGCTAATCCAACATGGACACAAGTGATGGCATGGGGTGGGGCAATTTTTCTGGGATGGTATGGTTTAAAAAGCTTCCGTTCCATGTTCAGCAATCATCAGCTGGATAACGAAAAACCCCACAGCAAAAGCCGCCGCCAAATTCTCCTTTTCACATTGGCAGTCACTTTTTTAAACCCGCATGTCTACCTTGATACCGTGGTACTGCTTGGTGGTATTGCCGCCCAATATGAAATGGAACCGCGTCTTTATTTTGCCATAGGGGCCATGAGCGCAAGTTTTCTCTGGTTTGGTTTTCTTGCTCTTGGCGCTGCCTGGGCCTCGCCCTATCTCGCACGCCCAACAACATGGAAAGTCATTGATGGTATAACAGGTGGTGTTATGTGGCTGATTGCATTTATTTTGCTTAAAGGGCAACTATCATAAATATGAAATTCCTGTATCCCCACATACACAGAGATACAGGAACAATTCTCAATTACATAACCTGTTCTTTTACATTGCCTATAACATCAATGCCGAACTGTCGACCACTTGGAAATTCAAACGTATGTTTTGAAGAAGCTTGTTTGTCTGGCGATGAAGATGACCACAACAGCCACTTTCTTTCAAAACCGACTTCCGCATAGTTAAACTGATGGTTCGTATCTTTACCAATCCAAAAAAGGCCATTTTCACCGGTTGTTCCTGCAAATACAGGCGAATAACCTGAAGACTCCTCCCACAAAACCGTTGTTTGCTTTTTTGGTACTGTAACAAGCCCGTTACTCGCCATAAGCGCTCCTTTCCCCAAATAAGCAAGATTCAGGCTATTATTGCCATCAATACCAGCCCAGGTAATAAAAACACCAGAATGATCATAGGTTCGGCAAATCGTTGGGGTTTTGTGAGTCAGATAAAGGTTATCATTACCTGCCTCAGGAAAGAGTAGCCCACCAGATACTTTTCTCGAAAGCAGATCGTAAACAATTAAGCCCATATTGGATGTTTTCAAGTTGTTTCCACTCCCAGTCAGGGCAACAACAATACAAATCTGATTATCTACCAAACATGCACTCGCGCCTGTATTTTGGCGTAAAGAAACGGTAACATTTTGTATTAAATCATCGAGCCCCAAAGCTGTCAGAACGCTAAATGTCTTCATGTTTTGATCGTATTTAGAAGACTCTAGAGTTAGCTTGGAATTAATTTGCCTGGGAAATAAAGCTAATTTTTCCCCTGGAGTATTCAAAGTCTGACCACCAACTCTTCCTATTTGGGTATTTTCTTCATTCATGTTCCATATTTGACCGAGATCAGTTCCGCCTCCCATCCGGGTTGAAGAGCCCCAGCGAAAGTGTCCTTTTCGATCAAAATAGAAAAGAGACCAGTTATCTATCGAGCCATCAACACCTTCACACCCTATCAACTTCGGTGTTGTACATGTTTTAAGGCCCGTATTTATCGTTTGTTCAAATTCTGAAGTACGATGATGATAACTGGAAATTCTAATTTGATTGTCTGTACCAACCCAAGCCACATAATACCAACCTACTGTACGCATAACAAGTACCCCCCAATAATGTACATTTAACAGCAATACTAATCTTAAAATTGCATATCAGTAAATGTCAACTTTCCTTATAAACATAAAAAGCCGTGAGAAGTTTCCCTCTCACGGCTTTTCTTTAGATACGGAAGGCTGTCCGTGTTCTTAGCGCTGATGAAGCGGTACGAACTTGCGATCAACTTCACCTGTGTAAAGCTGACGTGGACGACCGATACGCTGGCTCGGGTCTTCGATCATCTCGTTCCATTGTGCAATCCAGCCGGTTGTGCGGGCCAGAGCGAACAGTACTGTGAACATAGATGTCGGAATACCCATCGCTTTCAGGATAATACCGGAATAGAAGTCAACGTTCGGGTACAGTTTCTTCTCAATGAAGTACTCATCTTCCAAAGCGATTTTCTCAAGCTGCATTGCAATGTCGAGAAGCGGCTCGTCTTTAATGCCGAGTTCACCCAGAACTTCGTGACAAGTCTTCGCCATGATCTTCGCACGCGGGTCGAAGTTTTTGTAAACACGGTGACCAAAGCCCATGAGACGGAACGGATCGTTCTTGTCTTTCGCTTTTGCAACGAATTCACCCACACGATCAGCAGTGCCGATTTCTTGCAGCATGTTCAGAACCGCTTCGTTCGCACCACCGTGAGCAGGGCCCCACAGACATGCGATACCAGCAGCGATACAAGCAAACGGGTTTGCACCAGAAGAACCGGCCAAACGAACTGTAGATGTAGAAGCATTTTGCTCGTGGTCAGCATGCAAGATCAAGATACGGTCCATGGCTTTTGCTAGAACCGGGTTCACTTTATAATCTTCGCACGGTGTTGCAAACATCATGTGCAGGAAGTCTTCAGCATAACGCAGGTCGTTACGCGGGTACATAAACGGCTGACCAACAGAATATTTATAAGCCCAAGCAGCAATCGTCGGCATCTTCGCAATCAAACGATAGGAAGAAACCATGCGGTGGTGCGGGTCATTGATGTCCAGAGAGTCATGGTAGAACGCAGACAACGCACCAACAACACCGACCATGATGGCCATCGGGTGAGCATCACGACGGAAACCGTCGAAGAATTTGTGCAGTTGCTCGTGCACCATTGTGTGCATGGTGATGTCATTTTCGAACTTGGATTTTTCTTCCATATTCGGCAGTTCACCCTTCAGCAGCAGGTAAGCAACTTCCATGAAGTCACAGTTATCAGCAAGATCTTCGATAGAATAACCACGGTGCTGCAAAATACCCTTGTCACCGTCGATGAAAGAGATCTTGGATTCACAAGAACCTGTGGACGTAAAGCCCGGATCATATGTGAAGTGATCTGTATCTGCATAGAATTTACGAACGTCAACAACGTTCGGGCCAACAGCTGCATCCATAACTGGCAATTCGTAAGATTTACCAGACTGGTTATCCGTAAGCGTGAAGGACTTCTTATCACTCATAGAGACATCCCCTTAAAAATATTTGGTTGGACTTGATTGCCCAACGCAAGGTGAACTGACTTAACATTTATAATTATTAGTGCAGAGAATACTGCGTGTTAGTCAAAAAAACAATCACTCTCCTTGATTTTCAGGCTCGCATCTTAAACGACGCACTGCTTCCTCACGGCCCAATACAGCCATGACTTCAAAAACAGACGGAGAAACGGTCGAACCTGTTAATGCAACACGGATCGGCTGGGCAATTTTCCCAAGTCCGACTTCCTGACTTTCCGCCAGAGACTTCGCTGCATTTTCAAGGTTTTCCTGTGTCCATTCAGACACATTATCAAGGCTTGCCACAAACAACTGTAACAGTTCTTTGGCATTGCCTTTATTCATAAGTTTCAAAGCTTTGCTATCATAGGTAAAAGGCAGGGCGCGCAGGTAAAAAGCACTGTTTGCAGCCAGTTCCAACAAAGTTTTAGCACGATCTTTCAAACCGGGCATACCGGACACAAGCCAGCCTTCGCCCTCTTTATTATATTTATCTCCAAGCTCTTTAGCGATCAGCGGCAAAACCAGATCTGCCAAATGCTGATCATCAGCTTGGCGCATATAATCAAAGTTCAAAGCTGTCAATTTGGTCGTATCAAAACGGGCAGGGGCCTTGCCGATCCCGTCCAGATCAAACCATTCAATCGCCTTGTCACGTGGAATAAACTCTTCATCGCCTCGGCCCCAGCCAAGACGTAATAAATAGTTACACATAGCTTCGGGTAAAAAGCCTTCGTCGCGATAGCTATCAGCAGCCAGTGCACCGTGGCGCTTGGACAGTTTTTTACCATCTGAGCCATGGATTAGCGGAATATGTGCAAATGTCGGCGTTTCCCAACCCAAAGCATCATAAATCACTTTTTGGCGAAACGTATTGGTCAGGTGGTCATCACCACGGATCGCATGGGTTACGCCCATATCATGATCATCAACAACAACAGCCAACATATAAGTGGGTGTACCGTCGCCGCGCAGCAAAATCATATCGTCAATATTTTCATTGGAAATTTTGACTTCACCTTGAACCGCATCTTTGACAACAGTTTCACCTTCCAGTGGAGCTTTCAAGCGAACAACAGGTTTCACGCCTTCCGGCGGGGTTGCATCACTATCACGCCAGCGACGGTCATAGGCAACGGTGCGGCCGACTGCGCGTGCTTCCTCGCGCATTTCAGCCAATTCTTCCGGGCTGCAGTAACAATAATAGGCTTTACCTTCATCCAAAAGCTGCTGGGCAACCTCAGCATGGCGATCACGGCGTTCAAACTGGGAAATGGCATCGCCATCCCAATCCAGCCCCAGCCATTCCAATCCTTTAAAGATCTTATCAACGGCATCGTCCGTGGAACGTTCGCGATCCGTATCTTCAATACGAAGCAGGAACTTACCATTATGATGACGGGCAAAAAGCCAGTTAAACAAGGCTGTACGTGCCCCCCCAATATGGAGGTAGCCAGTAGGCGAAGGTGCAAATCGTGTTACGACACTCATGTAGTCAATATCTTTGTTGTTTCTTTAATTGGGCGGATGTGTACCATATAAAAAAGTGAGATGCATTAGTTGGTTTGCAAAAAATGTTGTCAAAAAAACGACATAAATCATTAAGCCTTTATTTTTCAATGCATATTAGTAATTTCGCATTGCAAGAAAAAGATCATTTTTTCCTGTGGATTCCAGTTCTACTTGCCGCAGGCATTGCATTTTATTTTGGTATGACCACAGAAATACCTGTTTGGATGGGTTTAACTTGCCTAGCTAT
The DNA here is from genome assembly GCF_004564135.1 of Terasakiella sp. SH-1. Lineage (NCBI taxonomy): Bacteria > Pseudomonadati > Pseudomonadota > Alphaproteobacteria > Rhodospirillales > Terasakiellaceae > Terasakiella > Terasakiella sp. SH-1. The sequence continues at coordinate 1,417,260 of NZ_CP038255.1, read as the reverse complement.
AAGTGGTGTGACCACGTATTATTTACGTCATTATTACATAGTATTTTTAAGTAGCTTAATAGTCACCATAGTATTCGCAGGTTTTTCTTGCGCACAATTGCGCACCTATTATGTCGCCACAAATATCCTGCCATACAGCTTTGGTCCCGCAGGAATTCAAGGGCGAATCGTTAAGGCATCCCCCAGTGCCAAAGGGATCAAGCTTACTTTAGATAACTTACAGATTTCACGCTTGCGCGCCAATCACGTCCCAACACGGCTACGATTACATGTAAATACAACTAAAAGCCAAGTTAAGGTTGGGCAATGGGTAAAAGCCCGTGCCATGCTCAAACCACCACCAGCCCCTTCAAGTCCCGGCGGCTTTGACTTTCAACGACATGCCTATTTTCAACAAATTGGAGCCATCGGTTTCAGTTACGGCGGCATTGAAATCATTGAAAAAAATCAACCGTCATTCTTACATCTGTTTGACGAACTCCGCTCCCTCATACAAGTACGCATCCAATCAGCCTTTGATGATGATCATAAGGTTGTGGAAAGTCTGGCGATTGCCTTTTTGACCGGCAACAAACAAGTCATTGATGAAGAAACCCACGAAGCGGTACGCGCAGCTGGATTGGCCCACCTTCTGGCAATTTCAGGGCTTCATATTGGCTTGGTCAGCACCATCGTCTTTTTTGTTATTCGTTTTACATTGGCCCATATCCCGTATCTTGCCCTTCGCTATCCCATCAAAAAATGGGCCGCTTTCGGAGCAATTTTCGGGGCTTTATTCTTTACACTACTGACCGGAGCCAGCGTTCCCACTATTCGTGCCTTTATTATGTGTACCATTGTCCTGACAGGCGTCTTGCTGGATCGAAAGGCCATTTCACTCAGAACAGTTGCCTGGGCGGCTATCGTTATCCTTATGTTCTTTCCAGAAAGCCTGTTGGGTGCCAGTTTCCAGCTTTCCTTTGCGGCCGTAATTGCCCTTGTTGCTTTTTATGAAAATCGGCGCATTGATTATGATAGACATGCCTCCATCCGCTATGTCCGTGAGATTTTGAATTCCAGCCTCATTGCCTCATGTGCCACCATGCCTTTTGCCGCCTATCATTTTAACCGGATTACATTATGGGGAATTGGTGCAAACCTGCTGGCAATTCCACTCACCGTTTTCTGGATTATGCCTTTGGGCTTACTTTCCTTAGCCTTGATGCCCTTCGGACTGGAAAGTTACGCCTTCAAAATCATGGGGTGGGGGATTGACGCTTTGTTATGGGTGGCAAAAACAACAGCAGCACTACCTTATGCCCAAGTTTCTATTCCCGCCATTCCGACCAGCAGCTTAATTATCATGACCCTGGGCGGGCTGATGATCTGTTTTATTCGAAGCAACTGGCGCTATAGCGGAGCAGGCTTGATCTCTCTTGCCCTGATCCTCAGCCTCACAACACCCAAACCAGATATCCTGATTTTACCGGATGGAAAACTCAGTGCTTTATATAATCAAAACAACAACACCATCGCGATGTCACAGTTACGCCATAGCTCCTATGTACGTGATAATTGGGTCAGACGCTGGGGTGAAGAAGGACAACCCCTGCAAAGTTTTGATCAAAAACTTGCCTGTGATCAACAAGGATGTAGCTTCACCCACAAAACCGGAAAAAGAATTGTTTTTAACAAACAGGCCATGGCACTTGAAGAAGACTGCCTACAGGCTAATCTGTTAATTACACCACTCACCAGCCCGACATCCTGCGTTGGGCCAGATAGCTTGATTGATGCCCATGACCTGAATACAAAAGGGGCTCATGCGGTTTATGTGGATGAAAACGATATTCATATCGTTTCCGTAAAAGACCAACGCGGCCAACGTCCCTGGACGGTTTACGGCAAATAGCACACCATTTTTGCGTCAGTGATATTTCCGGATCAAACCGACCAAGCGCCCTTGCACCTTCACACGCTCAGGCGAGAGGACACGCGTTTCATAAGCCACATTAGCTGGTTCTAATTCAACATTACCGCCTTTGCGGCGCAAGGTCTTTAAGGTTGCTTCTTCCTGATCCACCAAGGCCACAACAATTTCACCATTTGCCGCAGTATTACATTTTTGAATAATAACGGTATCACCATTATTAATACCGGCCTCAATCATAGAATCCCCTTCCACTTCCAGCGCATAATGGCTCCCAAGCCCTAACAGGCTGGCTGGTACGTCTACATGATTGGAATTATCCTGCAAGGCTTCAATAGGTGTCCCAGCTGCAATTTTGCCAACCATTGGTAGTTCCACAGCTTCTGAGTCGGGAAGAACGTCGGTATTATTCCCCATACTTCCCACTTGATTACGGGCATCATCAAGGTCTGCAATCTTATGGCTATCGGACACCAGTGGCGCATCGAGCTGGTCTTTATTTTCCGGCACACGCAAAACTTCTACCGCACGGGCACGATGGGGCAGACGGCGAATAAAGCCACGTTCTTCCAGCCCCGTAATTAAACGATGAATACCTGACTTTGATTTAAGTTCCAGCGCTTCTTTCATTTCGTCATAAGAGGGGGATACACCGGTTTCTTTCAGGCGCTTTTCCAAAAACAGCAACAAGTCATATTGTTTTTTCGTCAGCATCGCGCCACCCCCAAGAAAAAAGGAACAAAAGTAAAACACTCATTATGTTCTACTTTAGTTCCTCAAGCAGGTCAAGAACAAAACTTAAACAGATAACAGGCTATCATTCACGTAAATAACGTCCGTTTCGCTTCCGGCTTGAAGTGCCTCCCCATTGACTGGGCGAATAATAAAGCCTTCACAATGGGCCAAATTCCCCAGCATGGAACTATCCTGCTTGTCATAGGGTGTGGCGACAAGACGCCCTTGGTCATCATGGGAGAAAACGGCGCGCATATATTCCTGACGAATGCCATTGACCGGAACACCTGCACCAAGCAGAGCCTTCATCGGCTTATCCTGTTCAAAGGGCAATCCTTGCATCTTTTTCAAAGCTGCACGCAGGAAAATAAAAGCTGTCACATAGGCTGAAACCGGGTTCCCCGGCAATCCCATAGCTGGTATCTCACCGATTTTACCAAACATGAAAGGCTTGCCCGGCTTGATCGCAATACGCCAAAAATCAATATCCAGTCCCTCTTCGCCCAGCACATTGCGCACCAAATCATATTCACCGACAGACACCCCACCGGATGTAATCAAAATGTCAGCACCATTCAGCCCAGCCAGCGTTGCTCGCAAGGATTCTTCTGTATCCCCGGCAATACCAAGATTGATCGGCACACCGCCCATGGCTGTTACCATCGCAGCAACCATCAAAGAGTTTGAGCTAATGATCTGGCTTTCACGCACCGCTTCGCCCGGCATAACCAACTCGTCACCTGTTGCCAAAATAGCAACACGTGGTTTGCGATAGACCTTCACCCATGGCACATTCATCGCGCACAGCAAGCCAATATCACGCGCCGTTAACAACTGACCGGCCTTAACGAGAACATCACCTTTAGAAAAATCCAGCCCGGCACGACGCACAAACTTGCCGTCAAAGGCTACTTCCTTAAAAGTGACCTGATCGCCATCAACGTCCGTATCTTCCTGCATGATCACAGCATCAGCACCCGCAGGCAAAGGCGCACCGGTAAAGATCCGCACACACTGACCTGATTGCAAGGTTCCTTCAAATGGACCACCAGCTTGGGATTCCCCCACACGCGTTAATGTCCGGGGCTGCGTTTGCAGATCAGAAGAACAAACCGCATAGCCATCCATAGACGATACAGCAGAAGGGGGTTGGGTTAAACGTGCTGCGACATCTTCAGCCAACACACGCCCCACCGCTTCGGCCACAGAAATTTGTTCAGCGGGCAGGGGGGCAATCCCACCATCAACCTTTGCCAGTGCATCTTCTAAAGGCAATAAACTCATGAGGCTTCAAACTTTCCTGATTTGCCACCATCCTTATAGGTCAGACGCACATCTGTAATCGTCATGCCTTTATCAATGGCCTTACACATATCGTAAACCGTCAAGCACGCGATGGAGACGGCAGAAAGCGCTTCCATTTCGACCCCGGTTCGACCCTTAAGCTTACACGTCCCTTCCACATCCACTGCATTGCGCTCAGGATCACAGGTGAGTTCAACTTTTACAGAGGTTAGTGCCAGCGGATGACAAAGGGGAATAAGGTCCGGGGTCTTTTTCGCCCCCATGATCCCGGCAAGCTGGGCCACAGAAAGCACATCACCTTTCTTCATGGTTCCGTCCATGATCTTTGCAAGCGTTTCAGGCAGCATAATGACACTGCCTTTTGCCGTTGCCACACGTTCCGTAATATCTTTTTCAGATACATCGACCATTACGGCATTACCGTCTTGATCAATATGGGTGAAATTCTCCCCCATGGGTCCTCACTTCCTTATTTGGTTAAGAGGGCTTTGGTTGCCTCTTCCACATTATCTTGGCGCATCAATGATTCACCAACCAAAAAACAGTTGGCATTGACTTTTGACATTCTAGCCAAATCTTCCGGCGTGAATATTCCACTTTCGCATACCAAGAGACGATCATCAGGCACCATTGTGGACAAACGTTCCGTCGTTGTCAGACTGATTTCCATGGTTTTCAGGTTACGGTTATTCACCCCGATAAGCTGGGATTTCAGCTTAAGCGCACGCTCCATCTCTTCTTCATCATGGACCTCAATCAAACAATCCATACCATAAGAAAGGGCAGCGGCTTCCAATTCAGCAGCCAGCGTATCATCAAGAGCTGCCATAATAATCAGGATACAATCCGCCCCCAAGGCACGGGCTTCGACCACCTGATAAGGGTCCACCATGAAATCTTTGCGCAATACAGGTAAGTTTACGGCTTGACGTGCGACAACCAGATATTCATCAGCGCCTTGGAAATAAGGCACATCGGTCAGCACAGACATACAAGCTGCCCCACCAGCCTCATAAGCTTTGGCGATACTGACGGGGTCAAAATCCGGCCGGATCAAGCCTTTGGAAGGTGATGCCTTTTTAATTTCGGCAATCAAACCATATTGCTTTGCCCGTACACGGGACTTCAATGCTGCAATAAACCCACGCGGGGCAGAAGCCTCTTTGGCAGCAACCTCTAACAAGCTGATGTCCTGACGTTTTTTACAATCGGCAACATGCTCACGCTTGTCGTCACAAATTTTAGCAAGAATATCACTCACACGCCTTATCCCTTATTCGTAATCTCAACCAGCTTGGCGAGAACCTCTTTGGCCTTGCCGCTATCAATGGACTGGGCCGCCATGTCCATCCCAGCCTTCATATCAGAAACCTTATCTGCCACCATCAAAGAAGCAGCTGCATTAAGCAAAACCACATCGCGATAAGCCCCGGCTTCCCCATCAAGCAAGCGATGAATGGCCGCTGCGTTATAATCACCATCGCCGCCTTTTAAGTCCTCTTCCTGGGCTAGAGGTAGACCGAGGTCTTGCGGATCAATTTCAAATTCACGCACAGCACCATTGGCATATTCCGCCACATAAGACGGACCTGTTGTTGTCAGTTCATCCATCCCATCAGAACCATGAACAACCCAAACCTTTTCACTTCCCAAACGACCCAGCACTTCGGCCAGCGGGCGTACCCATTGTTTGGCAAAGACACCCGTCATTTGGCGCTTCACACCAGCCGGGTTTGAAATTGGTCCCAACAGGTTAAAAACAGTACGTGTGCCCATCTCCACACGCGGGCCACCAACAAAACGCATGGCGGAATGATACAACGGCGCCATCATAAAACCGATCCCGGCCTCTGCAATTGCCGTTTCCACTGTCGGAATACCGGCTTGCATATTCACCCCTAAACAAGACAACACATCTGCCGCACCGGATTTTGATGACAGCGCCTTATTGCCATGCTTTGCCACCGGAATACCACAACCAGCGACCACAAGGGCTGTTGCGGTAGAAATATTCAAGCTCCCCTTGGCATCTCCACCCGTGCCGACAATATCAATCGCATCAGCAGGGGCCGAAACCTTATTCATCTGTTCGCGCATAGTGGTGGCCGCAGCGGTAATTTCTTCGACCGTTTCCCCACGCACACGCAAAGCCATCAAAAACGCCCCGATTTGGGCCTGTGTGGCTTCGCCCGTCATGATAAGGTCAAAGGCCGCTTTTGCTTCTTCCTGACTTAAGCTTTGACCATCGGCCACTTTGGCGATTGTGGGTTTCATTGCGTCGCTCATTGGCTTATCCCTGTTGTTTAGCAAGTGTAAGGAAATTTTTCAAAAGCTGATGCCCATGTTCGGAAGCAATACTTTCCGGATGGAACTGCACCCCGTGAATTGGGAATTCTTTATGCTGCACCCCCATAATCACCCCATCTTCTGTCTGAGAAGTCACTTCTAGACAATCGGGCAAGGACGCCGGATCAATCGTCAAAGAGTGATACCGCGTTACCTCCAGCGGGGAGGGGATATCAGCAAACACACCTTGATTGGTATGGGTGATCGGGCTGATCTTGCCATGCATCGGTTGTGGGGCGCGTACAATCTGCCCCCCAAAAGCCTGACCGATGGACTGATGCCCCAAACACACACCAAAGATCGGCAGCTTGCCCGCTGCCTTTTCAATCAGCTCCAGACAAATTCCAGCCTGATCAGGGTCACATGGGCCGGGGGATAAAATAATTCCCTGCGGTGCCATTTCCATGGCTTCATCAGCCGTTAACACATCGTTACGACGAACCTCAATATCAGCCCCCAATTCACCAAAATAGTGAACAAGGTTGTATGTAAAGCTGTCATAATTATCAATTAACAAAAACATTTCAATAACTTACTTCACACTTTGAAAGTGATTATTTAATTATAAAAGGCGACTCAAAATCGCCCAGAAACGAGAGAATGCAAGCTCGTTACCCTAAGGTCAAGCTGCAATTTTTACACTTGACCTTGCCCTTACTGGAAACCCCATATAACATTACAGTAAGATAGAAGGTTAAACCCATGACGACGTACAAACTACAAATCACAGGCATGAGCTGTGCAGCCTGTTCTGCACGGATTGAAAAAGTCCTCAACCGCATGGACGGCGTTTCAGAGGCCAGCGTCAACCTAGCTACAGAACAAGCAACCGTTCAAGTAAATGACAACGACGCCGAACAAAGCGACATCATTGCCAAAATTGAAAAAGCTGGCTTTGGTGCCCACCCCATAACAGATCAAAAGGGTAAAGAAGCAGAAACAGGCAATACATTTGAACGTTCCACCCTTATAGTCTGCCTTCTTCTTACCGCTCCCTTGGTTGCCCCGATGCTTGCCATGCCCTTTGGCGGACAATTCCATTTAAATGGCTACATCCAATTATTCCTCGCCCTGCCTGTACAAATCGTTGCCTATTACCGTTTCTTGCCTTCTGCCATGGGTGCGATCAGAGCCATGAGTGGAAACATGGATGTACTGGTATGTCTTGGCACGAGTGCTGCCTTTGGCCTCAGCCTTTACCTTCTGTTTGGCACATCCGAACAACAGCCCGAACTTTACTTTGAAGCCGCCGCAGCAGTCACAAGCCTTGTCCTACTGGGAAAATGGCTGGAAAACCGGGCCAAACACGGTGTCACCCAAGCCATTCGCGCCCTTATAAAGCTGCGCCCAGAAACAGCACGCAAACTGGTCGATGGCAAGCATGTTAGCGTTAGCCTCAACGACGTACAGCTCAATGACACCATCGTGGTGAAACCCGGTGAAAACATCCCTGTTGACGGTATTATCATTAATGGCGAAAGCGAAGTTGATGAATCCATGCTGACCGGTGAAAGCCTGCCCGTTGCAAAATCAATCGACAGCCCTGTCACAGGTGGCTCACTCAATGGCTCTGGCCTTTTGCTGGTAAAAACCACCAAGATTGGCGAAGAAACCATGCTCGCCAAAATCATCGAAATGATACAAGGTGCCCAAGCTAGCAAAGCTCCCGTCCAAAAACTGGCCGATAAAATCGCATCCATCTTTGTCCCCATCGTCTGCCTGGTTTCCCTTATCACCTTTACTGGCTGGATGGTTGCAGATGCACCTGTTGAGCTTGCCATCATCAATGCGGTCACCGTTTTGGTCATCGCATGCCCCTGCGCTTTAGGACTTGCCACCCCCACTGCCATCATGGCCGGAACCGGGGTGGGGGCCAAACACGGCATTTTAATCAAAGATGCCCAGGCCCTGGAAATTGCCAATAAAGTCCAAACCATCATTTTCGACAAGACAGGCACCCTTACTGAAGGCCGCCCCCAGATTGTCGAGCAAGTCGGACGCGATTACTACGAGATTGCCGCCAGTCTGCAACAGGGCAGCGAACACCCCCTTGCCAAAGCTTTCCCAACCGATACCCCCAAAGAAGTCATCTATTTTAAAGCCATTGCCGGACAGGGCATCTTGGGAACAATCGAAGGTATGGAATATCGCCTAGGCAACCGGAAACATATGAACCACCCCTTAGGCGCTTTTGAACAAGCTGCCAACCAGCTTGAACAACAAGGTAAAACCGTTATCTGGCTGGAAAACAAACAGCAAATCCTAACGATTTTTGCCCTTGAAGATACTTTAAGAAAAACTTCAAGTGATTCAATTATCCTATTGAAAAAAAATAATATAAAGTCAATCATGCTAAGCGGGGACCATCAAAAAACCGCTGAACGGCTGGCAAAAAAGATCGGTATCGAAACAGTTTTTGCCAATGTCCTTCCCAACGAAAAAGCCAACAAAGTGATTGAGATCAAAAAACATGGAAATCTGGTTGCCATGGTTGGTGATGGCGTCAATGATGCCCCGGCACTGGCCTGCGCTGATGTCAGCTTTGCCATGGCAACAGGGTCAGATGTTGCCATCCACAGCGCAGGCGTCACCCTAATGCGAGCTGACCCCATGCTTGTCCCCCAAGCCATTGATATTTCAAAGGCCACTTATCGCAAGATCCAACAAAACCTGTTCTGGGCCTTTATCTATAACATCATCGCCTTACCTGCTGCTGCTTTTGGCTTGCTCAATCCAGTCATTGCAGGGGCTGCGATGGCACTCAGCAGCGTTAGTGTCGTCACGAATTCTTTATTATTAAAACGGTGGAAGCCATGAACATCAGCAAGGTTTCAAAACTTACAGGCGTAACAGCCAAAACCATTCGCTATTACGAGAGTATCAATCTTATGCCAGAGCCTGCACGCGCAGAAAATGGCTATCGTGATTATAGTGATCAAGATGTTGAAATTTTGCGTTTTATCCAAAGTGCACGTAAAATGGGGTTCCCTCTTAAAGACGTTGGTAACCTTTTGGCGTTATGGAAAGATAAGAACCGGGCATCACGTGATGTACGAGAACTGGCCCAACGCCATATCGACGAAGTCGAGGCCCGTATCAAGGAACTGGAAGGTATTCGCCATACCTTGAAAAATCTGGTCGATTGTTGCCAAGGTGACGATCGCCCGGATTGCCCAATCCTCAACAGCTTTGCAAAGGAAGATAACTGTGGCTGCGCCGACTAAGAAACGCAACAACAGGAAAAAGAAGAAAAGCGCTAAAAGCAGGACAAAGTCCCGCAAAAAGGGCCTAAACTATACGCTGATGAGCACGGTACTCATCGTCGGCGCTTTGGCCTATGGTGGATTTTATTACAAAGACAAACTTCTTCCCAAAGAAAAGCCACCAGCTGCCAACCAGGAAGCCTTGGCCTGGTACAAGGAACACACCCAGCCCATCGGCATGATCCGCATGCCCGATGCCCCCTTAATGCTGACAGATAGTGAAATTGAAATCGACACAACCATTGTTGAATTAACGCCCAAGAAAAGGCCCGTAACCCTTGGGCCACAATATTCAACAGCACCATCAACAGCTGCCCCAAGCCCACGTGTCGCCCATGTCGATCTTTCCACCAAACCGACAGCACCCAAAAACACAGCCTTTTATGAAGAGGCGCTTCCTCAGGATATTTACACACCAAAAGTCATTCCAAAGGCAACCAGAACCGCACCTTCGCGAACGGCTGAACAGCCTCGCTGGATGAAATATGCACTGAAAGTCGCCCCGCTACAAAACAAGCCCATGATTGCCGTGGTCATTGATGACTTGGGTTTGGATAAACGGCGCACGGAACAAACACTCAAATTGCCAGGTCCCATGACCATGGCCTTTATCCCATATTCAAAGAACCTGCACAGTCAAACTTCTTATGCCCGTCGTCGTGGTCACGAATTATTACTCCACCTTCCCATGGAACCACTGAATAAAAACGTCAATGCAGGCCCCAACCACCTGCATGGGCGATTGGCCCGTGAAGATTTACTGGATCGCATTCATTGGAACCTGGAACGCTTTGATGGCTATGTTGGTGTCAACAACCATATGGGTAGCCGGGCCACAACAAACCGCACTGTCATGAAAGCCCTTATGGCTGAACTTCGAAATAGAGAAATGCTGTTTCTGGATTCACGTACCAATTCAAAATCGGTTGGTGCACGGATGGCAAGTCAAGAAGGCGTTCCTTTTGCTGAGCGTAATGTGTTTCTGGATAACGTGAACGAAAAATCTGCTGTGCTCAAGCAATTAAACTTATTAGAAAAAGTCTCACGGAAAACAGGCTTTGCCGTTGGCATCGGTCATCCACGCGATGGCACCATTGAAGCCTTGAGAGAATGGCTTCCCCTTGCTGAAGCAAAGGGTTTCAGCCTTGTTCCCATTTCACAAATCGTTCTTAAAAACCAAGGATTAAGTTAAGGAAAAGCAAATGCCCAATACCTATATCGTCGATGGCATGACCTGTGGTCACTGCGCCCAAGCTGTAAAAGATGCCCTTAAATCAGTTAAAGACTCCGCAGAAATCAATGTGGAGCTGGATAGCAAAAAAGTAACAATCAATGGCCTTGATGACGTTGCAGCCATCAAAGAGGCAATTGAAGATGCTGGCTTTGATTTTATTGGGGAAGGTTAAAAAAGAAAAGGCCCCATACAAACGCATGGGGCCTTCCTTAAAAAACGAATGGATTAGAGCGCGACACGCTCTAGTTCGATGATTTTTCATCAGAAGCAAACTTATATGCTTCTTCTGCCGCACGAATAAGTGCACGCGCCTTATTGATGCTTTCCTGATACTCACCTTCTGGGCTACTATCAGCGACGACACCACCACCTGCCTGCACATACATCTTGCCATCTTTCAACAAGGCTGTACGCAGGGCAATCGCCGTATCCATATCACCATTGGCCCCAAAATAACCAATACAGCCTGCGTAGAAGCTGCGGCGCTCAGGTTCCAGCTCATCAATAATTTCCATGGCGCGGACCTTTGGTGCCCCTGAAACCGTACCGGCTGGGAAGCCCCCAATCAGAGCATCCATGTTATCAAAACGATCTGTATCCAGTTCACCAACGACATTGGAAACGATATGCATGACATGGGAATAAAGCTCAACAATCATCTGATCGGTGACTTTCACCGTGCCGATCTTAGCGACACGCCCAACATCGTTACGCCCTAAATCCAGCAACATGAGATGTTCGGCCAGCTCTTTAGGGTCAGACAACAGGTCTTCTTTCAATGCCTGATCTTCAGCTGCATCCTTGCCCCGTTTACGTGTCCCTGCAATCGGGCGAATAGTCACTTCGCCTTCACGCTGGCGCACCAAAATTTCCGGGCTGGAGCCCACCAAAGTAAACTCGCCAAAATTCAGGAAGAACAAAAACGGCGATGGATTCAAACGACGAAGGGAACGGTATAAGGCAAAATGAGGGAGTTCAAAGGGCAGGGTGAAACGTTGCGATAAGACCGCCTGAAAAATGTCCCCTGCCAGAATATAATCCTGTGCCTTATGCACCATATTATGGAAGTCTTCACGTGTCATATTGGAAACAGGTTCTGGCAATTCCCCGATATCATCATCCAGATTGCGATTCACACGCAAACTTTGTTGCAGATCATCAACGATTGCCTGAAGACGGTCCAAGGCCGCATCATAAGCATCCTTGGCACTCACCCCTGCAACAGCACGCACGGGGGTAACAATCGTCACCACATCTTCAATATTATCAAAGGCCGCAATAATGGTTGGACGCATAAAGACACCATCAGGCACCCCCAGCGGGTCTGGATTGCTATCAGGCAGTTTTTCCATCAAGCGAACCGTATCATATCCCATATAACCGACAAGACCAGCTGCCATGGGCGGCAGGTGATCTGGCAGCTCAATTGAACTTTCATCAATCAGGCTGCGCAAACTATCCAGTGATGGTTTATCACAAGACTCAAAAGCCTGACGGTCCAGATCCGCCTTGCGGTTAATCTCAGCCTTTTCGCCAAAACAACGCCATGTCAAATCAGGTTTGAGCCCAAGAAAAGAATAACGCCCACGCTTGGCCCCACCTTCAACAGATTCCAGCAAAAAACTGTCGGGCTTGCCATCGGCCAGTTTCATCATGGCCGATACAGGAGTTTCAAGGTCTGCAACCAGCTTGGTCCAAACGACTTGAGCTTCACCTTTGTGATAAGGGACTTCAAAGGCATCAAAAGAGGGATAAGTCTTCATCTTATTGCTGCTCTTGTACAAATAAGCGGTTCACCATAGCACGATCAACTTTCACCTGATGGCGTGCACGCAAGGCATTGACGAACTGACCTTGCAAGTCCGTTGAAACGCCATTTTCCATTTCACGGCGTAGCGCTGTGATCATGGCTTTATCCTGTGCCCCTTCAACGGATTTGATATCCCGCAAAATCGCAATCACTTGCCCCTCTTGTGTTGCACCGGTGGCTGTTTCACCAACCTTGGCAGCAAACAAGGCTTCAACGACATCACGGGGCAGCGGCGCATTAAAACGGGTAAAATCATTTTCCGATTTCACTTCAAAGCTGGCGGCTTGGGCCAATTCTTTCAGATTGGCGCCCCCTTTGACTTTTTCTAAAAGCTCATCTGCCTTGGTCTTGGCTGCATCATTTTTCTGATTATTGATCACAATCTGTAAAACATCGTTCTCAACTGTTTCAAACGGGCGAGGGGTGGCCGCAATCACATCATCGACACGCACCATAAAGTAACCGCCTTTGCCATCATCTTTCATTTGAGGTTCAGCATTCACTTCCAACTTGAAGGCTTCTTGCAAAATTGCAGGCTGATTAAAGATGGATTTAACAGCAGCACCTGCTTTATCAGCACCGTTTTGATCTACAGCCTCAATCATGACAATATCAAAGCCTGCTTCTTTCGCAGCCTCTTCAATCGTCGCACCACCGCCCAAGGCATCTTCAATACCGTTTGAGATCCCAAACAATTCTTCACCAGCCATTTCAAGGGCAAGGCTCTTGCGCAATGTCTCTTGCACCTCTTCAAAAGCCGGATTGATTTCTTCTGTTACAGCAGTGACATGAACCAGATGCCACCCCAACAAGGATTTGATCGGGGTACTCACGCCATTGGTTGCCAATGCAAAGGTCGCTTCACGCAGTTCTTCTGGCAATTCCGCCTTGGTCACGTCACCAAGGGGAAGAACATCTTTTGAAATGTCAGAAAACTTTTGACCACTTGTCAGCTTTGCCGCTGCCGCCTTGGCTTCGTCTTCCGTTGAAAAGACAATTTGTTCAACTGTGCGACGGGCCGGCTTTTTAAATTCGGCCATACGTTCAGAATAGGCATCTTCAATATTTTCCAGCGGCACATCAATTGTATCAGCCACATCCTCCGGCGTGATATGTAGCATGGTCACTTTACGATATTCCGGTGCCATGAAACGTGCGACGTTATCGTCATAATATTTGCGCACGAGGTCGGCTGACGGGGCAGGGAGATCCCCGACCTGATCCTTTTTGATCAATACGATTTCAGCCGAACGTTTCTCTGAACGATGTTTATAGAGGTCTTTGGCGACCTGTTGAGGAACACGGGCACCGCTGACCAGAACACTGATGACCTGCTCACGGGCCAGGTCGTCGCGCACCAGTTCAATATACTGGGCTTCATTCAGCTGGTTTGAAAACATAATCTGTTCAAAACGTGCGCGGCTGAATGTACCGTTTTCCTGAAACATTTCGGTTTGATGGATAGACTTACGTACCTGCTCATCACTAATGGCAACATCCATCTCATCGGCACTGACTGCCAGCAAGGTCCGGTTAACAGCACGATCCACCACACTGTTACCAATTGCCATGGACAGGCTTTCATTCACACCTTGATCGCCAGTCAACTGACGCATGCGGGCGATTTCACGTTGAAAATCGCGGTAAACTTCCTGTGCAGGAACCTCTTGCCCCCCGACAGTGGCCACACTGCTGCCTGTGGTGGCAGGGCGCAACATATCGCCAATGCCCCAGGCTGCAAAACTTGCAATCAACAAGAAGAGCAGGGATTTTACGACAATCGAATTAGAATTTTTGCGAAAACCTTCGAGCATGGTGAAGTCTATCCAAATAGAAATGAGTTACGAATTGGTCGCGCATCATAAGAAAGGAAAGGCAACCTCGCAATGGTTAAACGTATATTAACGAGCAAGATTTTGATAATTCAAAGAATAGGCTAGAAGTTAAGTGCGAAATTGTGTAAAAAACACCTCAATTTATTATTCTTAGAAAAGGATACCAAGCAATGAGCGAACGCCGCCCCCTTATCGCCGGAAACTGGAAAATGAATGGCATGCGTGCAGAAGCGCGCAGACTGGCCGTTGAAATCGGCACCCTTCGTATGTCCCAACCGGATGCGGAATTCGACATGCTTGTCTGCCCGCCGTTTACGGCTTTGGAAGCTGTCGGTCAGGTTCTTGAAAACACCAGTGTGTATCTAGGTGGCCAAAACTGCCATGCCAGTGAAAAAGGTGCCCACACAGGTGACATTAGCCCCGCCATGTTGGCTGATGTTGATTGCACGCATGTGATCCTTGGTCATTCAGAACGCCGCACAGACCATCAAGAGACTAACGAACAGGTTAAAGCACAGGCACAAGCGGCACATGCCCAAAGCCTGATTGCCATCATTTGCGTTGGCGAAACCCTTGAAGAACGAGAAAGCGGCAAGGCCCTTGAGGTCGTATGCGAACAGATTAAAGCTTCTGTTCCTGGCGATGCCTCTTATGGTAATACCGTCATTGCCTATGAACCGGTCTGGGCAATTGGCACAGGTAAAGTGGCGACTCCGGCTGATGTTCAGGAAATGCACAGCGACATTCGCAAAACACTTAGTGAGATGCTGGGCAGTGAAGAAGCCGAAGGTATCCGTATTCTTTATGGCGGTTCCATGAAACCGGAAAATGCCAAGGAATTACTGGCTTTAGACGATGTTGACGGTGGCCTGATCGGCGGTGCGTCCTTAAAAGCAGAAGATTTTTGGACAATTGCGCAAAGTTGTCCTAGCATTTCCTAAAACCTTGCGCTAAAAGAAGCCCAAGATTTTGACTGCGAGCGTGGACCTTCGCGTTTTCACGCTCGTTTGATTTGTTTATTTGAAGGATGGAAGAGAAGCGATGACAAACGTTCTTCTCGTGATTCACTTGATCTTGTGCCTCGGCCTGATCATTCTGGTTTTGATCCAACGCTCTGAAGGCAGCGCACTGAGCGGCCTTGGCGGCGGTGGTGCAAGTGGGGGCATGGGGGGCCTGATGTCTGGTCGTTCAGCCTCTAACCTGTTGACCCGTTCCACAGCATTGTTGGCGGCTGGCTTTATGGTGACCAGCCTGATCCTGTCTTTGCTGGCAAATTCAGAACGCAACAGCACTTCCATTCTGGACACAGAAACAGCGCCAGCAGTTCAAGAAGGCCCCGCAGCACCAAAGGCTGACGCTGGTGTAACCTCCGAGACTGCGCCGGCAGCACCTGCGGCTCCAAAAAATGAAGAGCCGGGCGCGCCTCTGGCAAAATAATTTTCGCTTAACTATACAAAAAGCGAACTTGAAATTAGAGGAAAGAGGCGGTCAAATGGCTGCCTCTTCTTCTTTGAATGAAATTTATCGACGTTTAGGTTTTTGACATGGCAGCACGTTACATTTTCATCACTGGTGGTGTGGTTTCATCTCTTGGTAAGGGCTTGGGTTCTGCGGCTTTGGGCGCGTGTTTACAGGCACGTGGCTTTAAGGTTCGCCTGCGTAAGCTCGACCCATACCTGAACGTTGACCCCGGCACGATGAGTCCATACCAGCATGGTGAGGTTTTTGTTACTGACGACGGTGCAGAAACCGATCTCGACCTTGGTCACTATGAACGTTTCACCTCAGTCAATGCCATGCAAAGTGACAACGTGACATCCGGTCGAATCTATTCCAGCGTCATTCAAAAAGAACGGGCAGGGGAATATCTGGGCGCAACGGTTCAAGTTATCCCGCATGTAACCGAAGCCATTAAAGATTTCACCCGTGCAAATGTCACAGACGAAGACTTTATCCTTGTTGAAGTTGGCGGTACTGTTGGCGATATCGAATCCTTGCCATTTTTGGAAGCCATCCGTCAGATGGGGAACGAGCTGGGCCGTGGCCGCGCCATGTACCTGCACACGACCTTACTGCCTTATATCCCCGCAGCTGGTGAATTGAAAACAAAACCGACTCAACACTCTGTAAAAGAGCTGCTCGGTCTGGGGATTAGCCCGGATGCGTTGCTCTGTCGTTGTGACCGTGAAATTCCGGTGGGTGAGCGTCGCAAAATCGCTCTCTTCTGTAATGTAGCAGAAGATGCGGTTATCCCAGCCCTTGATGTGGACACAATCTATCGTGTGCCGCTGTCTTATCATGCAGAAGGTCTTGATACGGTTGTTTTGAAACACTTCGGTATGGCCGCCCCGGAACCGGACCTGTCCAAATGGGAAGAAATCGTTCACCGCGTACTGGAACCGGAAGGTGAAGTTAACATCGCCATTGTCGGTAAATATACAGAATTGCTTGAAGCCTATAAATCGCTGGCCGAAGCTCTAACACATGGCGGTATCCATAATAATGTCAAGGTGAACCAGCATTGGATCGATGCCGGAACGCTTCACGAAGAAGACGGTATGAAACAGCTGGAAGACAAAGATGCGATCTTGGTCCCCGGTGGTTTTGGCGAACGTGGTGCCGAAGGTAAGATCAAGGCCATTACCTATGCCCGTGAAAATAAAGTGCCTTATTTTGGCATTTGCTTGGGCATGCAAATGGCGGTTGTGGAAATGGCCCGCAATATGGCGGGCATTGAAGGGGCTGGCTCTTCTGAATTTGGCAACTGCAAAACGCCAATCGTCGGTCTCATGACGGAATGGGAAAAAGAAGACGGGTCTAAAGAACAGCGTTCTCAAGACGGTGATCTAGGCGGTACCATGCGTCTGGGCGCTTATCCCTGTGCGTTGCAAGAAGATACACTGGCATGGGATGTTTATAACGGCGCGAAAGACATTTCAGAACGCCACCGTCACCGTTACGAAGTCAACATCGACTATAAAGACCAGCTGGAAAAAGCAGGCATAAAATTCTCGGGTCTCTCACCTGATGGGGTTCTGCCGGAAATTGTAGAGCTACCAGATCATCCGTTCTTCCTGGCCGTACAATTCCACCCGGAACTGAAATCCCGCCCGACAGACCCACACCCGATTTTCAAAGCCTTCGTTGAGGCCGCGATCAAACAAAGCCGTTTAGTATAAAGGGGACCTATCATGGTTGCACAGAAACATGTCCAAGTTGGTAATGTTACGTTCGGTAATGACCTGCCGTTCTGTCTGATTGCAGGTCCTTGCTCGATGGAAGGGCGCAACCATGCACTGGAAATGGCCCATGCCTTGACTGAAATGTGTTCAGAACTCGGCATTGGCCTGATCTACAAATCCTCTTTTGACAAAGCCAACCGGACCTCTGTTGATGGCAATCGCGGCATTGGAATCATGCCTGCCATGTCCATCTTTCAAGAAGTCAAAGATACTTATGGCTGCCCGGTCATTACAGATGTACATAGCGAAGAACAATGTGCGGTCGTCGGTGAGGTTTGTGACATGATGCAAATCCCGGCCTTTCTTTGTCGCCAGACTGATTTGCTCTTAGCTGCGGGTCAAACGGGTAAAGCCATCAATGTGAAAAAAGGCCAGTTCCTTGCACCTTGGGACATGCCGAATGTCTGTAAGAAAGTGGCATCAACAGGGAATGAAAATATCCTGATTACAGAACGCGGCTCCAGCTTTGGTTACAACACACTGGTCACCGACATGCGTGGCCTGCCGCAAATGGCTGAAGACACGGGCTATCCGGTGATCATTGATTGCACCCATTCTGTACAACAACCGGGCGGGCAGGGTAATTCCTCTGGCGGTCGCCGCGAACTCGCCCCGGTCATTGCCCGTTCTGCCATTGCCTTAGGCATCGCAGGCGTCTTTGCTGAAACCCATGACGATCCAGACAAAGCGATTTCAGACGGCCCGAACATGATCCCGGTTCATAAGCTCAAAGGCGTGCTCCAAACCCTCAAAGCCCTGGATGAAGTTGCAAAAGGCAATCCTGTTGATCTGGTTGGTATGGCTACTTATTGACCACACTACCAAAAAAATAACATTCGCAACACCATATACACTTATAGATTGACATGCACTCCTTCTATCTGAATACTCCATACAACAGGAGGGGGGGAGATGTTTAAAAAATCTATAATCGCGCTATGCCTTGTTTTTCTATCAGGTTGTGTCGCAGACAGGCTTGAATATTCACCTCAATTCACCAAAGAGAGTGTTTACCAAGGCACAAGAACAACCGAGGCAGAATGTAATTCTCGAGCACACACCGTGTGGGTTGAAGTAACGGGTGCCCAAGAGTGTATTCAATATTATACAGCAGGTTTGAAACCCCATAACAAAATTGCCCATTTCCATGTTCATGGCGATATCGCATGGGCAACTTATTTCACGTCAAGAGTCGTCAATGTTCCTGCATCCTATACAAGCTGGTCACATAATGAGTTTGCCTCTACAGCAAAAAACATCGCTCACAAAATACAGATGCCTTTTTTCTATATGGCACGCCCAGGTACTCTTGGCTCAACAGGTTTTCATGGGGACCGTTATAAAGAGAAAAACCCAAGATTACTGAATGCTGCAATAAACAAGATTAAAGCAAAACATCATATTGATGAAATCTCGCTCAGTTCCCAATCTGGTGGAGGGATTGCTGTTGCAGCGATGCTCAATTGGCGAAACGACATCAAATGCGCGACACTGGCTTCCTCAATCGGGTCGCTATGGGATACGATTAGAGCTAAAGGACACCTATATGTCGGGCAATATAAAAATTTAGTCTATGATCCGACTGATTATATTGATCAAATGCCAAAGCGAAATGACCGACAAATATTCGTCATTGCAGATAAGTCTGATTCAAAAGTGAAAAACTGGGCACAAAGAGCTTATGCCGACAAGGTAAAAAAAGCTGGTCATCACGCGGTTTTCGCGAACGCCAAAGCACTGGATAAGAACAACCATGACCTTGCAGGAATGGCCATTAGCATTGCTGCATCATGCGCTCATGGAAGAACGTCTCCACAACTTCAAGCCCTGATAAAGCACAGCATCCAGACCTCAACAAATACAAAGCCCCGTAAACCAACTGAAACATATACTGCATATTCAGCAACATTAAGCTGGCAAGACCATTTTAAACCTCAACTGACACAATTTTACTATAACGAAGAAAGTGGAAATTTTCGTTTCCATACACTCGATAGTCAAATTGGAGCCTGCCAAGGAAAAGTTGATGATCGAAAATGGACGGCAACCTGTGCCAATAACTTGGTAGTAAACGGTACAGGCCAAATAAAAGGGAACCGTTTTCTAGGCACGGGTTATGATAATAAAAACCGAAGCGTAAGCATTGAATATGATAGAGGCCCTTCGTTAACAAAGAAAATAGATAAAGAAGAACTCAAGAAACCTGTAAAAAAGCCAGCTACTTACAAACGCCCCACCAAAAATCACAAGGATGTTGTTCAATATACAGCTAAAGAAAAATACAACCGTATCTGGCGAAAGCGCATGCTCTTTAGCTGGGAAGGCAAGCAAGAAGAACATTCTGTCGATATTAAATATAGTGGCAGAAACACTTATTTCTTTTTCACCGCAGACTCACCTAAAGTAGGGTACTGTATTACCAGTGTGATCCTGCCCAGCCAAAACCAGAAAATAAAATGGGACCTTACCTGTAACCACATTATGCAAGTCAGTGGTGAATTCGTCTTTGAAAGTAATGACCATGTTCTGGTTGGAACTGGATATGATGAAAAAGGTAAAAAAGTCCGCTTAGTCTTTGATCCTGGTAATATTTACGCATCTCGTAAAAAGCCTGTTCTTGCCTCATCTGACAAAATTGAAAAGAAATCCAACTCTAGCCCAAAATAGAAATTTGAAGAAGGACAGGAAAATCTTGCATTTTGTGCCTCAAGCCAGTATCTAGGGCGCACGAATTTTATCTCTGTTTTCCAGATTAAGAGGGCTTTTTAATGAGCGCCATTATCGATATTCACGGTCGCGAAATTCTCGATAGCCGTGGTAACCCTACTGTTGAAGTTGACGTTTTGTTGGAATCCGGTGCGTTTGGTCGCGCTGCTGTACCGTCTGGTGCCTCCACTGGCGTTCACGAAGCTGTTGAACTGCGTGATGGCGATAAAGGCCGCTACCTCGGTAAAGGCGTTGAAAATGCTGTTGAAGCTGTCAATGGTGAGATTTTCGATGCGCTCGTCGGTATGGAATCAGACGATCAACTGGCAATCGACCAAACAATGATTGATCTGGACGGCACAGAAAACAAAGGCCGTTTGGGTGCTAACGCGATGTTGGGGGTTTCCATGGCTGTTGCCCGTGCTGCTGCCGAAGATGCTGGCCTGCCGCTTTATAAATATCTTGGTGGTGTGTTTGCCCGTGAACTGCCGGTTCCGCTGATGAACATCATTAACGGTGGCGCACATGCCGATAACCCGGTTGATATTCAAGAATTCATGATCATGCCAGTTGGCGCGACATCCATTCGCGAAGCCATCCGCATGGGTGCAGAAGTTTTCCATGCACTGAAAGCCGCCTTGAAAGCAGCTGGTCATAACACAAACGTTGGTGACGAAGGTGGTTTTGCACCGGGTGTTGCCTCTTCTGAAGAAGCCCTGAGCTTCATCATGACAGCTATTGAAAATGCTGGTTACAAAGCGGGCGATGATATCGTTCTGGCTCTGGATGTGGCCTCTTCTGAATTCTTTAAGGACGGCAAATACGAACTGGCCGGCGAAGGCAAATCCTTAAGCTCTGCTGAAATGGCTGATTATCTGGCTGATCTGGTTGAGAAATTCCCAATCGTTTCCATCGAAGACGGTATGGACGAAGACGACTGGGAAGGCTGGAAAATCCTGACAGATAAAATCGGTGAAAAATGCCAACTGGTTGGTGATGACCTGTTCGTGACAAACCCGAAACGTTTGTCTGACGGTATTGACCAAGGTGTGGCAAACTCCATTCTGGTCAAAGTGAACCAGATCGGTACATTGTCCGAAACTCTTGAAGCTGTTGAAATGGCACAAAAAGCCCAGTACACAGCAGTGATCTCTCACCGTTCCGGTGAAACAGAAGATTCCACAATCTCTGACATTGCAGTTGCGACAAATGCGGGCCAAATCAAAACAGGCTCCCTGTCCCGTTCTGACCGTATTGCCAAATACAACCAGTTAATCCGCATCGAAGAAGAACTCGGTTCTGCGGCGATCTATGCGGGTCGTAAAGTTCTGCGCTAATCTGCGAGAACAACAATAAACAAAAAAGGGCTGTCCGTTTGGGTAGCCCTTTTTTGTTTGCAGAGGGAAGGGGGTGCATCTGTTCTCATAAAGAAACTTTTCCCAAAAGAGTCTTCATTCCGGTTAGACTTTATTTACCAATTGGAGTCATAAAGGAAAGTCTATTGATACATCTTTAGGATAGTCGATTTTTATGAACGCGTTACGCACAGTTTTTTCAAGCATCCAGCCGGGGGTATTCCTGCCGGTGCTTGGCGTGTGCGTGGTCCTTTATTTTGCCTATCATTTTGTCCAAGGTGATGGTGGCATTCGCGCTTTGCTTGATTATCAGGCCCGTGTTGAAAAAACCAAAGCACAACTGGCAAAAGTGAAGGCGAAAAGAGAACGCCTTGAACATCGCGTTTACCTGTTACGCTCAGACAGCCTTGACCCAGATCTTCTGGAAGAACGTGCACGTGCAGTATTGAATTTTGCCCATCCAGATGAAATTGCCATTATTATTAAGTGAGACACTGATTATGACTGCAACAACTCTACCAAACCCACCTTATTACGCAGTCATTTTTGTCAACCAGCGGACTAGTCAAGACCAAGATGGCTACGATAAAATAGCTGATCACATGGTTGAGCTTGCACAGCAACAAACAGGCTTCCTTGGTATGGAAAGTGTCCGCGATGATGCGGGCAAAGGCATTAGTGTTTCCTACTGGAAAAATATCGACGCGATTGAAAACTGGAAAAATAACTTGGAACACCAAGAAGCACGTCAATGTGGCAAACAGAAATGGTATGAGGATTACCAACTTCAAGTCGCCAAAGTTGAACACGGCTATCGCTGGGTACGTAATTAAGCGAATCGCAACGAGGGATAGGTACTCTTATACCGCCAAGAGATTTAAACGTTTTTTCCGCACTGCAAAACAACAAAAATCAAGTTAAGTCACATAATCGTTAAACAAGCGAACAACTTTAACTCATCATATATTAACGATATATAAGTTAATACCTTTATTTTTCAAGGGCTATAAAAGCGCTATTTATTGAATAGCCCTTAAGATCATACGCACTAACCCTTACAACACACTTAACCAAAGTATAGTTAAATTAGTTTTTTGCATTGCAAAACAAACATTTCCATTCTGTGAAAAACTTGCCAAGCCCCGCCAGATAGGTTTCAAAAGAACATCAAATTTGCTTCGCATATGCCTATTTCAGGTCAGCCAAGGGGAGCCCTAATGGCAACACAAACAAAACGTACATCTCGGGGAAAGAAAAAAGTCCCCGAGGCCACACCAGAAGAACTGATCCAATATTATAAGGACATGTTGTTGATCCGTCGCTTTGAAGAAAAAGCGGGTCAATTATACGGCATGGGCCTGATCGGTGGTTTCTGTCACCTTTACATCGGTCAGGAAGCCGTTGTTGTTGGTATTCAATCCATTGCAAACCCACAAGACACGCTGATCACATCTTATCGTGATCATGGCCATATGCTGGCCTGTGGTATGGATCCGGACGGCGTTATGGCCGAACTGACTGGCCGTGAGGGTGGCCTGTCTAAAGGTAAGGGCGGTTCCATGCATATGTTCTCTAAAGAGAGTGGTTTCTACGGCGGTCACGGGATCGTTGGCGCACAAATCCCGCTGGGTACAGGTTTGGCCTTTGGTCACAAGTACAACGAAGACGGCGGCGTGAACTTTGCCTACATGGGTGACGGTGCTGTTAACCAAGGTCAGGTTTACGAAGCCTTTAATATGGCAGCTCTTTGGAACCTGCCTGTTGTTTATGTGATTGAGAACAACCAGTACGGCATGGGTACAAGCCTTGAGCGTGCGTCTTCAAACACCAACCTGTCTGAACGCGGATCAGCCCACGGCATTCCGGGTATTCAGGTCAACGGCATGAATGTTCTTGAAGTTCGTGAAGCTGCCAAGGAAGCAGCCGAAAAATGTCGTCGTGGCGAAGGCCCAGTTATTCTGGAAATGAAGACATACCGTTATCGCGGTCACTCCATGTCTGACCCGGCGAAATATCGCGCAAAAGAAGAAGTTCAAAAGGTTCGTTCTGAAAGCGACCCGATTGATTTCGTACGCGCCATGCTGATCGACGGTGGTCATATGGATGAAGCCGGCTTGAAAGAGATCGACAAAGAGATCAAAGCCGTTGTGACAAAATCCGCAGAATTTGCCCAAACCAGCCCGGAACCAGCCGAAAGTGAGCTGTGGACCGACGTGTTGGTGGAAGCGTAAAAGCAAGATAAGAGGAAATATAATGCCTATTGAAGTTCTTATGCCTGCGCTTTCTCCAACCATGGAAGAAGGCAACCTTGCAAAATGGTGCAAGGCCGAAGGGGACAAAGTTGAATCCGGTGATGTCATTGCCGAGATCGAAACTGATAAAGCCACAATGGAAGTCGAAGCCGTTGATGAAGGCACGATGGGGAAAATCCTCGTACCGGAAGGCACACAAAACGTTAAGGTAAACGAGCTGATTGCGCTTTTGCTTGATGAAGGTGAAGACGCTGCTGCTGTTGAAAATTACGCAGCAGGCGGTTCTGCCCCGGCTGCAGCCCCAGCTGAAAGCGCCCCTGCTGTCGAAGCGACAGCTGCTCCAACAGCCTCTGCTGCACCTGTTGAAGTCATTGAAAATGCCTATGACGGCCCAACAGAAGCCATGACGGTTCGCCAAGCGCTGAACACAGCCATGTTTGAAGAATTCCGTCGTGATGACAAAGTCTTCATCATGGGTGAGGAAGTCGCCCAATACCAAGGTGCTTACAAAATCTCCCAAGGTCTGCTGGAAGAATTTGGTGACAAGCGCGTTGTAGATACGCCGATCACTGAAATCGGCTTCACAGGTCTGGGTGTTGGTGCGGCATGGTCTGGTCTCAAACCCGTTGTTGAATTCATGACATTCAACTTCGCCATGCAAGCCATTGACCATATCATCAACTCTGCCGCCAAGACGCTTTATATGTCTGGTGGTGAAATTTCCTGCCCGATCGTGTTCCGTGGGTGTAACGGTGCCGCCTCTCGTGTAGCCGCTCAGCACTCTCAGTGTTATGCCTCTTGGTATGCGCATTGTCCGGGTCTGAAGGTCGTTGCACCTTATTCTGCCGAAGATGCCAAAGGTCTGCTCAAAGCTGCCATTCGTGACCCGAACCCGGTTGTGGTTTTGGAAAACGAAATTCTTTACGGTCAAACATTTGATTGCCCGACAGATGAAGATTTCGTCATCCCGTTTGGTAAAGCAAAGATCGAGCGTGCGGGTTCCGATGTGACATTGGTTGGCTATGGCATTTCTGTTGGTTGGGCACTGCAAGCTGCTGAAGCCTTGGCAGAAGAAGGAGTTTCTGCCGAAGTCATCAACCTGCGTTCGCTTCGTCCGCTGGATACACATACCATCATCGAGTCTGTTAAGAAAACAAATCGTCTGGTGACAGTGGAAGAAGGCTGGGCTTATTCCAACATCGGTTCTGAGATTTCTTCACAGGTGATGGAACATGCATTTGATTATCTGGATGCACCTGTAACCCGTGTGGCTGGTGCTGACGTGCCAATGCCTTATGCAGCCAACCTTGAAAAACTGGCTTTGCCGACGACAAATGACATTGTCGCTGCTGCAAAAGCAGTTTGTTACAAGTAATCTCGGAAATAAGGATAAAAGCATTATGCCTATTCAAATCTTGATGCCGGCCCTTTCTCCGACGATGGAAGAAGGCAATCTGGCCAAATGGTGTGTTGCCGAAGGTGACACAATTGAATCCGGCGACGTCATCGCCGAAATCGAAACAGACAAAGCCACAATGGAAGTCGAAGCTGTTGACGAAGGCACAATGGGTAAAATCATTGTTCCAGCTGGCACAGAAGGCGTGAAAGTCAATGAACTGATCGCCCTGTTGCTGGAAGAGGGTGAAGATGCCTCTGCACTGGAAGGGGCAGCAACAGCTGCGCCTACAGCAGCAGCAGCCCCTGCGGCAGCTGACGCAGCACCGACAGCTGCTCCATCCGCACCAGCCCCGGCTGCACCGGCTGCTAATAACGGTGATCGTATTTTCTCAAGCCCACTGGCGCGTCGCATTGCCGCCAACGAAGGTTTGGACCTGAGTGCTGTTTCCGGGACTGGCCCGCGTGGTCGTATCGTTAAACGTGACGTGGACGCTGCCATTGCCGCAGGTACAGGGAAAGCAGCAGCACCTGCGGCTGATAAACCTGCACCCAAAGCGGTGGCTGCCGAAAGCAACACATTGTCTGTTGATGATCCGATCTTCAAACTTCTGCCTGAATTTGAAGCCGTGCCAAACTCCAACATGCGCAAGACCATTGCCAAGCGCCTGACGGAATCTGCACGCGATATCCCGCACTTCAACCTGCAAGTGGATGTGGAAATCGACAAGCTTCTTTCCTTACGCAAAGAACTCAATGCCCGTGATGGCGCAGACTATAAGATCTCAGTTAACGACTTTATCGTTAAGGCGACCTCTTTGGCCCTGTCACGTGTGCCTGATTGTAACGTTGCCTATACCGACGATGCGATCTTGAAGTTCAAGCAAGTGGATATGGCGATTGCAGTTGCCGTTGAAGGTGGCCTAATCACACCGATCATCAAAGATGCGGCGTCTAAAGGTCTGGCGACACTGGCAAACGAAGCCAAGGATCTGGCGCTACGTGCCCGTGAAGGCAAACTGTCACCTGAAGAATATCAGGGCGGTACATTCACCATCTCTAACCTCGGCATGTTCGGGATTAAGAGCTTCAACTCCATCATCAACCCACCGCAAGGCGGCATCCTGTCTGTAGGGGCAGGGGAACAGCGCCCGGTTGTTAAGGACGGCGCATTGGCTGTTGCCACTGTTGTCACCCTGACACTGGCTGTTGATCACCGTTGTATCGACGGTGCGGCAGGCGCTGCTTTGATCAAAGAGCTGAAAGCTCTGATCGAAGACCCGATTGCATTGATGCTCTAATACCAAAAACAGAACGTCGTCCTCGCGAAGGCGGGGACCTCGTTCCCATTTCACACAGATCCCCGCATACGCGAGGATGACTGAGTAGAGATAAGGAATTATTTGAAGATGTCTGATAAAAATTTTGACGTCATTGTTGTTGGCGCAGGCCCCGGTGGTTACGTTGGCGCGATCCGTGCGGCACAACTTGGTCTAAAAACAGCGATTGTTGAAGCCAACCACCTTGGTGGTATCTGCTTGAACTGGGGCTGTATCCCGACAAAAGCCCTGCTGCGTTCCGCAGAAATCTATGAACATATGAAACATGCGGCCAGCTTCGGTCTGGGTGCAAAAGACATTTCTTTTGACCTTGCAAAAGTTGTTGAACGTTCACGCGGCGTTTCAAAACAATTGTCCGGCGGGATCGGCCATTTGTTGAAAAAGAACAAAGTCACTGTTTTTGATGGCTATGGCAAACTGCTTGGTGGCGGTAAGCTGAGCGTGGAAAAAGACGGTAAAGTCTTTGAAACATTGTCATCCAAACACATCATCATGGCAACAGGTGCACGGGCAAAATCTTTCCCGGGGCTGGAGCCCGATGGCAAGCAAGTCTGGACCTATAAAGAAGCATTGGTTCCGACCGAAGTGCCGAAATCCATGCTGGTCATTGGTTCTGGTGCCATTGGTATCGAATTTGCCAACTTCTATCATACATTCGGTGCAGATGTGACCGTGGTTGAAGCACTCGACACCATCATGCCGGTTGAAGATGAAGAAATTTCCAAGTTCGCACAAAAGCAAATGGAAAAACGTGGCTTGAAATTCAAAACCAGCACTTTTGTGAAGAAATTGGATAAAGCGGCTGATGGCGTTACAGCAACCCTTGAAAAAGGCGGCAAGCAGGAAACCATCAAAGTCGATAAAGTCATCACAGCCGTTGGTGTGGTGCCGAACGTTGAAAATATCGGCCTTGAAGCTGCTGGTGTGAAGCTGGACGAGCGTGGTTTTGTTGCTATTGATGGCTACTGCAAAACATCTGCTGAAGGTGTTTATGCCATTGGTGACTTGGCTGGTGCGCCGTGTCTAGCCCACAAAGCCTCACATGAAGCCATCATCTGTGTTGAAAAAATCGCTGGTGTTGAAGGTGTTCACCCGCTGGATAAAAACCTTATTCCGGGCTGTACGTATTGCGAACCACAAGTGGCTTCTGTCGGCCTGACGGAAAAAGCGGCGAAAGAAGCAGGCTACAAAATCAAAGTTGGTCGTTTCCCATTCATGGGGAATGGTAAGGCGATTGCCCTGGGTGCCCCAGACGGTCTGGTTAAAACCATCTTTGATGAAAAGACTGGTGAACTGCTCGGCGCCCATATGGTTGGTGCAGAAGTAACTGAAATGATTCAGGGCTTCGGTGTTGCCAAGTCGCTTGAAACCACAGAAGAAGACCTCATGCATACAGTCTTCCCGCATCCGACATTGTCGGAAATGATGCATGAAAGTGTTCTGGATGCGTATGGCAAAGTTATACACATGTAGGCTGCCTATATCTTCTTTTTTCGTCATTCCTGCGTAGGCAGGAAACCACCCTTGAAAATGGGCCCCTGCCTTCGCAGGGGGGACGATATAGGAAGGTGCTGACAAAAAAGTGAATTGATTAAGACGGGGAGGGGGCTATAGTTTCCTCTCCGTTTTGTTTTCCTGCGAAAGCAGGAATCTCTCTTCACACAAGTTCCCTGTTTACACAGGGAAACAGATAATTAGACGAGGTTCTCATGTCCGGTTGCTGTGGCCCTAAAACTGATGATGACGTTCGCAAGGACGTTTCTGAAAGCTATGCCAAAATTGCCAATTCTGGCGGCAATGCAGGTTGTTGCCTTCCCGCAACAGGTGGGGCAGACACACCATCTGCCGAAGAATTCGCCAAGAATTTCGGCTATAGCGAAGAAGAACTCGCAGCAGTTCCCGATGGGGCAAACATGGGACTTGGTTGTGGCAATCCATCTGCCATCGCCGCAATGCAATCAGGTGAAACCGTTGTTGATTTGGGCTCAGGTGGTGGCTTTGACTGTTTTCTATCTGCCAAACAGGTGGGCACAGCAGGGCAAGTCATTGGTGTGGATATGACACCGGATATGTTGCGCAAGGCCCGTGATAACGCCCAAAAGATTGGTGCTGATAATGTGGAATTCCGCTTGGGTGAGATTGAGAACCTGCCCATTGCCGATAACACCGCCGATGTGATTATTTCCAACTGTGTGATAAACTTGTCCCCACGCAAAGATCGCGTGATTGAAGAATCTTATCGTGTGCTTAAGCCCGGTGGTCGTGTGGCCATTTCTGATGTGGTCCAGACACATGATATGCCACAAGATATTCAAGAGGATACAGAATTGCTGTGCGGTTGCGTTTCCGGTGCGGCTTCTGTAGAAGATTTAACAAACTGGCTGGAAGCTGTCGGCTTTGTTGATATCAACATTGATGTCAAAGAAGAAAGCCGTGAATATATTAAAGATTGGGCACCGGGGCGCGGTATTGAACAATATGTGGCCTCTGCCTCCATCGAAGCGATCAAGCCAAACAAGAAATGCTGTGGGTAGGACAGCTTTACATGAAAGAAGGATCAACAGATCATGAGTGAAGCACCGAAATTGCGTCACCCCGAAAAGCAGAAAAACCCGGATAACCCCATCCAGAAAAAACCATCCTGGATCCGCGTGAAAGCCCCTGTGTCAAAAGGCTATAACGAGACACGTAAACTGATGCGGGATAAGAACCTGCATACGGTTTGTGAAGAAGCCTCTTGCCCCAATATTGGCGAATGCTGGGAACGCAAACATGCAACCTTCATGATCCTGGGCGAGATTTGCACCCGTGCTTGTACTTTCTGTAACGTAATTACGGGCAAGCCCAATGCGCCTGACCCGATGGAACCGGAAAATGTTTCTATTTCCGTGGCAACCATGGGCGCGAAACATGTGGTTATTACCTCAGTTGATCGCGATGACCTTGATGATGGCGGGGCAGATCAGTTTGTCCAATGTATCCAACGCATTCGTGAAAAATCCCCAGATACCACCATTGAAATTCTAACACCGGATTTCCGTGGAAAAGAAGGGGCCTTGGAACATGTGGTCGCAGCCAAACCGGACGTGTTTAACCACAACCTAGAAACTGTGCCGCGCCTGTTCCCATCCGTGCAGTTGGGATCACGCTATTACCATTCCTTGCGTGTTCTCCAACAGGTAAAAGAAATAGACCCGCATATTTTCACCAAGTCCGGCATCATGGTCGGTTTGGGCGAAACAAAGGAAGAAGTCATTCAGGTCATGGATGACATGCGATGCGCAGATGTTGACTTTTTGACCATTGGGCAGTACTTAGCACCCACGCCAAAGCACGCAGCGATTGACCGTTTCGTGACGCCGGAAGAGTTTGAAGAATATACAAAGATCGCCAAACGCAAGGGTTTCCTGCTGGCATCTTGTACGCCGCTTACTCGTTCGAGCTATCATGCCGATCATGATTTTGCCAAATTGCGTGCTGCGCGTGAGGAACAACTTGCAAAGCTAAAGTAAGGCCCGCATGCCAACGCACGCAGAAATTAAAAAAAGCCCATTCTCGGCGGCTGAGATGTATAACTTGGTCGCCGATGTTGCTAAATACCCAGACTTTTTACCCTGGTGTGTGGCAACGCGCGTGCGCTCACTTGAAGGCAACCATATGGTGGCCGATATGGTGATTGGCTTTAAGATGATTCGTGAAAAATACACCTCGGAAGTGACCCTTGATCAGGATAAGGAAGTCCAAATCGTCTATAAAAATGGCCCGTTTAAATATCTCAACAGCCACTGGAAATTTGATGAAGATGAAAATGGCGGCTGCACCATCGACTTTTTTGTCGATTTTGAATTTCGATCCGCCATTTTGCAAAAAGCCATGGGCGCAGTGTTTAACGAAGCCGTCAAGCTGATGATCAATGCCTTTGAAAAACGTGCCGTAGAGCTTTACGGCACCAAAGCCTGAATTTGGATCAATTTTAAGGCCCGTTCAGCCGTTTGAAAACGAACGTCATCACGACCGCCTTCAAATCTATGCTTTTCCACAATGGTCGTGCTGCCGTTTTTAGCACAAGCGATATAAACCAGCCCAACAGGCTTTTCATCTGTGCCTCCGTCAGGTCCGGCAATTCCGGTCACAGCAACACATAAGTCACTGTCACAAACGCTCAGGGCTCCTTCCGCCATGGCTTTGGCGACTTGCTTACTCACAGCCCCGTGTTTTTCCAGCTTTTTCTCAGGCACATGCAACATATCCTGCTTGGCCTGATTGGAATAGGTGATGAAAGCACGATCAAACACATCTGATGAGCCAGAAACGGAGGTCAGAGCTGCACTAATCATACCCCCAGTACAGGATTCAGCCGTGGCAATCATTAAGCCCGCCCTGCGACAGGCAATGAGTGTTTCTTTGGCAAGGCTGTTCAATTTCATCGGACTACATCCCGCTTAATTGAATTTGGATAAAATAAATCGCAATCAAACCATAAAGGGCGGCAACCACATCGTCCAGCATAATGCCCAGACCGCCATGAACATGACGATCAAACCAACAGGCCGGCCAAGGTTTGAAGATATCTACAAGACGAAACAAGAAAAAACCAATGATATAAAGTTTCAGGTCCAACCCAGCAGGGATCAGAACCAGCCATTGCCCGGCAACCTCGTCAATCACAACCGCACCAGGGTCTTTCACATCGGCCTTTTCTTCAAAGGCATGAGCCGCCCACCAGCCGATTAAAAAAACCAGCACAGTTGCAATACTCAAGCCAATCCAGCCCGTATAATATTGAATCCCCCAGGCAAAGGGCAGGGCAGCAAGCGAGCCCCATGTCCCCGGGGCCTTGGGCAAAAGCCCCGAACCAAACCATGTTGCAAGCACACCCGCAGGTGAAAGGAGGAATTCCTTGTTTAATTTCTGATTATAACTCACTATAAACTCACCTGTTGGAAACCTTATCTTAATACATTGCGATATAACATAAGTCGTAAAGTAAAACCAATAGGCAAAGAATTTACATTTTTTTGATTATTGGCATAGCGTTAGAGGACAAAGCACTGTATAAATGCTTGGGATTTTGAGAAAGGTAGTTACCAACGTAATTATCGACCCGTTTCAATAAGCCATATAAGGCTTTGAAAAACAAAATGAATAACTAGGGTCTGACAAAACGGTATCTAGGGGCACATGAACGACTTGAAAAAACGGTACGATAAAGTAAAAGAAAAAACCGTCGAACTTACCGATAAATACTTTCCGGAACGCCAGCTTGTCTTGCGCACAGACGCAGACATCAAATACCTGCGCGCCTCCAAACGCACACAAATGACTTTAGCCGCCAGTGCTTTTGCACTGCTGAGCTGGACAGGGTTTACCAGCATCAATCACTTTATGCATGGTGCAGAACTGGTTGCCAAAGACAAAGAAATTCTCAGCGTGCAGGTCGCTTATCGCAGTCTGCTGACCGAAGTTAATGAATATCAGACCAAATTCACCAACATCAGTGACGAACTGGAAGCCAACCATTCCATGATGGTGGCAAGCCTTGGCAAAGAGGCTCTGAAAAATAAGGACAAGCTGGTTTCAGCCGAAGCAGCCCGTAAAGAAGCACAAATTGCGCGTATGCACCTGAATACCCAACTGAATTCCATTGAAGATTCCATGCGCGAGCTGGCAAACCGTAACTATTCCCTGAAAGGCGACCTGTCCTTAAAGGAAATGGATTTACAAACAGCCTTGGCGGAACGCAATACAGCACGTCTGCAAAAAGAACGTATTGAAGAAAAGCTGCGTGAAACTGAAATTAAAGTTGCCCGCCTCAATCATTCTCAGGAAGATTTGATCAAGCGCGTGACCAATCAAGCTAGTGAAGAGATTACAGATATTGAAGGAATCATGACCTTGGCTGGTCTTGATCCGGATAAAATGTTAGGCACCCTTGATGAAGATACAACCGCATCTGGCGGGCCTTTCATCGCAGCTCTCAATAGTCAGGGCGAAGCAACCGAAGAAGCTGAACAAATTCAACTGAACGCGGTTGATCGTCATTTAGCCCGCTGGCAGGGCCTGCAAAAAATTCGTGCCTCTTTACCTTTGGCACAACCTCTTGACTATTACTATATCAGCAGCCGATATGGTAAGCGCCGTGATCCGGTGAACAATCGCTGGGCCGTTCATTACGGTCTGGATATGGCTGCCACGAAAAAAACACCCGTTTATGTGACAGCGCCGGGTAAAGTGAAGTTTGTTGGCTGGAAAGGCAACTATGGTCGCTTTATCATCGTTGATCATGGTAACGGGATTGAAACACGTTATGGTCACCTGCATAAGACACTCGTCAAAAAAGGTGATACAATTGACTTTAGAACCAAGATTGGACTTGTGGGGAACACAGGCCGTAGCACTGGCGCCCATTTACATTACGAAGTACGTGTAAATGGCAAAAATGTCGATCCGTATAAATTTATCAAGGCAGGACGCAATGTTTTCCAAGGCTAAAAGCAACTCACCAAAGACTTCCAGCGTTTCTGCGCCGAAGAAACGTGTCGCACCGTCTATCATCAGCGAAGACCTGTCTGTAACAGGCAACCTGAAAAGTGAAGGCGAAATTCAGATTGATGGCACTGTAAGTGGCGACATCATCAGCAAAGATATTCTCGTTGGCGAAACTGCCCATATTAAAGGGGAAGTCATCGCTGAATCCATTCGTGTTCACGGTAAAGTCGATGGTCAAATCAAGGCCCTGAATGTGAGCCTTGCTAAAAGCGCCCACGTTGTCGGTGATATCCTGCATGACAACCTGTCAATTGAAACGGGTGCCTTCCTGGAAGGTCACTGCAAACGCCTGGTCGATGGCGAATTCAGCCTTAATCCCAGC
This sequence comes from Terasakiella sp. SH-1, assembly GCF_004564135.1. NCBI lineage: Bacteria > Pseudomonadati > Pseudomonadota > Alphaproteobacteria > Rhodospirillales > Terasakiellaceae > Terasakiella > Terasakiella sp. SH-1. The sequence continues at coordinate 1,383,662 of NZ_CP038255.1, read as the reverse complement.
AAGAAAACACCTCTTAAAGGGGCAGGGGGAACGAATAAACCCAATTCGAACGCCAATGCATCCAACAATAAAAGCAATACAGCAGATGCAAAAAAAGCAACAGCTTAAACAAGCTATCTGATTCAAAAAGCCCGGTTCGATAGAGCCGGGCTTTTTTCATGGCCAATCCGATTACCTACAAAAGTCAGAGTTTAATCCAGTCCTTTGGCCTACACCTACTGCTTTCACATTTTTGCTTAGGCCAAAGGGGAATTGTAGATTGCTCTTAGCCTTCTCGCAGTGCCGTTAAGAAGTCTCTCAAGCGTCTCCTTAAAGTCTCTGCTTGGTTTTGCAGGTCTTCTGCAGAAGAAAGAACTTGTTGAGAGCGACCAACATTGCTTTGTGCGCCTTCTTTTACATCACTCACTGTTGTTGAGACCAAAGCAACATCCTTTGCAGTTTGTGTTGCATTACCTGCGATTTCTCTCGTTGCTGCACCTTGCTCTTCAATCGCAGCTGCAATTTCAGTTGAGGTTTCCTGAACCTCAGAAATAGCGGAATTAATATGAGAGAACCCTTGAACCGTTTCTTCTGTTGCCGCGACGACACCACTAATTTGGGTTTCAATCTGTTCTGTGGCTTTAGCCGTTTGATTGGCCAGGTTCTTCACTTCTGACGCAACAACAGCAAACCCTTTCCCTGCTTCACCCGCTCGGGCAGCTTCAATGGTGGCATTCAATGCTAACAGGTTCGTTTGATTGGCAATATCTGTAATGAGCCCAACAACTTCCGAAATTTGCGTCACCTTGTTAGACAAGCTTTGTACATTTTCGCTGACACCCTGGCTCAGGTTCGATGCATTCGATGAAGTATCATATGCATGATTGACTTGACGCGTAATGCCATCAACCGAACAAGACAGTTCTTCAGAGGCAGCGGCCACCGCATCGACATTCTGAGAAATACTTCCTGCAGCGTTTGAAGCATTTTCAGCAGCACCACCGACATGCCCAGCCGCATCAGACATTCCCTCAGCCAGGTTTTTCAATTGTTCTGAGGCTTCGTGTACAGCGCGTACAATGTCTTGAACCTCAGCCTCAAACGCATCGGCAGTTTCGCGAAGAGCGACCTTTCTCTTTTCTTCGGCCGCTTTTTCTTGCGCTGTTTGCTCTTCCTCAAGATGCTTCACACGCTGTGCATTCTCTTGGAAAACCTGCACCGACTGCGCCATCTCACCAATTTCATCAGTCCGCTCAACACCTTTAAGCATAATGTCGTCTTCCCCACGGGCAAGACGACGCATGGTACGCGTTGTTTGAGAGATCGGTGTCACAATACGTTTTGCGATAAAGAAATACGTCCCCCCAAAAGTCGCCAGCAAAAGAGCAACCACCAGCATAATAATGTTTGTAGATTCCTCATATGCCGCAACTTTCATATTTGTTAGGGGCACATAGACATTCAGTGTCCCTAAAAAGATCGACTCTTTAGGGTCAATACTATGACATGTCGCACAGCCTTCATGTGCATTACTTGGCAATGGAACAGCAACCCGCAAGAATTCTTCATCCTGGGTTTTATAAATTTCACCACCTTTACTGAGGGCGGTTAACGCGTCGTGTTCAAAAGGTATTTTGGGCTCAGTCTGTTCCTTACCAAAGGACCCCGGCCCACCAACCGTCTCCGCATTAATTAAGCGAATACGGGTCATATCTTCTCCAAAATTATGGGTAACCGCCTTATCTACAGCAAAAATAGTCTTGATCCATGCATTATGGATTTCAGGTTTTTCATCTTCAGAAGCCTCTTTGTATTCCTCGAGAAAACGAACCGTTGAAACCATAAACATTTGAACAGCACGCTGAATACTGTTGTTTACTTCTTTTTCCGCTTCTGTCTCAATTTTTGTTGAATATATACCATCAAGCGTAAAAGCGATTGCTCCGATCATTAATGCCGAAGCAATGGAAAAAGCAATGGCAACACTACCTTTAATTTGGATTTGCATATAAAGCCCCCATGTACACAAAACTCTAAGTTATATTAGGGAATAATAGTATTGCTAGTTTATATAGAGTCTAAAAGAAACAGTATTGCGTCGCACCAATTCGACACTGCATTGCAATATAACGTGCTAAAATCAACCGCCTAGGTAAAAAATATTACTTTTAAACCCGTAGTGAGCGAATAAAAAACATATTACACTTATATACTGTTCATTATTCATGCCGAGTCGCTCTCAGTAAGACCAAGAGCATTATGAAACACATTCTATATGGAAGGTCAGGAAGCGATCTTTTCAGGAACTGATAAATTCAAGTATCGCCTGTTCTGCACTGTCTTCTTCAAGGGTAGGGGCATGACCAACATTGGCAACTTCCAGACCGGATATATTATCCAGTGAAGCCAGCATTTTTTCATAAGTTTCTTTCTTAAAAACGGAAGAAACTTCCCCCCTTAACACCAGCACCTTTCGCAGGCCCAACGCATGAAAATAGGGCCATAAATCTTTGCGTTCCTCTTTACCGCGATCAGCCTTGAGGTTTTCAGCGATCTTCACATCCCAATTCGGGATATAGCGTCCATCGACAAGCTTATAGGTTTTCTTTGCAATCGTATGCCAGTCCTTATCATCAAAACTCAGCTCATCCTGATAATGGCTTTTTAATTTTTCAACAGCCCCTTCCAGATCACTGACGGCACGATCGTCACTGGTATAGGCGATGATCTTTGCAAGACCCGTTTCATCGAGATCCGGCCCCACATCGTTCAAAATGACACTGTGTACAAGACTTGGGGCAACCACACACATCGCCATGGATAACAAGCCCCCCAATGATGTTCCTAAAAAGACCACGTGATGTAAGCCCAATGCCGAAGCAACATTAAAAATATCTGACACATACGTCATGGGGGCATAATTCTGCCCATCAGGATCATAGTCCGATCGCCCACGGCCACGATAATCCAGTGTCACAACACGATGACCACGTTGGCACATGACATCCGCAATCTGATCAAAGTCCTGAGAATTGCGTGTCAGCCCGGATAGACATAAAACGGTTCGCCCCTCTATCTGCTTTGGGCGATAATCACGAACATAAAGCTTTAGCCCATCTGAAGCCGAAATAAACCGTTCCTGAAACGACATCATCACACTTCCGTCTCGCAAACAATATCAGGGAAATGATGTAGGGACTTCACCTCAATCTTCGGCAAAATATCTTGCCCCATTTGTTCCTGTTTTTGACCAAAACGATTGATCCAGACAACCTGAAAACCAAAAGCTGTCGCCCCAACCGCATCCCATGCATTGGCAGACTGAAAAGCGACCTCATGGGGTTCGACCTCCAAATGATCAACAGCCATTTGATAGACCCTTGGGTCAATTTTAAAAGCTTTGACCTCATCAACAGACATAACATCATCCAGCAAATGGGCAATACCGGCTTGACGCACAGCGGCAGTTAACATGGTGCGTGACCCATTTGACAAAATTGCCGTCTTAATCCCCCGGTCCTTGAGGTTTGCCAACATTCTGGGGACTTCGGGATACGCATCCAGCTTCAAATATAATTCCATCAAACGCGCGCGTAGCAAGGGGTCTTGCATGTTGAACGTATCCATCGTGAAATCAAGTGCTTCACCCGTGACATGCCAAAAGTCCACATAGCGCCCCATCATGGTGCGCAACCATGTATATTCCAGCTGCTTCTTGCGCCACATGGCCGAAAAATTCAGCCAGTTATCCCCAATATCTGCCGCACAATGGCGCGCTGATGCGGCCACATCAAACAAAGTACCATACGCGTCAAAAACGCATGCTTTAATATTTTCCAATTTTTGCGTCATGCTATTTTCTTCTTTTCAAATCAGATTCCAAAGAAGATGCAATTTGTGTTGTTTTCAAACGGTAGCGATAAACCTGCACATTTTCCAACACACGTTGCACATAATTGCGTGTCTCGCTAAAGGGGATTTGTTCAACCCAGTCGATAACATAGTCACGGTCATCGGTGCGAGGATCGCCAAATTCCTTAACCCATTGGCGGGCCCGGTGTGGCCCTGCATTATAAGAGGCCAATGACAGCACATAAGACCCATCAAACTTTTTCAACAAATCATCCAGATACTCACTGCCAAGCCACACGTTCATCTTGGGACTAGAAGTCAGTTTCTTGCGAGAATATTTATAGTTTTTCATCTTCGCCAAACGGTGGGCTGTGCGTGGCATCAATTGCATCAACCCTCGTGCACCAGCATGGCTCTGCGCCTTTTCATAAAAGGCACTTTCTTGACGTACCACCCCATGAACAAGGGCTTTTTCTGGTGTCTTACGCATGATTTTAGGATCAAGAAGCGGGTAGGCAGCTTCAATGACACCATGTCCATCACGTAAGGCTTTTTTCCCGACATAAACCGCCAAATCCGGCCGTCCTGACTTGATGGCAAGTTCAGCCACCAGCGTGCGCCAGCCTGCCGTGGTACTCATGGTATTCAGCTGATAGATGAAACTGCGCATCTGTTCACGTTCCCCAATGCGCTTAAGGAAGGAAACCACATCCACAAGCTCGCTTTCTTCAAAGGAAATACGTTCCTGTTTGTTTGGTTGTGCTTTCAAATTAACCGTTACTTGCGAGCGTTTGCCTAAACGTTCACTCGCCAATTGGCCGTAATAAAAGGTGGTATATTGCGATGCCTCTTTATACCATTTATCCGCTTCTTCGGCCTTGCCCATATCTTCATAAGAGCGCGCAACCCAATAGGTGGCCCGTGCCTTACTGATGGGATATTTCACCGCCTTATTCAATGTTGTGAAATGGGCTAACGCCTCTTGTGGCTCTTTTAAGAAGCGCAACTTGATCCAGCCTGCCATCCATTCTGCATCGGCAAAGTTCGCACCTTTCTCCAAACCATGGTTTGTGACCATACGATAAGCTTCGCTGTAATGGCCTTCACGAATGGCATGGCGTGCCATAATCACACGCTGTTTCCACCAAACATGCGGGTAGGGCAGGTCTTGCGGTGCTTTGAAAAATAACTCGACAGCCCCTTCATGGCGTCCCTTGATCCGGCGCCATCGCATACGTTCAAACAAAAGTCCCGGATGTTCGATAAACTTTTTCGGGACACGGGCAATGGCACCATCAACACCACCGCGCATTCGACGTAATGCCAAGCGGGCTTCGGCCAGTCGCTGCCAATCTTTCTTTACATGGCGCAACATCCGGCGTGCCGGATAATAACGCCCCTCCCACAACAAACGATCCAGACGATCCACATGATCCTGATAAGTCAGGTATTTCCGATATTTGCGATAAAACTGTTTTTGCTGTTGGCGACCAAAGTTTACCTTAAGCCAGGATTTACGCACCTGTTCACGCACCTCTTGCACCCGTCCCAGTTTATGCAAGGCGTCCACAAGTCGTATATGTCCATTGGCACTTCGGGGTTGGCGACCATTAAACCATTTGATGACAGCTTGCGGTGCCATGGCTTCACTCATGGCCTCTTCAGCACGGCGTTGAAGGATTGACTGGCGCGGCCACTCTGAATTATGTGAAATAAAAGCCGCAATATCCTGAAAAGAAACATCCTTTTTCGGGTCAATAATCTGCATCCAGCGAACCAGTTTGGCAGGCATCGTGCTTTTCGCCTTCACCGCCTTGTTGGAAGCGCGTTTCCATTTCTTCTTTTTGGCATCCTGAAAAGCGGACTTGGTAATTTTGTAATCTGCATGAGAAAGGGGTGCAGCGCTAAGGGGCTGCAATGACATGAACGCACCAAATGCAAGGGCACTCATGAAAAGGCGTGATTGCTTTACCTTAAAAGACAAACTCAATGGTCATCCATCCCGTGTCTATTTTCTGCAAGAATTCATTCTGCGATCCCTGCTTGGACAAATACTTTAAGCGGCAGCACAGCCATCCGCAAGAACGGATTCAACTTTTTTCGCTTTGAAAACTTGCCCATTGCCAACAGAACAGTTATGTTCCCCAATCCAAAAAATAGTTTTGATTTGTGTAGGCACATTTTTTCCTACACATACCAAGGAGATAATCATGTTTCAGGGTTCTATTCCTGCCCTGATCACGCCGTTCAAAAACGGAAAAGTCGACGAACAAGCGTTCCAAGACCACGTTGAATGGCAGATCGAGCAAGGGTCTGATGCACTCGTCCCGGTCGGCACCACTGGTGAATCACCGACTCTCAGCCACGATGAACACCGCCGTGTGGTGGAACTGTGTCTTGAGGCTGCCAAGGGACGCGTTCCGGTCATCGCCGGAACCGGTTCCAACAATACAGCCGAAGCCGTCAGCCTGCAGAAACATGCCAAGGAAGCAGGTGCCAATGCCGGTCTTGTTGTGACACCTTATTATAACAAGCCGACACAGGCGGGCCTGATTGCCCATTATAAAGCAATCCATGATGCGGTGGATCTGCCCATCATCATCTATAACATTCCGGGCCGTTCTGTCATTAATATGACGACGGAAACGATGGCAGAGTTGTCCAAACTCAAAAACATTGTTGGCGTTAAAGATGCAACAGGGGATTTGACACGCCCGCTGGATACTTATCAAGCTTGCGGCGGAAACTTCTGTCAGCTTTCTGGTGAAGATGCCACAGCTGTTCAGTTCCTGTCTGCCGGTGGTCATGGCTGTATTTCTGTCACAGCCAACATTGCCCCAAAACTGTGTTCTGACATGCAACGTGCATGGCGTGAAGGCGATGTACAAAAGGCCATGGAGATTCAGTTCCAGTTGCTGCCGGTTCACAATGCCATGTTCTGCGAAAGCAGCCCAGGGCCTGTGAAATATGCCGCTGAACTGATGGGGCGTTGCTCTTCTGAAACACGTCTGCCGTTGGTAGAAATTTCTGACAGTAGCAAAGAAACTGTCCGTAACGCCTTGACTGGTGCTGGCCTTATCTAAGTCCATGGCAGCCAAGAAGAAAAAAAAGAACGATGATTTTTCGGCGCGCATTGCGGCACAAAACCGCAAGGCGCGCCATAACTATTTCATTGAAGATACCATTGAATGCGGCATGGTTTTGACAGGCACCGAAGTCAAATCCCTGCGCAGTGGTCGCGCCAGTATTCAGGAAGCTTACGCCACTGAAAAAGATGGTGAGCTTTATCTGGTCAATGCTAATATCCCGGTGTACGAAGGTGGGAACCGTTTTAATCACGAGCCACTGCGTCCACGTAAACTTCTGCTCCATAAACGAGAGCTGGACAAAATGTTGGGAATGACAACGCAGAAAGGCTATACGCTTGTTCCGCTGCATATTCACTTCAATGATCGCGGAATTGCCAAAGTTGCCATCGGGATTGCCAAAGGTAAACAAAGTCACGATAAACGCGAAAGCATCAAGGATCGGGACTGGAAACGCGATAAAGCCCGCTTAATGCGCGAAAAATACTAAGTCACAGCACCCAAAACACCTTTTAGATGAAATCTATACATCTGCGAATGCCGATTCTATACACAGGCAGAACTTGTAATTAAAAAAACACCTCAAAAATATCTTTTGGTTTCATATTTTTAACTTTCGAAAAAGTCAAAAAAAACAATACTTTCATCATGTTAATGAACAATCAAGAATAATTACGCAATAGGCTACCTAAATAGGTGAGGAAAATACTTAATTCCAAAGTATAAAGATTTCACTGTTCGGGTCGAAGGTCGGGGGGCCTCTTCGGCTATGTCTTTATTGAGGTATAGTTATGCGCATTACGACGAAAATGGTTGTTTTCTCAACACTCTTGCTTTTGCTTTCCGCAGTTGGGATTGGCGCTGCATCAGTGATTACGCTGAATTCAGAATTAAAAACATTCGTACAGGACCTTCAAGGGAAATCCTTGCGTACTGCAGCAATGGGTTTTCAGATGCTGTATCCAAGCCTGAAGTTCAAAATTGATGATAATGGCAATGTCCATGACATCAAAACCATTCGTTTCCCGAAATTTCGCAACCACTTCATGATTGACCGCATTACCCAATCCACGGGGGATACAGCGACAGTTTTTCAATGGGATGAAAAAACAAAAGACTTCTGGCGCAAAACCACAAACATTAAAAAGCCGGACGGTTCCCGTGCAATCAACACCCCTTTGGGGCAAACCGGGCGCGCATACCCTGTTGTAAAAAGCGGTAAAACCTATCGCGGCGAAGCTACTATTTTCGGTATTGATTATTACACCGAATATAACCCTATTTTTGACCCATCCGGCAAAGTCGTCGGCATTCTTTACGTTGGTATTGAAAAAGAAAAAAGCGAAGCCTTTATCAACAACATTGTAAATTCCATCATCATTTCAGCAGGGCTTGTTTTAATCATTTTCATCGCAATCACCATCTTTCTTGCTAAAAAAGGCGTCACCCCCATTCAAAGACTTGTCATTGTAACCAATAAGTTAGCCAAAGGCGAACTGGACACAGAAGTCAACGGACTAGAGCGTGAAGATGAAATTGGTGATATGGCCAAAGCTATCCAGATTTTTAAAGAAAGTTCCATTGAACGCATCAAACTTGAAGAACGCGAAGGTGCTGAACAACAAAAGCAAATCCGCCGCCAGCAAGCCGTTGCAGACCTCACTAAAAAGTTTGAAGAAAAAATCGGTGAAATGATGGGGGCTGTTTCCAATTCAATTACAACCCTTCATAACGCAGCTGATGCATTAAACGGCAATGCGGCGTCAACAAGTAACAAAGTTGAAAACGTATCCAATGATACCCAACAAGCTGCAGAAAATGTTGATTCCGTTTCTGTTGCCAGTATGCAGCTCAGCGCATCAATCCAGCAAATTTCAAGCGATGTCCAACAAACCACGGGCCTGCTTTCCAATTCTGTTGAAAAAACAGATATTGCCAATGAAAAGATCAGCCACCTTGCCAATGCATCTGATCGTATTAGCGAAGTTGTGGGCTTGATTAGTGATATTTCAGATCAAACCAATATGCTGGCCCTGAACGCCACCATCGAAGCCGCACGGGCAGGGGATGCGGGCAAGGGTTTCGCCGTTGTGGCCTCAGAAGTGAAAAACCTGGCTTCTCAAACCAGTAAAGCAACCGAAGAAATTGGCGCACAGATCGTTAGTATCCAAGGTGAAATCAACGGTGCTGTGGAAGCCATCCGCGAGATTTCCAACATGATCAATGAGATTAGCTCCATGTCTTCAAGCGTAGCGGCGGCGGTGGAAGAACAAAGTTCCTCAACCGATGAAATCACCCGAAGCGTTCAGCAAGCTGCCGATGGGACACAACGCGTTGCAGATAACATTGCAAATGTGACTGATGAAGCCAAGGACACGGGAGTCAAAGCTCAGGAAGTCTCCAGCTCGGCATCTGAGCTGATGGCAATCTCTGATGACCTTCAAGCTTATATCAACAATTTCCTCAACAATGTTGAGAGTGCCGAAAAAGCGGCTTAACCCATAACAGAAAACGCCACCTTCCTTCCGGCTAGGTGGCGCTGTTATTGGTCCTGCCCCTTAAAGCGTAATCAAGATGATTCAGGCCAGCAACTCGGGGCGGCAGACCCAAAAGCTGCCAGCTTACCGATCAAAGCTGTATCCACATCAATCAGGCAGGAAACCCTGATTGGTTTCTTTACATCAAACAACTTGGAAGAAATGGTAATTTTTAACTGCTCAAGCCCAGCAATGCCATTAAGAAAGTCGATTCCTGTCAAATAATTCTTTTCAACATTACAATCTGGTTGCTTTTGCGTGCAACGTATACTGTGTGGTGCAAAATAGATCTCACGACTGATTGCGTTACCTGCTTGAATTGGTTCTGGCTTGGCTTCGCTAATATATTCAGTCTTAACACTGGCTTCCGTTCCCGTGAATTTATGAACAGACTGCCATTGCTGTTCATATCTTACCCCGTCAAGTTCAAAGGAAATTGTTTCTTTTTCAACAACCGCATTATGCCCCGTCTCCCCATCATTGGTATAAGCAACACGGGCACCCAAGCGTAAATAACGTTTTTCATCCTTGGGATGATATTGATAAAAAATCATGATCACCTGTTCAGGGGGAAACAAGGTTACTTGCGCCCCCCTGACAAAGTGATATCCCTGCACCAGAACGCCCCCTAAAGCCATCACAAAGGCAGCAAAAGCCAGAATGTCTGTTTTGAGGTCGATCTCGATATAGGGGAATTTTCTCATTTTCTTACAGATCTTTCAGGCAGGTTGGATACAACGTCTTCAAACGTTCCTGCACCACTGGCTTAGAACCAATATATGTTTCTTTTAAGCTCGTGCATTGCGCAGCACTCAAGCTGGAATCTACAGACTGGACCGAAGCAGGAGCGGGGGCCGGAGCCGGTGCAGGCATTAAATTGGGGGCCTCAGGCACACCAACAGTCCCAGCATGGGTTGCAAAAGCCCCAAAAGAAGCTGCCAATAAAGTTAGAGAAAAAACAAAAGAGCGCATAAGTCACCTAAAATTATATTTTAATCCGAAAAGACCATTTTAGGATGTATACGAACTCAAAAAAAATTCAAGCCCTATTTTTAGTTTTTTAATCTAACTTATGATCATCCACAGATTGTTTTTGTTTTCCGGCTTCAAAAGCCTCTTTTTTCTTCTGCGCTTTTGTTCGGCCAAATTTAACGCGATTTTCCTCAGCCCGTTTGTCCTTATCCAAACGGGCCTTTTGCTTGCGTTTTTGTCGAAGGTTGATGATCTCAGCCAAAGCGTGGGCTCGCGGCACGAATATGGGTCATTAGCTCATCATAGGTGAAAGCCGTTTTAAACTGCGGGAATTCCGCAATTACATTATCAGGCGCACTAAAGAGAATGCCCGTATGCGCTTCCCCCAACATTGTCGTGTCATTATAGCTATCGCCCGCTGCAATCGTATGGAAGTTCAGCTGTTTAAACGCCTCGACAGCTTTACGTTTGTGATCTGTCAGCCGTAGCTTATAGTCAGCTACACGATCATTTTCATCCACGATTAAACGGTGACAGAATAAAGTCGGCCAATCCAGCTGACGCATCAGCGGTTCTGCAAACTCATAAAACGTATCAGAAAGAATGACGACCTGAAAATCTTCATGCAACTCTGACAAGAACTTTTTCGCCCCATCCAGCGGACCCAAGCTGTTGATGACGTCCTGAATATCTTTCATTTTCAAGCCATGTTGATCGAGAATATCAAGGCGATATTTCATCAAAACATCATAATCCGGCTCATCCCGTGTCGTACGTTTCAGGGCCTCAATCCCTGTTTTTTCGGCAAAGTTAATCCAGATTTCCGGGATCAAAACACCTTCAAGATCAAGACATACGATTTCCACGAGACTTCCCCCTTAGTTTATAGCTCTTCGCACAGGCTGCGAAACACGTCATGAAACATTTCTTCGGTCAAACGACCCGTATTTGTGTTGTAGCGTGAACAGTGATAACTGTCGAATAAAATAGGCAATTCATCCCCCAGCTCATGGCGGGCATTATGGCCGAATTTCCACTGTGATTTCTTCAGGCCCAGTGTCTGGATCACCGCATTATGCGCCACACCACCCAACGCCAGAATGGCCTTTAAATTAGGCATGGCCTTCATTTCGTCAATCAGAAAGGGACGGCAGGCTTTTTCTTCCGGCCCTGTTGTCTTATTTTGAGGTGGTACACACCGTACGGCATTGGTAATGCGACAATTGACCAGTTCAAAGCCATCATCTGCGCGTGCGCCATATTCACCTGTTGCAAAATGAAACGTCTTCAAGGTTGGATACAACAGATCCCCGGCATAATCCCCGGTAAAGGGACGCCCGGTGCAATTGGCTCCTTTTAATCCCGGTGCCAGACCACAAACCAACACTTGTGCCTCAAGCGGCCCAAATGATGGAACGGGTGCGTTAAAAAAATCCGGGTATTTTGCCTGATTATCATGGCGAAACTCAACAAGACGCGGACAGAGATCACAATCCGGTGTCGGAACAGCTGAGGTAGGGGATGTCATCTCTTATTCCTCAACATACTCGGCATCATCATCAAGATACTCATCCTCATAATCGGGCTGAGAAGAACTTTGTCCTGCCGGGCCAGCCGGTCGCGTCACCGTATCTTCCAAATCGACCAAATCAATAAAGTTATCAGCCTGCCTGCGCAATTCATCGGCGACCATTGGCGGGCTTGAACGCGTTGTGCTGACGACTGTCACACGCACACCTTTGCGCTGAACGGCCTCGACCAGACGGCGAAAGTCCCCATCACCAGAGAAAATAACAATATGGTCCAGATGTTCCGCCATCTCCATTACATCAATGGCAAGCTCAATATCCATATTGCCCTTGATCTTGCGACGGCCTTGCGCATCGGTGAATTCCTTGGTCGGTTTGGTCACCATGGTATAACCATTGTAATCCAGCCAATCCACCAACGGTCGAATCGGGGAATATTCCTGGTCTTCAACAAGAGCTGTGTAATAAAAAGCGCGGATCAGATGCCCCTTATTGGCAAAAACCTCCAAAAGGCGCTTGTAATCAATGTCAAAATTAAGCGAACGCGCTGCGGCATAAAGGTTAGACCCATCAATAAACAGCCCCATACGCTCCTGTGGGTAGAAAATCATCTTCACTTCCAATAACTCAAATATAAATCATTGCCAAAATACGGCGGCAATCCTATAAAAACGGCAAACAGTATTACGCGAAACATCTGTTTTCGCAAGGATTTATAAGATGATACTCATCGGACTTGGTGCCAACCTACCATCCCCTGTTCACGGTAGCCCCATTGAAACCCTAAACGCTTGTATCAAAAGGCTTACCCAATGCGGCCTGTTGGTTACGGCACAATCTCGCTGGTTCAAGTCAGCCCCCGTACCCATGTCAGACCAGCCCTGGTACATCAACGGCGTGGCCGCTATTGAAACAGACTTAGCCCCCAGAGAGGTTTTAAAACAGCTGCTGGATGTGGAAAATGAATTTGGTCGTGTGCGCAGCGAAGCCAATGCCCCACGCGTACTGGACCTGGACCTGATTGCCTATAATAACGAAATCATTGAAGACGCTGGTAAAATTGAAGATAAGCCCTTTTGCGTGCCCCATCCACGCATGCATGAAAGGGCCTTTGTCCTGTACCCCTTGCAAGATATTGATCCAGACTGGACACATCCGAAAAAAAGGTTATCTTTAAAGGAATTAATCGCTCACTTACCTCAAGATCAAATTATTGAGGCCATTGAGCAAGATTAGGCTTGATTTCACCAGAGGTGTCGCTATATTTTGCGCCCTTCGCATTTATGTATTTTTGGAGTGACGTCTTTATGGCTCGCGTTACCGTAGAAGATTGTATCGTTAAGATCCCAAACCGCTTTGAGCTGGTTATGTCCGCTGCTCAGCGTACCCGTGACATTTCTGCTGGCGCAGAACTCACTGTTGAACGAGATAACGATAAAAACCCCGTTGTTTCCCTGCGTGAAATCGCTGATGAAACAATCGCTATTGATAATTTGCAAGAGTCTTTGATCCGTGGCTCACAACGCATGGCACCAGCCCGCGATGAAGAAGAAGAAACTTCAAGCGAAGAAACAGCTGTTGAAGCGGCAGAAGACAACGCCGATGCGTTGGCCGATGCATTGAACGTTCAAGATGACAGCGCGTCTTTGGATGCAGCTGGCGCTTTGGCTTTCCAAGACGAAGTTGAAATCGACGACGAAGACTAAGTAGGTAGCACCATGATCCGTCAATACGAACTTGTTGAACGGGTCCGGGCCTATGATTCAAGCGCGGATGAGGATGCCCTCAACCGCGCTTATGTTTTTGCCATGAAGGCACATGGTTCTCAAAAACGTGCCTCAGGTGATCCGTACTTCATGCATCCACTGGAAGTAGCCGGTATTCTAACCGATTACCGCCTTGATGCTGATACGATCATCACCGCCCTGTTACACGATACAATCGAAGATACCGAAGTTACGGCAGAAGACATCGAAGATGCCTTTGGTGAACGTGTACAGCGCCTTGTCAGCGGTGTAACAAAGCTGACTCAAATCGAATTACAGTCCTCCCATACCAAACAGGCGGAAAATCTGCGCAAGCTGGTCATCGCCATGTCTGATGACATTCGTGTGCTGTTGGTGAAGCTGGCGGACCGTCTGCATAATATGCGCACGCTACATTTCATCAAAAAGCCGGAAAAGCGCCGCCGTATCGCTGCCGAAACGATGGAAATCTACGCACCGCTAGCTGAGCGCATCGGTATGCACGAGATCAAGGATGAGCTACAGGACATGTCCTTTGAGCAGCTCAACCCCGAAGCGCGCGATTCCATTATTACCCGCCTAGAATTCCTGCGTGAACAGGGGGGGGACCTGGTGGGGCGTATCCTCAAGGAACTGCGTGACACCGTAAAAGACAACGGCATTGAAGCAGAAATCAGCGGCCGGGAAAAAGCGCCTTATTCCATCTGGCGTAAAATGCAGCGCCAAGACGTGGGCTTTGAACAACTGTGTGACATCATGGCGTTCCGCGTCATCGTCGAAAACACAGAAGATTGTTATCGCATTCTTGGTGTCATTCACGGCAAATACCCAACCGTGCCGGGGCGTTTTAAAGATTATCTGTCCACACCCAAACCCAATGGCTACCAATCCCTGCACACGGGTGTCTTTGGCCCGGACCATCACCGCATTGAAATTCAAATCCGCACCCGTGAAATGCATGAAATTGCCGAATATGGGGTTGCTGCCCACTGGCATTATAAGGCCAAAGGTGGGTCTGACACCAAACAGACAGAAGGCAAACAATACCGCTGGCTGCGCGAACTGCTAGATATTCTCGATAGCGCTGATGACCCGGAAGAATTTCTGGAACATACCAAGTTGAATATGTTTCAGGATCAGGTGTTCTGTTTCTCGCCCAAGGGAGATCTTATCAACCTGCCCAGTGGGGCCACACCTGTTGATTTTGCCTATGCGGTTCATACGGAAATCGGCAACCGTTGCGTTGGGGCCAAAATTAACCGTCGGATTGTTCCTTTGCGCACAGAGCTTAGAAACGGTGATCAGGTTGACATCATTACCTCAAAAGTACCGCAACCCTCGCCGACGTGGGAACGGTTTGTGGTTACAGGGAAGGCGCGGGCCTGTATTCGTCGCTATATCCGCCTGCAGCAACGTGATGAATATCTTGCCCTTGGTAAAATCATGCTGCAACGCGCTTTTCGTCAGGAAGAATATGAATTCGCTGAAAAAGCCCTGCAAGGGGTCTTGAAAAAATTCAATGCCAATGAAGTCGATGACCTGATTGCCGAAGTCGGCAGCGGACACCTTCCCGCACGTGATGTGGTCGAAGCTATCTTTCCTGGTATTAAGTCAAAGAAAACAACGACATCGACAAAAATCCCAATCAAGTCACACAAGGATACTCCCCACCCAGAGTCTGTGCCCATCCGCGGCCTCATTCCGGGGATGGCCATGCATTTTGCCGGATGTTGCCACCCACTTCCTGGTGATCGCATTGTCGGGATTGTCACAACCGGGCGCGGGGTAACAATTCACACCATCGACTGTGACAGCCTGATGCAATTCCAAAATGAACCGGAACGCTGGCTGGATGTATCTTGGGACATGACTCAACAAGAACAAAGCTCCAAACATGTCGGGCGTATAAAACTCACCGTTATTAACGAACAAGGCGCTTTAGGGTCACTTTCCATGGTTATTGCCAAAAATAGTGGCAATATTCATAACCTGAAAATCACCCATCGCACGCAGGAATTTTTTGAATTGATCATTGATGTGGAAGTGGATGATGTCCGCCATCTAACCAATATCATTGCAGCCCTGCGCGCCACACCGGAAATCAATTCTGTTGAAAGATCCAGAAGCTAGGGTACCTTATGTTCAGAAGACGCCAAAAACCTAAATTTCATCAAAAAGTTATCGGTTTTTTCTGGCCCGCAATGGGTTGGAAGCGGTCTTCGAAATATGTTGGTCACAGGGTTGCCCGTCTTCCTGGCACGCCCTATAGCATTGCTGCGGGCTTTGCTGCTGGTGCAGCCATTTCCTTTACTCCCTTTGTCGGGCTACATTTTATCTTAGGCGCAGCGGTTGCCTGGATCACACGGGGTAATATTCTGGCCTCCGCCATCGGTACGGCAGTTGGCAACCCCTGGACTTTCCCCTTTATCTGGCTTGGCACTTACAAGACCGGGCTGATGATGGGAGCGGGTAGTGGCGCGTCTAGCGAAGAAGACCTTGAGTTTTTAGCCTTTTTTGACAAACTGATCGAAGCGGTCAAAGGCATGGACTGGACCTATGTTGGGGATGTGGCTTGGCCTGTCTTCTGGCCGATGTTCGTCGGTGGCCTTCCAGCCTTTATCCTGAGCTGGGCCTTATTCTTTTTCCCGATCCGTACTCTTGTTAAACGCTATCATGCACGGCGCGTTCATCGCCATGCGGCAGCAAAGAAATCGACTTTTATAGGCCACAGCCATGATGAATAGAAAACTGCGCCTTGGCGTGAATATCGACCATGTTGCCACCATTCGCAATGCCCGTGGCGGTTCTTTTCCTGATCCGGTGCGCGCCGCCCAACTGGCCGCACAGGCTGGGGCTGATGGTATTACGGCACATTTGCGTGAAGATCGTCGTCATATTTCCGATGATGATATCACGCGCCTGACCAATGAAGTCAATCTACCACTGAACTTCGAAATGGCTGCAACCGAAGAAATGCTGGGCATTGCGCTACGTCATCGCCCACACGCTGCCTGTATCGTGCCTGAAAAACGCGAAGAACGCACAACAGAAGGCGGACTGGATGCCAAAGGCAACTTTGACCACCTCAAACCATTTGTCAACAAGCTAAGCGAAGCAGGCATCCGTGTTTCCCTGTTTATTGAAGCTGACCCGGCACAATTGGATGCGGCCAAGGAACTGGGTGCTCCTGTGATTGAACTTCACACCGGGGCTTACTGTGAAGAAACAGGTGAAGCACGTGATAAAGAACTCCAACGTATCATTAAAGCCGCAGCTTACGCCGAAGAACTGGGATTGGAATGCCATGCCGGTCATGGGCTGACTTATGCCACCGTCAAACCAATTGCGGAAATTGATACGATTGTGGAACTAAATATCGGGCACTTCCTGATTGGCGAAGCCATCTTCTGCGGACTGGCCGAAGCCATGGACAAAATGCGCAGCCTGATGAATGAAGCACGACTGGGGGCCTAGAATGATCATTGGTGTCGGCACAGACCTGATTGATATTCGCCGCATTGAAAAGACCCTTGATAAGTTTAAGGATCGCTTTATCAATCGCATCTATACCATTGAAGAACAAGAAAAAGCTGAACGTCGCGCCCATATTGCAAATGGCTACGCCATGCGCTATGCCGCCAAAGAAGCTGCCGCTAAAGCACTGGGCACAGGCTTTCAGAACGGCGTCTTCTGGCGTGATTTGGTCAATGATAATCTCCCCTCCGGCCAACCGACAATGACCTTCACAGGGGGCGCAAAGGATCGTCTGGACAGCCTGCTTCCCGACGGAATGGAAGCCCTGATCAATGTCTCTTTGACTGATGAATACCCTATGGCCCATGCCATTGTGATAATTTCTGCCCTTCCAAAAGCAGATGAAGCT
The DNA here is from genome assembly GCF_004564135.1 of Terasakiella sp. SH-1. Taxonomy (NCBI): domain Bacteria; kingdom Pseudomonadati; phylum Pseudomonadota; class Alphaproteobacteria; order Rhodospirillales; family Terasakiellaceae; genus Terasakiella; species Terasakiella sp. SH-1. Next base: position 1,366,079 of record NZ_CP038255.1, on the reverse strand, counting down.
TGACATTCAAGCCATAAGGTTGGATTCATCACTGCGCTGAAGTTAACGTGAAATTAAAGCTTATCCATGGAAACGATTAAAACAGTCTTTTGGGCCATTGTCCTTGCCTTGGGCATTCGTACAATCGCATATGAACCTTTCAATATTCCGTCCGGCTCAATGAAGCCGACGTTGCTTATTGGTGACTATCTTTTCGTCTCCAAATTCTCCTACGGATACAGCACCTATTCACTGCCGTTTGGGGTAAACCTGTTTGATGGTCGTGTCTTTGAAAGCCAGCCGGAACGCGGTGATGTAGCCGTTTTCAAGCTGCCGACAGATACCTCAAAAGATTATATCAAACGTATCGTTGGCCTGCCCGGTGATAAAATTCAGGTCATTAACGGCCTGCTACACATCAATGGGGAAGCGGTTAAGCGTGAAAAAGTTGGTGAATTTGTCACACGTAACCAGCATGGCAGCGTTCAGCGCGTGACCAAATATATCGAAACACTGCCCAATGGCGTTGTTCATGAGATTGCCGAAGAAAATGACAATTGGCATTGGAGTGACAACACACCTGTCTATACGGTTCCGCCAGAACATTATTTTGCTATGGGTGATAACCGTGACCATTCCCAAGATAGCCGCTGGCTAAGTGAAGTCGGCTTTATCCCGGCGAAAAATTTAGTGGGTCGTGCAGAATTCCTGTTCTATTCCAAAGATACGCTGGAACCGACCTGGGACTTGTCATCTATCCGTTTCAGTCGCCTGTTCTCAGGTATTGAGTAATCAATGCGCACTCCTGAACAGCTTGAACAAACCATCGGTTATACTTTTCAAGACCCCACGCGTTTGAAACTCGCCCTTGTGCATTCAAGCACCCACCGCCGACATAAAGACGGCTCTGCCCTTGATAACGAACGCCTTGAATTTCTCGGTGATCGCGTACTGGGACTGGTGATTGCTGATTTGCTGTTTAAGCGCTTTCCTAAAGACAAAGAGGGCGATCTGGCCCGTCGCCATACGGCTTTGGTCCGTAAAGAAGCCTTGGCCCGTGTCTCCACTGATATTGAGCTTGGACAATATATTGATATGCTTCAAGCCGAAGCTGATTTAGGGGGGCGCGAAAACCCTGCGATCCTTGCCAATGCGTGTGAAGCTGTCATTGCAGCCCTGTTTCAGGATGGAGGGCTAGGGGCTGCACAGGATTTCATTACAAAGTTTTGGGCAGGTCTGGTTGAAGAAGACCCAACACCGCCCCAAGATAATAAAACAGCCCTGCAAGAATGGGCACAAAGCAAGGGACTGCCGTTACCTGTCTATAAAACCGTTTCCCAGACAGGCCCGGCCCATGCCCCGATTTTTGAAATTGAAGTATTGGTGAAAAACCATACACCACAGCGTGCCAGCGGCCCGTCCAAACGTAAAGCGGAACAAGCTGCTGCTGGTACCCTGTTAGACATAGTTTTGGATAAGAAATAATGACTGAAGAGATCGATTTTTCGAAACAACGTGCCGGATTTGTTGCCTTTGTCGGTGCGCCTAATGCCGGGAAATCAACAGCAATTAACCAGATGGTCGGCACCAAGGTTTCCATTGTTTCGCCCAAAGTCCAAACCACACGTACCCGTGTTCTAGGCATTATGATGAAAGGCGACAGCCAAATCATTTTTGTCGATACACCCGGTATCTTTGCCCCAAAACGCCGTTTGGACCGTGCCATGGTCGCTGCGGCCTGGGGTGGGGCAGCTGATGCAGACCATATCGTGGTGCTGGTCGATGCCAAGCGCGGCATTTGTCATGAAACACAAACCATTATCAATACCTTGAAGGAACAGAAGCGTAAGGCCATCCTGATCCTCAACAAAATTGATATTGTCGATAAAGAAGCCCTGCTTGAACTCACCATGAAGCTGAATGCGGAAGATATCTTCACGGATACCTTCATGGTTTCTGCCCTTAAAGGGGATGGGCTTGATCATTTTGTCGATTTCATTGTGGAAAAACTGCCGCAAGGCCCATGGCTCTTCCCGGAAGATCAAGTTTCTGACATGCCGGAACGTTTGCTGGCTGCTGAAATCACCCGTGAACAGCTTTATCTCAAGCTGCGTCAGGAACTGCCTTATTCCACAACGGTAGAAACTGAAACATGGGAAGAGAAAAAAGACGGCAGTGTGAAGATTGAACAGATCATCTATGTTGCTCGTGACGGCCAGAAGAAGATTATTCTGGGTAAAGGAGGTCAACAGATCAAAGCCATCGGGGCTCACGCCCGTAAAGAACTGGAAGAAATTCTGGATTGCCGCGTACATCTCTTCCTGTTTGTCAAAGTGCGCGATAAATGGAGCGATGATCCGGAACGCTTCAATTATTGGGGTTTGGATTATAACGCATAAAAAAGCGTCGTCCCCGGCTTGATCGGGGGCCTTATTCAGCTAAACAAAAGCCCCCGCATAGGCGAGAGCGACAATCTCATTGCTTTGCCTTTATCGGCTTGCGCGTAATTCTTCGTTAAATTCCAAGACTTTCGCCGCTACCGTATCGACAAAGACGTCAATACCCGTAAATTTGATCATTTCATTAACCGCTTTGACGTTTTTGTCTTTAAGGATTTTTCCGTTCTTCTCGTTGATCTGAACATCAAAATCCATCTCCAGCTCTTCTGAAAATAAAGCCAGATAGGTCACACCGGGTTCGAGGTCATGTTCAACCGCAACCCACAGCTCGCCATTATCTTCATCAGTCACCTGAATGCGTTGGTCTGAATTACATAGCAAGGCATCCGGGCCTAATTTGACACGCAGCTTTTTAATGACGAAATCAATCGGTGTTTGACGTCCCACGTAAATCTTCCTTTATTGTTTTTTTGCGACAAATTGATCCAGTTCCTGGCCCAGGCGGGCAAAAACATCAGCCCAGTCCCCATGGACAGACTGGCGATAAAGCGTCATGGATGGATACCAGTCAGATTGCACACCTTGCCCCCCTAAAGGTATGCCCCAACGCCAGTCACAGGCAAAGGGCAGCACCATCCAGACTGGTTTCCCCATCGCACCTGCCAAATGAGCCACAGCCGTATCACAGGTAATCACCAGATCAAGGGCCTCAATCAACCCGGCGGTATCAGCAAAATCCAAGAGATCAATGCCGTAATTGCGCACGACCTTCGCCAACTGCGGATCGGTCAATACGTCACTGCCATCGCCGACCTGAAGGCCAAAGAAATCCAGATTACGCATATAGAATAACCGAGAAAACGGCCAAATACCGGGCGAGCGCCGACTATCCTTGCGATAATCACGATCCCCTTGCCAGACAAGGCCGACCTTCACACCACCGGCTTCTTTTGACACACGCTCCGACCAGGACTGAACATCCTTAAACGAGGCACTAAGATAAGCTTTAAACGGCGGTAATTCTGATGGTGATGTAACCCCCAACAAATAAGGCAAGCTGTTCAACGCGGCTTGGGCATCATGGCGGGGCAGGGGGGTATCTTGCGGCACCACACCGTTGACCCCTTCCACAGCAGCAAACAGGCGTGCCATTTCTTTGTGACAGGCAATATAAATATCTGCGACACGCTCTTTCACCAACGGGATAAAGCGCAAGAACTGAATGGCATCACTAAAGCCCTGTTCCACATACAGAACAAGACGCTTCCCATCCCCTAAAGGCTTGCCATCCCACACGGGTTCTGCCAGTTCCTTTCGGCCCAACAACGGCTGGTAGGTACGTAATTTTGTACGTGCCTCATAATTTTTCCAGCCACCAGCCCAATCCCCATGCTGTAACTGCATTTGACCAAGACGAAAGGTAATTTCAGCATCTTTCGGGGCCAAAGCTTGGGCTTCACGAATGTGATAGAGCGCATTTTCCAGATCAAGACTGTCCTGACAGGCTAAGGCCAGTTCCACAAACGGGCGGCTTTCATTGGGGGCCAAACGTGTTGCCTTGCCTAAACAATCAATCGCATCAATCAGCTTGTCATTTTCGCGCAACAAAACCCCAAGGGCATTCAGGGCCTGCCAGTCATTTGGGGCGATCTGCACGCCCTTTTGACAAGACTCATGACCTTCCTGCACATGCCCTAACGCCATTAAAGCCAGCCCCCGATTGGCATAAGCCAAGGCATAAGAGGCATCATTTTCAATGGCCCGGTCATAACTCAGCACCGCGCCGTCAAATTCCTTCTTGGCACTCAGACAATCCCCCATCAGGCAATACGCCTGCGGGCTGCTGGGCTGGCGTTTGGTTTCACGACGCAGGGCCTGCAAAGCCCCATCATAATCAGCCAGTTGCATCAACTTGGCTGCAACCTTCATATGATAATCGCCACGCCCTTCACTATATTGAGAAGCGGCATGAAAATGCTTGCACGCCAGCTTCACATCCCCCGTGCCCATGGATAACAAGCCATAAAGGAAATGCGCATCGGCGTAATCTGCTTTGGCTTCAAGGGCACGTTTGGCGTGGGTTTTGGCCTCATCACGTTGGCCCAGACGGGCTTCAATCGCCGCACAACGATAAAAGGCTTCATGCGAATCGCCCCAACGCTCCAAAATATCGTGATATTGCTTTAAGGCCCCGTCAATATCGCCATTGCGTTCCAAAATCTGGGCACGGCCAAGATGAAAACGCACATCACCAGGGGCCAGTTCAGCTGCACGGCCATAAGCCTCATCTGCGCGTTCCACATAGCCCATCATGGTCAGGATTTCACCCAGCTTGCCATGGTAAGAGGCATTTTCCGGATCAGCCTCAATCGCCTTTTCAATCATGGCAATGGCGTCTTCTTTCAGGCCACGTTCGAAGGCAGCAACCCCTAATAGATAGTTCGCATCCCCATGGTCTGGGTATTTCTTTAAAATGCCGCTATAGATCTGAACGGCCTTTTCCATCTTGCCTTTTTTATGGGCACGAATAGCTGCAGCCAAAGACAAGGAAACACTGATCGGTGCGGCCTTGCGCCCCGATGTTTCCTCTTTCTTTTCAACACCTTCGTCCGAAGGTTCATTTTCTTGCGCTTGTTCATCCAAGCCTGAAAATGCAGACACGTCTTTGGTCCCCGTTTCACCACTGTGATAATTTTGACTTCCATCATAAGAAATCATAGGCCATGTTCCCATAGTGTTTTTGCTTTTTTTCGATTTTTTTACAAGACATTATGCTCTGGTCCGATCTCGCCATCGTCTTATCTGCCCGCAAACATGGGGAAAACAGCGTTATTATCACCACGCTGACCCGTGAACATGGCCGCTATAGCGGGCTTGTGCGCGGTGGCAGCAGTAAAAAACTGTCTCCACTGCTCCAGCCGGGAAACCTCTTACAAGTGGAATGGAAGGGGCGACTGGAAGAACACCTGGGTACGTTCAGCGTGGAAATGGAAACGGCCTATGGGGCCAAGGCTATCAATAGTCGGGAAAAACTGACGAATATAAACACCCTGTGCGCCATGTGTGACCTATGCCTGCCGGAACGCCAATCGGTAGAAGGGGTGTTTGGTGCAATCCTAATTTTATTGGACATGTTAGATGAAACCCGCCTGTGGCCGGAGATTTATCAACGCTGGGAATTGGGTCTTTTAAATGAACTTGGCTTTGGGCTGGACCTTTCATCCTGTGCGGCCACTGGTCAAACGGGTGATTTGATCTACATCTCCCCAAAGACGGGACGTGCTGTCAGTCGCAATGCCGGGGAACCTTATAAAGACAAGCTTTTCCCTTTACCCTACCATCTACTTGTAGATGAGGTAAAACCCCATAAAAAAGACCTGCTGGCGGTTTTTACCATCACCGGGCATTTCATTGAACGCTGTCTTCTTGGCCCCATAAACAAGAAGTTGCCCGCTGCACGTACGCGATTTATTGACCGATTGAAATAGATCGCTAAACTAGGGTCAAATTTATTTGATCAAATCTCTATCCTTATTTCGAGAACCAATGTCAGACACCGTTAAAAGCGGAGATATCCGCGAAACCCGACTAGCCGATGCCCTTGGCGAGCGTTACCTCGCTTACGCTATGTCCACCATTATGTCGCGCTCACTGCCTGATGTGCGCGATGGGTTAAAGCCCGTACACCGCCGTTTGCTCTTTGCCATGCGCCAGCTCAAACTGGACCCGGCCAAAGGCTTTAAGAAATGTGCGCGTGTGGTCGGTGACGTGATCGGTAAATATCACCCTCATGGGGATAGCTCGGTTTACGAAGCCATGGTGCGACTGGCCCAAGAATTTGCCGTGCGCTATCCACTGGTGGATGGGCAGGGGAACTTTGGTAACATTGACGGCGATAATGCGGCCGCCATGCGTTATACCGAAGCCCGCCTGACAGAAGTCGCCATGGCACTGTTGCGCAATATAGATGAAGATTCCGTTGATTTTCGCCAGACCTATGATGGTGAAGAAGAAGAACCCATGGTTCTGCCCGCTGCCTTTCCAAACCTGCTGGCAAACGGGTCCAGCGGGATCGCCGTGGGGATGGCAACCAACATCCCACCCCACAATGCGGGCGAACTGTGTGACGGGTTACTTCATCTGATCAAATTCCCCAATGCAGGCATTGAAAAGCTGGTCGACCTGATCCCAGGACCAGATTTCCCCACAGGCGGTGTGATTGTTGATGAACGCGCGACCATCATTGAAACCTATACCAAGGGTAAAGGCTCTTTCCGTATTCGTGCCCAATGGGAAAAAGAAGAACTGTCCCACGGTATGTATCAAATCGTGGTCACAGGCATCCCATATCAGGTTCAAAAATCCAAACTGATTGAAAAGGTCGCCGAACTTCTCTTCGCCAAAAAGCTGCCGCTGCTGGCCGATATCCGTGATGAATCTACCGAAGAAGTCCGCATTGTTCTGGAACCGCGCAATCGTACGGTTGAAGCCGAAGTTCTTATGGAACAGCTTTTCAAGCTCACTGATTTCGAGGTCCGTTTCGGTCTCAACATGAACGTGCTGGATGCAGACCAGACCCCACGTGTGATGAACTTGCGCGAAGTTTTGCAAGCCTTCCTTGATCACCGTCGCGTGGTTTTACAACGCCGTTCCAAATATCGCTTAGAAAAGATTGCTCGTCGCCTGGAAATTTTAGAAGGCTACCTGATTGCCTTCCTTAATCTGGATGAAGTCATTCGTATTATCCGCGAAGAAGACCATCCCCGCCAAGAATTGATGAGTGCCTTTAAACTGACAGAAGTTCAGGCCGAAGCCATTTTGAACATGCGCCTACGTTCCTTACGTAAGCTGGAAGAAATGGAACTGAAGACCGAACATAAAGAACTCAGTGACGAAAAAGCGGGCTTGGAAGAATTGCTGGCAGATGAAACCAAGCAATGGGCAACCATTTCCGATGAAATTCGCGAAACCAAAAAACAATTCGGCCAGAAAACCGAATTAGGCAAACGTCGCACGGACTTTGGCGATGCCCCAAGTGCCGATGTGGTGAATTTCGAAGCCTTTATCGAACGCGAACCCATCACCGTTGTCTGCTCTCACATGGGCTGGATCCGTGCGTTTAAAGGCCATAACAACGATGAAAGCGCGATCAAATACAAAGATGGCGATAAAGCCCGCTTTGTGCTGAAAGGCTACACCACAGACAAACTTTTGGCCTTTAGCTCCAACGGGCGCTTCTTCACCATTGGCTGTGACAAACTGCCACCGGGGCGTGGGCATGGCGAACCTGTGCGCTTGATGGTGGATATCGGCAATGAAAATGAAATCGTCGATATGTTCGTCCATAACCCGGAACGTAAAATGCTGGTGGCCTCCAGCTCTGGTCGTGGTTTTGCCATTGAGGAAAAATCCGTTGTCGCCCAAACTAAAAACGGTAAACAAGTGCTGAACCTGCAAGAAGGCGAAAAGGCAAAAATCTGTATGCCGCTGACGGGCAATGCCATTGCCGTTGTGGGCGACAACCGAAAAATCCTTGTGTTCAAAGTCGAAGACCTGCCGGAAATGAACCGGGGTCGCGGGGTTATCTTGCAGAAATACCGTGATGGCGGCATGTCCGATGTGCTGAGCTTTAACCTTGAAGAGGGCATCAGCTGGCAAATGGGCGGTGGCTCAGATCGTACCCGCACTGTCACTGACCTGCTCCCATGGATTGGCAAACGCGCCGGGGCAGGGCGTTTAGCCCCCAATGGCTTCCCAAGGAATAATAAGTTTACTTAACCACCTGTAGGCTCCTGCGAAAGCAGGAGCCTGTTTCATTTCTACCTATCACAGCGGGCCAATCAACCGGTCAATAAAGGCATCATTTTCATTAATTTCTGTCTTTTCCACGTCGCTTTCCTCCTGTTATAGCGACCACCAGAAATTTCTGGTGATCGGGAGTTTGACGACATGCTATTAGACATGCGGACCTATTTCCCGAGGGGTGTTGTATTCAGCCCACTCCCGACCATAGGAAAAGCCTTGCATGCCGTTTTACAGACACACAAAGGCCGCCCAGTCGGGGGCAGCTAACCGCTAATAGGACGTCGTCAAACGTCAGAAAGGAGAAGATATGGGATATTCACTTGCGAAGCAAGCAGGGTTTCAATCGACTAGGTATTCCTATACCAATGCTACCCAAAACTTAAGAGCATCCAGTGTACATACATATTTTTTGGACCTCCTCCCTTTCTTGAGGGGGGCCTTTTTAAGGCATTGGGTTTCCTGCATAAATTTATCCACAAAAAATAAATCGGTATTCGAATGCCGATTTATCTTGAAATGTCCCTTGCGATCCCGTATCTAATGACCTAAATAACGTGGTAACCCACTCAGGTATTATTGGAATAAGAAGAACATGACCCCCACTATTTCGGCCACCCCTCGCAACGACTGGACTGTTGAAGAAGTCGAAGCGCTGTTTGCCTTACCGTTTAACGATCTTTTGTTTCACGCCCAAAGTGTTCACCGTCAAAACTTTGACCCGAACCGCGTACAGCTCAGCACACTGTTGAATATCAAAACAGGTGGCTGTGCTGAAGACTGTAACTATTGTTCTCAGTCGGCCCATCATGAAAGCGAAACCAAAGCGTCCAAAATGATCCCGACGCAAGACGTGATTGATGCGGCAAAAGCGGCAAAAGAGGGGGGCGCGACCCGTTTCTGTATGGGCGCGGCCTGGAGTTCTCCAAAAGAGCGCGATATGCCGGAAATTCTTAACATGGTTAAGTCAGTCAAAGATTTAGGCATGGATACCTGCATGACACTGGGTATGCTGTCAGATGAACAGACGGCACAGCTAAAAGAAGCAGGTCTGGATTACTATAACCATAACATTGATACTTCGCGTGAATATTACGACAAAGTTGTGACCACACGTTCTTACGATGATCGTCTGGCCACACTGGATCGTTGCCGTGATAAAGGTATCAAACTGTGTACAGGCGGCATTATCGGTATGGGCGAAAGCCAGCAAGACCGAGCAAGCATGATGGTGACACTGGCGAACCTGCCCAAACACCCGGAAAGCATTCCAATTAATATGCTGATCCCGATTGAAGGCACACCGTTTGAAGCCAAGGCCAAAATCGACCATTTTGATTTCGTCAAAACAATCGCAGTTGCCCGTATTGTCATGCCAGCTTCTTACGTGCGCCTGTCAGCAGGTCGTGAAGAAATGAGTGAAGAACTGCAATCGCTGTGCTTCTTTGCTGGCGCAAATTCCATGTTCTATGGTGATAAACTGCTGACAGCTGGAAACCAAGGCGTTGCAGCGGACCAAGATATGTTTACCCGTCTTGGCATTCAGCCTGAAGAACATCGTGAAGGCAAACCCATGCTGGAAGCAGGGGAATAACCTTCCTTAAAAATAAAAGAAAAGGGCCGTTGCGGATCACTTCCCAGCGGCCCTTTTTTTTCATTAGGGGTTAAAATAAAAATCCCCACCAACCAGTGACGAAGCCTCCCACGGGACTTGTTGTTGGTTGGTCATTTGCATCACCTGATTTCGTACATTCCTGAACATCCGTTCAATCGCCACCCCTTTATCAGACATGGCCTTTACAACAGCCGTCGTATAGGGACTGTTTAAACCACTGCCATCTGCGGCGACCTTGCCCGGACTGGTCGAATAAGCAATCAAGCTGCCGCGTGGTGCATCAATCAAGGCTAGCCCCCGATTGGCAGAACGAAACCCGCTGCGATAGGGGTTATTGCGACAGGCATCCAAAATCACCACATTCAAATCGTTTCGGGCATATTCCATGGCAATCAAGGCCCCATCAACGGCCACGGCTTCCACATCCACATCTTTTTCATTTTGAATATTAGCCTGAATTGGAATCAAATAATTACGCCCGGAAACCTGTACACCATGGCCGGCATAATAAAATAACCCAACGGCCCGTCGGCCTGCTTTTTCCAAACGGTCCCCAAAATGGTTTAAGGCCCGTTTTATTTTGCGTTGCGTGGCATTTTCCTCGTGAATTACATCAAAACCCAAACTGCGTAAGGTCTTGGACATCAAGCGTGCATCATTCACCGGATTTCGAAGCGGCGAAATACGATAATCAGAATTACCAATCACCAAGGCAATGCGCGGCCCTTGAATTTGTGTGGTTGCCCCAAGATATTTTGAAACTGCCTTCACCGGGGCTTGTGCTTGCTGTGGCGGTTGTGAGGGAGCAGGCTGAACTTGTGGTGTTGTCACTTGATAACTTTCCCCGACACGGGTCACCTTGACATCCATCTTCCCCGTGTTGTCCTGTGGCAACCAATCCCAGGCATTGGGTCCCATCAACAATTTACCGGATTTCTCAGGTTTGATCTTCACGCCAAAGCCGACAAAAAACGGTTTGCCCGTCGGCCCAATTTTCCCCACCAGTGCGGAACTGTTCTTATCAATCACATAACCGGGGCCACTGCATATGGGGGCATTCCCGGCACCAGAAGGATCAGCGATGCCACAAATGGGGCCATAGCTCCACATGCCATTGGCTTTAAGTTCATATTCCTTACCAGCCAGAACGGAAACACCCGTTTCCTGCCAGTCTTGTTTGGGGAAGATGCTGAACTCCAGACTTTCAGCTGGTGCTAATATCACATTCTTATCGGCCTTGATAATCTGGGTGCTTTGACAAGCCGTCAACATCAACAAAAAGAAACAAATTGAAAGAATACGATAGTTGCCCATAACACCCTCCATTCTGAATAGGATAGGCCAAAGAAAAAGCCGCTGCAAGTTTCCCTGAAGCGGCCTTTTCCAATTCATAACAAGGATATCTTCTTATCCAAAGATCACGCTTGGCAACCAAGTTGCCAGCCCTGGGAAGAAGGACAGAAGCAACAGGCCAATCACCTGAATAACGATGAAGGGGATCACGCCTTTATAAATCTGCATGGTGGAGACCTCTTTCGGGGCCACGCCACGCAGGTAGAACAAGGCAAAACCAAAGGGCGGTGTCAAAAACGATGTTTGCAGGTTCATCGCCATCATCACCCCCAACCAGACCGGATTCAAATCCATCATTAACAGGACCGGGGCAACAATCGGCACAACGACAAAAGTAATCTCGATAAAATCAAGGAAGAAGCCGAGAACGAACATCACGGCCATCACCACGATCATGGCCCCAACGACACCACCGGGTAGCTCGCTAAGCATTTCATGAACCATATCATCTCCGCCAAGCCCACGGAACACGAGGGAGAAGACAGAGGCACCAATCAAGATCACAAATACCATAGAAGTGATATCCATGGTCGAAGCACATACTTCTTGCAGGATTTTGGCATCCCACACCCGTTTGGCCGCCATCAACACACCAAAGGCGAGGATGGCACAACAAACCGACGCCAGCCCGATACCAAACATATTGGCCGCACTGGTTTCACTCATTCCCAAGCGCAAGTCCATCGTATTGGTCAAGATCAACATCACCACCAGCGCCAAGCCAGCACCATAAAATGGGATACCGTGGCTTTCATCAAGACGCAAACCTGCCAGCAACAATGCACCAACAGAGCCAACAGCAGCCGCTTCTGTCGGGGTGGCAACACCTGCGAGAATGGAGCCTAGCACCGCTACAATCAGAATAATCGGCGGGATCAAAGCATGGGCAATACGTTTTCCGAGCCCTTCCACATTTAACTCTTCTTGCGGGATCGGCGGGGATGTTTCCGGCTTAAACCAGGCCACAATCAGCTGATAGGCAATATACATGCCCACCAAACCAAGCCCTGGGATCAAGGCACCTGCAAACAAGTCGCCCACAGAAACCGGTTCCGGGGAGAAATTTCCAAGCGAGCGTTGCGCATCAGAATAGGCATTGGAAATCTGATCACCTAGAAGAACAAGAACGATAGATGGCGGAATAATTTGTCCCAATGTCCCGGCTGCACAGATAGACCCACAGGCAAGGGACGGGTTATAGCCACGTTTCAACATAGTCGGCAAAGACAACAATCCCATCGTCACCACTGTCGCCCCAACAATCCCGGTCGAAGCCGCCAGCAACGCGCCCACGATAGATACAGAAATACCCAAACCACCGCGCAAGGAACCAAACAACATGCCCATACTATCAAGCAGTTCTTCTGCCACCTTGGAACGTTCCAGCATTACCCCCATGAAAATAAAGAGGGGAACAGCAATCAGGACCTCATTGGTCATGGCATTACCAAAAATACGTGAGGGCAGGGCACCAAACAGGGACCAGCTAAACACATCAGTGGCCACCCCCATGGCGGCAAAGAAAATACTGGTTCCCGCCAAGGTAAAGGCAACAGGGAAGCCCAACATCAAGAAGCCACAAGTCACCACAAACATGGCAATACAAAGAATTTCAGCAATTTCCATGATTAAGGCACCTCATGTACGTCATGGTCTTCTTCTGGCACCAGCGCCCCTTTTAAAATCAGGAAAGAACGCAATGCCAGGGCAATCCCTTGCAAACTCAAGAGAACACAGAAAACCAAAATAACGGATTTCAGAAGATAAACAGCATGAATCCCGCTGGTTTCCTTGGACCCTTCAAGGATTGACCAGGATTGATAAACATATTTCCAGGATGAATCCCCAATCAGGAAACAAACAGGTAAAAGCAAGAAAACAACACCGAAAATATCAATGACTGCTTTTTTACGCACCCCGGCTTCACGATAGAAAACATCCACGCGTACATGCCCATTGTGCAGTAATGTATAGCCTGCACCGATCATAAATAAAAATGAATGCATATAGACGACAGATTCCTGCATCATAATCGAACCGATGCCGAAAACATAGCGCATCACCACAACGGAAAACTGCGTGATCACCATGATCACCGCCAGCCAGGCGACTGTTCGGCCAATCGTCTGGTTCAACCCGTCAATAAAGCGCATCAAAGTCGAAAGTGACCCCAAAGCTTATCTCCCATTAGAAATCGACAAAAAAAGGGCGACGCACAGATTTGTGCTGTCGCCCTTTTTTGTGCAATTAGCTGTATTTGAACGGCAGCTTACGTGCGTTCCAGTAAGATGCTTCTGAACGATCAGACCATTTAATCGCTTTGCGACGGAAGTCAGTATAGCTATCAAAGATCTTCGTTGTCAGGGCATCGGTTTTGGCAACTTCGCGCATTACTTCACCTGAGGCATCACCAATCGCCATCATCACATCGTCAGAGAACTTGCGTTCCTGAACACCATGTTTCTTAAGCAGAACCTCAAGGCTGTCACCGTTACGGGCGTTAAATTCAGCCATCATATAGTTGTTTTCTGCCATCGTCGCGTTCTGAACGATTGCCTGTTGTGCAGGTGTCAGTGATTTCCACACATCAAGGTTTACACCACAAGACAATGTTGAACCCGGCTCGTGGAAGCCCGGTGAATAATAATATTTGGTCACTTTATAGAAACCAAAGGCCAGATCATTCCATGGGCCAACCCATTCTGTCGCATCAATGGCACCAGATTGCAGGGATGGGAAAATCTCACCACCTGGCAGGGTTACAGCCGCAGCACCCAGACGACGCAGCACTTCACCACCCAAACCCGGCATGCGGATTTTAAGACCTTTCAGGTCTTCAACGGAATTGATTTCCTTATTGAACCAACCACCCATCTGAACGCCTGTGTTACCACAAGCAAACGGCTTGATATTAAAGCCGGACGCCAGTTCGTCCCATAACTCCTGACCACCACCATGGTGAATCCAGGCATCCATCTCACCCGCTGTCAGACCATAAGGAACAGAAGTGAAGAAGTTAAATGCCTTATGCTTACCTTGCCAATAATATTCAGCCGCATGGTAAAGATCAGCCGTCCCGCTGGACACCGCATCAAAAGATTCAAATGCAGGCACCAATTCACCAGCCGCAAATAATTTAACGGTTAACTGACCGTCAGACATGTCCGTGATACGTTTTGCAGCACGAGCCGCACCAGTGCCCAGGCCGGGGAAATTCTTCGGCCAAGTGGTCACCATTTTGAGTGTACGCTTACCGCTTGCAATAGCAGGCGCAGAAACAGCACTTGCTGCACCAATGGCACCGACCGCAGCTGCTCCGGCTAGAAAATCACGACGCTTCATGTGAAAACCTCCCTAATCACATTTAAATTCTCAAATCCGGTTATCTGTTAACCGGACATCGGTTATCCGATAACCAATAAGAATTTAGCTTACGCCTGCTGCAAACCACTTGCAAACAAAAGACCATACGCAAAAACGCGTACTGCATTGCAATATTTGATTTTTTTCTAAGTGTTAGTCGGTATTCAACAATACCCATTGCCCGTCAACGCAGCCTTCAAGCGGGCTGTAACGTCCCTTATAGGACATTTTACGACAGTCTTTAATCAAGTAGCCAAGATAAACATAAGGGAGGTTCTGCACCACAGCCTGACGGATCGCCCATAGCACCATATAATTCCCCATACCCCGGTATTTTTTTGCATCATCAAAAAAACTATACACCGCAGACAAGCCATCATCGAGATGGTCCATCAACAAGGCTGAAACCAATGTTCCTTCTTCGCGAAATTCAACAAGCGATGTTTTGATCGGCGTTTCTTCAATCATGGAGCGATAGTCAAAATAATCCATCGAGGCCATATCGCCATCGCCATGACGCTTTTTTTGATATTTCTCAAACAATAAAAACTGCTCTTGGGTGGCTACGGGCTCACAAAGTGTTGCTTCCAGATAGGAAAACTGCTTTTCCACCCGACGCCAGCTTTTAGAGAAATGAAAATTCTGCGCATCCACACGCACAGGAACACAGGCCGAACAATTCGGACATACAGGGGCATAAGCCATATAGTGACTGCGACGAAAACCACCTTTAGAAAGGGCATTATGCAGATCATCCGCATCTGCCCCAGTCAATTCAGTCACAATACGTCTTTCAACCTCCCCATCCAAATAAGGGCAGGACAGGGGGGACGTTGTATAAAAAAAGACCTTGGACTGGGTACGATCCGGGCGCATTGCTTACCTTAGGCTTATTCTTGTTCAGGAATATTTAACACCAAAGTCCCGGCAAGTATATCATGAAGACAGCGCCTGCGCAGATTAAACAAACACACAATCAAAATAAGAAAAGAGGTTGGCGGTACCGTCAAAAAGAATAAAGCGGACTGTACAAAAGCCTGCATTAATTCTGGACGCCCCCCATCAAGGCGATACACCCTGATCCCGGCAAAACGCATCCCATAGGTCGCGCTCTTGGCTGAACCGATTAAAAACGTATGATAGGCAATCGGGATCAAGGCCATCAGCGCCATCATGGGCGCAAACAGCAAACCAAAGCTCATAATCCCCATGATTCCAGCCAAAACAAATCCCAATCCACCAAGCCCGGCACAAATCAGAAAATCAACCACATAGGCCAAAATCCGCTTTTGAGTTATACCATCATAAAATTCAGGCTGTTCCAGCGGGTCTGGGCCAACAGCCTGACGGCTTTCACCCTCATATGGATTTGATCGTGAATTAAACATCTTTTTCCTTCGCACAACCATTCAGTAGGACTTATATAAAATATAGCTGAAGAGATTGATTAAACAAGCTATTGACGGCTCTTCATTCAATCTCTATTGAAGTCTAAAAGCAACGAATAGGTGAGATATGAGTTTCGATCAGCGCGAATTCCGTGATGTCCTGGGCCAATTTGCCACAGGGATTACTGTTGTCACAAGCCAGTCTGAAAAGGCGGGCAACATTGGTGTCACTATCAATTCTTTTGCCTCTGTCTCCCTAGAGCCGCCATTGGTCCTGTTTTCTTTAAAGACCGACAGCCAGCTTAACGATGTTTTCCTTTCAGAGCCGAACTTCAATATCTGCATCCTTGCGGAAAATCAGGAAAATCTATCCAATCTGTTTGCGGGCAGCGACGAAAACAAGTTCGATACGATTAAATGGCACGAAGGTCAAAATGGTTGTCCAGTTCTGGACGGCACACTGGCAACACTGGAATGTAAGCGTGTCGAATCTCACAAGGGTGGGGACCATACCATCTTTATCGGCGAAGTGACTTCGATCAGCACCAACAGCGATGCCACCGGACCATTGCTCTATTTCCAAGGTGGCTATAAAACTCTATAGACCTCTGTCGCCCTCGCAAAAGCCAGGACGACGAGAATCTACTTTGCCTTAAAGACCGGCTTTTTCTTTTCCATAAAGGCACGATAGCCGTTTTGGTAATCTTCCGAATCACAAGTGGAAAAGGCTTCATCCAACTCTGTTTGCGTCAAAGGCTCTGGACGTTTCAGGCGTGACACCATTTTTTTGTGCAGACGTGCAGCCAGAGGGGCCCCTTTGGCAATACGTTCAGCACATTGTTTGGCTTCTTCTTCAACTTCCCAGTCTTCCACAATACGATTGATCATGCCAACACGTAGTGCGTAATCCGCATCCACAACACGACCTTCAAGCAACAATTCCAGCATCACCGCCGGACTGACAAGGCGCAGAATCGCATCCAGTTCAGGATAGGCCAATGTATGCCCCAAACGGTTGATCGGCACGCCGAAACGCGAACTTTCCCCCGCAATACGCATATCGCACGCACAGGCAATTTCCAGCCCGCCACCTGTACAAGCCCCTTTAATCATAGCAACCGTCGGATGGCGGCATTCTTCAATCGCCTTGACCGTACGTGTCACAATTTCCCCATAGGCTTTGGCTTGGGCCGCACTGGAGCGTTCTTCAGGAAATTCAGAAATATCAGCTCCTGCCGCAAAAGCTTCATCGCCAGCCCCACGAATAATAATGCAACGCAAATCATTATCTGCTGAAAGCTCTTCCATCACATCGCCCAACTTTTGCCAGGCAGGTTTGGTCAGGGCATTGCGTTTTTCCGGGTTGTTCAAAGTAATGGTCACAATCGCATCATCACGTTGAACAAGGATAGGATCGCTCATATCTTTTTGCTCCGCTTAGAGATTTTGTTTGACGAACAAACTATCAACTTTGCAAGATAAGGCAAATTGTTTGAATAAGAAGGATAAGTTGCCATGCAACAGAAAAGTTTCCTCAGCCTTGGCCCTCATGGTTTTCACCGCATTGCCTATACCCATTGGGGATTTGAAGAAGCGGGACGCACGGCCATCTGTGCCCACGGGCTCACCCGCAACAGCCGTGACTTTGATGAACTGGCGCAAGCCCTGACCGATACCCACCAGGTCATCTGCCCGGATATGGCGGGCAGGGGATATAGTGACTGGTTGCTTAATCCCTCAGATTATGGATTCCCGCTTTATGTAAATGATATGGCAACTCTACTTGCCAAAATCGGGGATGAAAAGGTCGACTGGATTGGTACATCCATGGGGGGAATCATCGGCATGATGCTCGCCATTCAGCCCAACAGCCCCATTCAACGCCTGATTGTCAATGATGTTGGCCCCTTTATCCCCAAAGACTCACTGGCCCGCATTGGTGATTATCTTGGCATGGACCCCAAATTTCCGTCCCTGGAGGCTTTGGAACAACATTTGCGCCTGATCCATGCTCCCTTTGGTCCCTTAAGTGATGAACAATGGAAACATCTGGCGGAACATAGTGCCAAGAAATGTGAAGACGGTCAGTTTGCTTTTCATTACGACCCAGCAATTTCTCAGCCTTTTAAAGAGGCTGATCCCGTTGATGTCGACCTTTGGCCCATCTGGGAATCCATTAAATGCCCGGTGCTGATTCTGCGGGGCGAAGACTCCGATCTTTTGACCAAAGAAACAGCCCAGGAAATGCTAAAACGCGGCCCGGATGCCGAGCTGGTTGAAATCCCCAAAGTCGGCCACGCCCCAACGTTGATGGATGAGACGCAAATCGGGCTTGTAAAACAGTGGTTGACCGGGTAATTATAAATTTTAGGGGGCTATCTCATAATTTGGCTTAACTCTGCTGTGTTTTTTGTGTAGATTTGCGCAGCTGTCAAATTGGTAGATACATCTTTTAGAAGAGCCTTTTGACAACAAGCTGAAATGCTAATGGCCGGAGAGAAAAAATGAATCAGCTCGTAACAACGAATGACGCGCAATCAACAGACCTTATCAAAGGGGACGGTTTGGAAGATTACGTCACTTTCAAAATCGCTGATCAGTTGTTTGGTATTCCTGTTCTGAAAGTTCAGGACATTTTGATGCCGGACCATATTGCCTTTATTCCGCTTGCACCCAAAGAAGTTGCAGGCTCCATCAACTTGCGTGGTCGTATTGTAACCGTGATCGACGTGCGTGTGCGCCTTGGCCTGCCAAAGCGTGACGACGACGGCCAAAGCATGGGCGTGACTGTCGAACATATCAATGAACTGTACAGCCTGCTGGTTGACACCGTTGGTGAAGTTCTCAGCCTTGATGAAAAGAATTATGAGCGCAACCCATCGACACTGGACCCAATCTGGCGCGAATTCGCTTCCGGCGTTTATCGCCTAGACGGCCAGCTGATGGTTGTACTGGATGTAGACCGCATGCTCGACATCCAAACAACAGAAATGAAGGGCGCGAAAGCTGCCGTTTAATCTGTAAAGAAATTTAAACAAAAAGGCCGCGTCCCCTTATGGAAGATGCGGCTTTTTTTATATCTTTATCATTCCCAACTCGATTGGGAATCTCCTTTACCCTTGAAAGAGGTCCCCGCATTTGCGAGGACGGCACTTGTTTCACTTTTTCAACAATTTGGCAGCTTCCACAGCACAATAGGTGAAGATCACATCGGCACCGGCACGTTTGAAACAAAGCAGGCTTTCCAGCACAGCTCGATCATTGTCTAGCCAACCGTTCTGGGCTGCGGCCTTGAGCATGGCATATTCACCACTGACGTGATAGACTGACACAGGCACACCAAAGCTTTCTTTTAAGCGGTGAACAATATCAAGGTAGGGCATGCCCGGCTTGACCATCACCATATCGGAACCTTCAGCAATATCCAGTGCGGTTTCACGGATGGCTTCATCCGTATTGGCCGGGTCCATCTGATAGGTTTTCTTATCCCCTTTGCCCAAGGCACCAGCTGATCCCACCGCATCGCGAAACGGCCCATAAAAGGCTGAGGCATATTTGGCCGCATAAGACATCATCATGACATTTTGGAAGCCTGCACCATCCAAGGCATCGCGAATTTGACCCATGCGCCCATCCATCATGTCACTTGGCGCAACTACATCACAGCCAGCTTGGGCCTGAACCACCGCTTGCTTACACAGGATCTCAACGGTTTCATCATTGAGAACACGGCCATCACGCACCAATCCATCATGACCGTCACTATTATAAGGATCAAGTGCAATATCGGTATAAACGCCCATATCCGGGTATTTTTCTTTCACCGCACGTACTGCACGACAGACCAGATTATTCGGGTTCAGGGCTTCTTTGGCATCTGGTGTTTTTAAACTGTCATCAGTATAGGGGAAAATCTCAATGGCAGGAATCCCCAGCTCATAGGCTTCGCCGACAGCCTCGACCAACAGGTCAATGGACAGACGTTCCACACCGGGCATTGACGCCACGGATTCACGGCGTTGTTCGCCTTCCAAAACGAAAATCGGCCAGACGAAATCATCCACACTCAGGGTATTTTCACGCACCAGACGACGTGACCATTCCGCCTGACGATTGCGGCGCATACGCGTGCGCGGCAGTGACTCATTGGTAAGAAAATGTGGACGAGACAAGATGAATACCCCTAAAAAACTAAAACCGTCATCCTCGCGAAAGCGGGGATCTTTCTCCTTAAAAAAGAGTCCCAATCAAGTTGGGAATGACGATTTATTTTATGCAAACAAAAACGCCGGACCATATATAGCCCGGCGTTTATGCTTAAATTATGGCAGACTTAGCATTTAGACAAAGCTTGCTCGATATCGGCGATAATATCATCTGCATGTTCAATCCCGATGGACAGACGAACATAGCCCGGTGTCACACCCGCTTTGGCCTGTTCTTCTTCTGTCATCTGTGAATGCGTTGTGCTGGCAGGATGGATCGCCAAAGAACGGGCATCCCCGATGTTTGCTACGTGATAGAGCAATTCCAGTGAGTCGATAAAGCTACGACCTGCATCCAGACCGTCTTTCAGCTCAAACCCGACAAGAGCACCATAACCACCATCCAGATAAGCATCGGCACGGCGCTTGGCCTCACCATCTTGAATGGACGGGTGAATGACATTTTCCACTTTCGGGTGGTTGTTGAGGAATTCAACAACCTTATTGGCATTTTCACAATGCTGGCGCATACGCAGCGGCAGAGTTTCCAGCCCCTGAATTGTCTGCCATGCATTGAACGGGCTTTCTGCTGCACCAATGTCACGCAACAGTGTTACACGCGCACGGATGATATAAGCAATCGGGCCAAGCGGCTTAACCGCCTCTGTCCAAACAGCACCGTGGTAGCTCGGGTCCGGCTGGTTCAGGGTCGGGAAACGATCACCGCCAGCTTCCCAATCAAAATTACCACCATCAATGATCATACCACCGATAGATGTGCCATGACCGCCGATATATTTGGTTGTGGAATACATCACAATCGCCGCACCATGTTCCAGCGGACGACAGATCAACGGTGCTGCTGTGTTATCCATAATCAGCGGCACACCCAATTCACGACCAATATCAGCCACTTCTTTAATGGGGAAGACATTCAACTTAGGATTCGGCAGGGTTTCGGCAAAATAACAACGTGTCTTGTCATCAGTTGCGCTGCGGAAAGATTCCGGATCAGCCGGATCGACAAAACGCGCTTCGATGCCCATTTGCTTAAATGTATTGGCAAACAGGTTCCACGTACCACCATAAAGGTCGGTTGAGGTCACGAAGTTATCGCCAGCTTGACACAGGTTCAAAATGGCAAAAGTCGCAGCCGCCTGACCAGATGCCACACCAAGGGCTGCCACACCACCTTCAAGGGCGGCCAAGCGCTGTTCCAGCACATCAGTGGTCGGGTTCATGATACGTGTATAGATATTGCCGAATTCTTTCAGGGCAAACAGATTGGCCGCATGTTCAGCACTATCAAACTGATAAGAGGTTGTTTGGTGGATGGGCACAGCCACAGATTTTGCAGTTTCATCATTACGGTAACCAGCGTGCAGGGCCAGTGTTTCAGGATGAAGTTTCTTATCAGACATGAAAGCTTTCCTATAAGTCAGTATTAAAATTGGCAATACAAGACCACCTCAGACATGCGGCGTCAAGCAAATCTAAAAATCAGAAAAGACTGATATGAAAAACATACTTCAGCCCGTCACCCTCGTACTTGATACGAGGGTCCAATGGATTCCAAATCAAGTTTGGAATGACAACTATGGGAGAGCGAGGGGATAATTTGAAACATTTTAAATTATTTACAATTTGTCTCTTTACCTGCCTCTGCTTTTGCTTTACGTTTACGTAAAGGTAACTATTTAATTTCGCCAAATCATATTTTTGACTTGGCTTTTTTCAACGTCCTTCCATTATTTGGTTAGGGCGTAAAAAAAGAAAATAAATCGGCATTTAAATACCGAATTATTTTTATAGAAGTTTTTGGGAGGATCGCATGCCAGACGGTAACACTAAAAAGGCTTATAAACTGAAAAACCCGGTTCGTTTTGTGACTGCCGCCAGCCTGTTTGACGGCCACGATGCATCAATCAATATTATGCGTCGCATTCTTCAATCCAGCGGGGCAGAGGTCATTCATCTGGGCCACAACCGTTCTGTGGATGAAATTGTCACCGCAGCCATTGAAGAAGATGCTCAAGGCATTGCCGTCAGCTCCTACCAAGGCGGTCACGTTGAATATTTCAAATATATGATCGACCTGCTTAAAGAACGTGGCGCAGGCCATATCAAGGTCTTTGGCGGCGGCGGCGGTGTAATCGTCACCGATGAAATCGAAGACTTGATGAGCCATGGTGTTGAAAAAATCTATTCCCCGGAAGATGGCCGCAAACTGGGCCTTGAAGGCATGATTCAGGATATGGTCAAACGTTCTGACTATGCACCGGCAAAAGATATCTCATGCCCGAAATCACTAGCGAAGCTGAAAAAAGGCGACACCCTTGATCTGGCGCGTATTATTACAGCACTTGAGAACGACCAGCTGGACGCCAAGCTGAAAAAACAAATTGATGAAGGCGGTGAAAAGCTTTCTGGTAAAGTTCCGGTTCTCGGTATCACAGGTACAGGTGGGGCAGGTAAATCCTCCCTGACGGACGAGCTGATCCGCCGTTTCCGCATGTATTCAAACGAGCCACGCATTGCCGTACTCGCCATTGACCCGACACGCCGCAAGACAGGCGGAGCTTTGTTGGGTGACCGTATCCGTATGAACGCCAACAATGTGGACAACATTTATGTGCGTTCCATTGCAACGCGTGACAATAAGTCTGAAGTTCCACCTTCCATGACATCCATGGTCAATGCGTGCAAACTGGCGGGCTTTGATCTGGTTATTGTTGAAACACCGGGGATCGGGCAGGGCGATGCAGGCATCGTTCCTTATGTTGACTTCCCCATGTATGTGATGACACCTGAATTTGGTGCCGCTTCTCAGCTGGAAAAAATCGACATGCTCGATTTCGCTGAAATTATCGCCATCAACAAATTCGACCGTAAAGGAGCCAAGGATGCCTTGCGTGATGTGGCTAAACAAGTCCTGCGCAACCGTGAACAATTCCATTCTGCCCCAGAAGACATGCCTGTGATCGGCACTATTGCATCACGCTTTAACGACGAAGGTGTAACGGCCCTTTATTATGAACTGGTCAATGCCCTGAAAGCCAAAAAGCTTGGCAAGGTCACAACCACCTTGAAAGAAGGCCCCGGCATTCGTCATTCATCCCCGAAAACAGCGATTGTTCCGCCAGAACGCCGCCGTTATCTGGCAGATATTGCCGACACGGTTCGTGGCTATCACAAAGACATCGCCACACAGTCCAAAATTGCACGGGAACGTCAACAGCTGCGCGAAACAAACCGCATGCTGGAAGAAGCCGGCGAAAAAGGCAAAAAAGCCATCAAGAAACTGATCAAAGAACGCGATCAGGCGCTCGATGGACGTTGCCACAAGCTGTTGGAAATCTGGCCAACAGTAAAAGAGAATTATTCCGGTGACGAATATGTCGTAAAAATCCGCGATCGTGAAATCCGCACGGAGCTGAAATACACATCTTTGTCTGGCACCCAAATTCCAAAAGTTTCGCTGCCGCAATTTGAAGACGAAGGTGAAATCCTGAAATGGTTGCTAAAAGAAAACGTTCCGGGCAGTTTCCCCTACACAGCAGGTGTATTTGCCTTCAAACGTGAAGGCGAAGACCCCACCCGTATGTTTGCAGGGGAGGGTGATGCCTTCCGCACGAACAAACGCTTTAAGTATCTCTCCCAACACTCTGATGCAAAACGACTTTCTACCGCCTTTGACTCCGTGACTTTGTACGGTCAAGACCCGGATCATCGCCCGGATATCTATGGTAAAATCGGTAACTCCGGTGTTTCCATTGCCACACTGGACGATATGAAAGTTCTCTATGACGGGTTTGATCTGTGTGCGCCCTCTAACTCTGTTTCCATGACTGTAAACGGCCCGGCACCCATGTTGCTTGCCATGTTCCTGAATACAGCAATTGAACAGCAGATCGAGAAGTTCAAAACAGAAAACGGTCGTATTCCGACAGATGAAGAGATCGAAAAGATCAGAGCCTGGACACTGGCAAATGTGCGCGGCACGGTTCAGGCCGATATTCTCAAAGAAGACCAAGGTCAAAACACTTGCATCTTCTCCACAGAATTTGCCCTGAAAATGATGGGGGATATCCAGCAGTATTTTGTGAACAATGATGTTCGCAACTTCTATTCTGTTTCCATCTCTGGCTACCATATCGCCGAAGCAGGGGCGAACCCGATTTCACAACTGGCATTGACCCTGTCTAACGGCTTTACCTTTGCAGAAAGCTATCTGGCACGTGGCATGCACATTGATGAATTTGCCCCGAACCTGTCTTACTTCTTCTCTAACGGGATGGACCCTGAATATACGGTTCTGGGCCGTGTGGCACGCCGCATCTGGTCAACAGCCATGCGTTTCAAATATGGCGCCAATGAGCGTTCACAGAAGCTGAAATACCATATTCAGACCTCTGGTCGCTCGCTTCATGCTCAGGAAATGGATTTCAACGATATCCGCACAACCCTGCAAGCCCTGCTGGCAACATATGATAACTGTAACAGCCTGCATACCAATGCCTATGACGAAGCCTTCACAACACCGACGGAAGAGTCTGTACGCCGTGCCCTGGCGATCCAGTTGATCATTAACCAGGAATTCGGTCTGGCGAAAAACGAAAACCCGAACCAGGGTGCCTTTATCGTTGAAGAACTGACTGACCTTGTGGAAGAAGCCGTTCTGAAAGAATTCGAGCGTATTTCTGAGCGTGGTGGCGTTCTGGGTGCCATGGAAACAGGTTACCAGCGTGGTATGATCCAAGATGAATCTTTATACTATGAAATGAAGAAACACGATGGCACGCTGCCGATTATTGGGGTGAATACATTCCTCAACCCCAATGCGGAAGAACCACCAACCCCTGAATTGGCTCGTTCTTCTACAGACGAGAAAGAAAGCCAAATTTCACGCCTGAAAGACTTCCAGCAGCGCAATGCCAGCGATGGGGAAAAGGCTCTTGCCAAGCTGAAAGACGTGGCACGTGCCAATGGCAACATGTTTGAAGTCCTGATGGAAGCTGTGCGCTATTGCTCCCTCGGTCAGATTTCAGACGCCCTGTTTGAAGTTGGCGGCCAATATCGCCGTAACATGTAATTCAAACCTTTCAACAAAAGGCCCTGTCCATTATTTGGCAGGGCCTTTTTCACTATACATAAAGATAAGACTCAACTACCATAAAGCATTAAAAGTAGAAAAGTTTGCATCCTGGAATCATAAAAATTTTAATTGTCTGCAAAAAAATTCATTTGAATTCAAAACATTACCAATTGTTGCATCGCACTCACCCAAATGGGTCTATTGAAATTTCATTCAACTCTACATAATCTATTGAATAAAAAGAAAAAACGCTGAAAGCATGTCGACTGATACGCCTAAACTTCCACGGGGGCACTATGGTCGTAGACGCATATAAAACAGTCAAATTTGACGCCAATACCGTCTTATTCAAAGAAGGCGATCAAGCTGATTTTGCCTATATCATCCAATCTGGCAGCGTTAAAATTTATAAAAAAGGCCCTAATGGCACACAAGTTCCCCTTGCTTTGGTCGAAGAAGGAGGCGTGGTCGGCGAGATGGCTATCATCAATAATTTGCCCCGTTCAGCCAGTGTCGTCACTTATGAACCTGTTGAGGCCATTGTTTTAAATAAAAAATCATTTGATGACCGCCTCAAAGAAGTTGATCCGCTGCTTTATTCCTTGATTAAAATGGTTATTACCCGCATCAAAAACACCTCTGATCAAACAGCGGGTCTTTTTGAAAAAATAAATTGCGACAAAACCAAATCCGTAAAAAAAATTGGTACACCGACCAAAACAAAACGCCCCTCATTTGATGAAGTCAATTTCCTGCTCGCAGACCCAAACCCGCAAAAGCGCAACAGCTTACGTGGGGGCTTGCTTGGTATTGGTTTTGGAAAAATTTGCGATGTCAGCGCCATGCATGACCTTGAAAAAGAATTACAACGAACGCATTTCGATATCCTTGTGCTGGATTGTTCTTTCGGTATTCGTGAAATTTGCGACCTGACACAAAAAATCCGTCATGGCCTATGCAGTAAAAACCCGTTCCTCTCTATTCTGGTTATGACAAATACAAACACGAACACGAACAGCGCCCAAAAAGCCTTATTGGATGGGGGGTGTGATTTGGTTTTACAAAAGCCTATTTCTGTCGACAGCATCTTGAAAACCTTCCGCACCTTATGTCAAAGTGATCGACAGTTTGTAGTGACACGCAATTATGCTGGGCCAGACCGCGCTCATATGAATCAAGAAGATAAAGAGTCTGCGCCATCCTTCTCCGCCCCCAATACACTTGCTGCCAAGGTTCTAAAAAAACAGGCACCTAAAGACCTTGAAACCCAGGTTTATAGCGGCATTAACGAACTAAATTCCGTTAAAATGGAACGCCATCTCGTACAACTGGCCTGGGTTCTGGATAAAATCTCCAGCGAACACGAAGAAGAGTTTGACTTCAATTACCTGCTGGATTGCACCGACAATGCTTTGGAAGAAATTTACAACTGCGCCCTGCGTAGTAACCTGAGTGTGACTTGTGATATCTGCAATGAAATGCGTAAGCTGGTCTATAACCTGAGACAGGCCCAAACATGTGAGCCAGAAGAATACCGCCACATGAATTTCTTCTACCGTGAACTGTCTGAAAACCTGCCCATGATCAAACGACAAGAACAAATCACCATAAAAACTTCTGAAATGGCGCATTAAGCCTGTGGACTTCACAGCGATAGCCATTACATTAAGGCTATAGTGTCTATTATCTTTTTTAGTACCATGTCCCAAAACTCACACCATCGTCAGATTTATTTTGAAGCGCGCCCCTATGGGAAATACCTGCGTGTTCACGCCATTGATGCCGAAACCGGGGTCGAGGTCATCGCCACAGGCTTAATCAGCATGGGCGAACCAATGATCCGGCAAAATGCCAAGCAAAAGCTCGAATACAAGCTGCGCAAAATGAGGGAAGGCAAGTAGGGCTATGTACGCAATTTAACAATTGTAACGCAGGTCTTGCCTGTGCTAAACCAAAGCCCAACAATGACCATTGATGAGGACCATTACTTATGGCTTCAAACAAAATTGCAATTGCCTGTGACCACGGCGGTATTGACCTGAAAACAACTTTGGCTAATGAGCTGAAAAACAAGGGTTTTGAGGTTCTTGACCTGGGCTGTGACAGTTGTGCTTCCGTTGATTATCCTGACTATGGCTACAAGCTGGCCAAAGCCATTAAAAATGGCGACGCTGATCGCGGTGTTGTCGTCTGCGGGTCCGGCATTGGCATTTCCATTGCCGTCAACCGTTTTGCCGAAGTGCGCTGTGCCTTGGTTCATGATGCCTTGGGTGCGCGCTTGTCACGTGAACACAATGATGCCAACGTCATTGCCTTTGGTGATCGTACAATGGGTGAAGCCACCGCATTAGATTGCCTGGACGTGTTCCTCAATACAGAATTCGAAGGCGGTCGACACGCACGTCGTGTTGAAAAACTGTCTAATCCACCGCTTTGAAGCATAGGTCTTAAAAGCATTTTTCTTTTATCCTCCCTTTAGAAAGGCTCACGTAAATGTCTTTTGAAAATTTCTTTACTGCCACTTTGGCAGATTCCGACCCTGAGGTTTATGCTTCCACCCGTGAAGAACTTGGCCGTCAGCAAGACCAGATCGAACTGATCGCATCTGAAAACATTGTCTCCCGCGCTGTGATCGAGGCTCAGGGCACTGTTCTGACCAACAAATATGCCGAAGGGTATCCGGGTCGCCGTTACTACGGTGGTTGTGAATATGTTGACGTTTCAGAAGGTCTGGCGATTGAGCGTGCCAAAGAACTATTTGATTGCGAATATGTGAACGTTCAGCCACATTCTGGTGCACAAGCGAACGGTGCTGTCTTCATGGCATTGCTGCAACCGGGCGACACCATCATGGGGATGACACTGGCTTCTGGTGGTCACTTGACACATGGTGCTCCACCTGCACAATCTGGTAAATGGTTCAATGCGGTTCAATATGATGTATCGCGAGAAACACAAGACATTGATTATGATGAAGTTGAAGCAATGGCCGTTGAATGCCAGCCGAAACTGATCGTTGCCGGTGGTTCTGCTATTCCGCGTCAAATCGACTTTAAGCGTTTCCGTGAAATTGCAGACAAAGTGGGCGCGATGTTGATGGTGGATATGGCGCACTTTGCAGGTCTGGTTGCTGGTGGTGTTCACCCAAGCCCGCTGCCATACGCAGATGTTGTGACAACAACAACGCATAAAACCCTGCGTGGCCCACGCGGCGGTATGATCCTGTCCAACAATCTGGATCTGGGTAAAAAGATTAACTCTGCGGTCTTCCCCGGCTTGCAAGGTGGTCCCCTGATGCATGTGATTGCAGCCAAGGCCGTTGCCTTTGGCGAAGCGCTGCGTCCTGAGTTCAAAGACTATGCAGCTCAAGTTGTTGCCAATGCCAAAGCACTGGCTGCTGTACTGGTTGAACGCGGCTGTGACATCGTTACAGGCGGCACAGATACGCACCTGATGCTGGTTGACCTGCGCCCCAAAGGTGTGACGGGTAAGATGGCCGATGCGGCACTGGAACGCGCAGGCATCACGTGTAACAAAAACGGCATTCCGTTTGACCCGGAAAAACCGATGGTCACATCCGGTGTTCGTTTAGGCACACCGGCTGGGACAACACGTGGCTTTAAGGAAGAAGAATTCAAGCAGATCGGCAACCTGATCTCTGACGTTCTGGACGGTCTTGCAGCCAACGGTGAAGACAACAACGCCGATGTTGAAGCCGCTGTTCGTGCCAAAGTCGGCGAATTGTGCAAACAGTTCCCGGTTTACAAAGACTTCTAAGGCTAAAAGCTTAAGGATCGAATGACATGCGCTGTCCTTTTTGTGGCAATCACGACACCCAAGTCAAAGACTCGCGTCCGACTGAGGACAGCGCTGCCATTCGTCGTCGCCGTTACTGTCCGGCCTGCGCTTCACGTTTCACCACCTTTGAAAGGGTGCAACTGCGTGAACTGATGGTCGTCAAACGCGATGGTACAAAAACACCTTTTGATCGCGATAAATTGCTGAGTTCCATTAGCATTTCATTGCGCAAACGGCCCGTCGAAGAAGATCAAATCGAACGTATCGTCAGCTCTATCCAGCGTCAGTTGGAAACATCCGGTGAAACTGAAATCCAGTCCAATGCCATTGGTGAAAAAGTGATGGAAGTTTTACTTGAGCTGGATAAAGTCGCCTACGTACGATTTGCCTCTGTTTATAAAGATTTCCGTGAAGCAAAGGACTTCGAGGACTTTGTCGAAAATTTGGGAACACATAACCAATAAGGCACCACTGGCCCCAACCAGTGATGACGCCTATATGCGCACCGCTTTGGGCCTTGCCCGTCGTGGCCTTGGTAACGTATGGCCCAACCCTGCGGTTGGTTGCATCATTGTCAAAGACAACATTGTTTTGGGCCGTGGCTGGACACAGCCCGGCGGACGCCCCCATGCCGAAACGGTTGCTTTGAGCCGGGCAGGGGAAGACGCACGCGGTGCAACAGCCTACGTAACGCTGGAACCTTGCTCGCATCATGGCAAAACACCACCTTGTGCCGAAGCCCTGATTGAGGCAGGCATCACACGTGTTGTCATCGCCCTTGAAGACCCGGACCCCCGCGTCTCTGGGCGGGGGATTAAGATGCTTAAAGATGCAGGCATTGAAATTATCCTGAACGTCTGTCGCGAAGAAGCCTTGGAAGTCAATGAAGGTTTTTTTCTGAAAGTGTTAAAAGAACGCCCTATGTTCACCATGAAAATGGCAACAACACTGGATGGGAAAATCGCGGTTCATACCGGTGAAAGCGAATGGATTACCGAGGCCCCGACACGCCAACAAGGCCATCTGTTGCGCGCCAACCATGATGCGATCATGGTCGGAATTGGAACAGCAACAGAAGATAACCCGAAACTGACTTGTCGACTGGCTGGGCTGGAAGATCATTCGCCTGTGCGTATTGTGATTGATCGTCGCATGCGCCTGCCGCTGACCCACCATTTGGTGACAGAAGCCCATCGCATCCCCACATGGATGTTCACCCTGGGTGATCAGGATGATATCCGCGCAGAAGCTTACCAAGAAGCAGGGATGGAACTGATTGTGCCACCCCACAGCAATAATGAAGGCGGCATTACACTGGATTGGGTGGCAAGCGAACTGGGCAAACGCGGCCTGACCCGCGTCTTGGTCGAAGGCGGTAGCCATTTGTGCGCAGCCATGATGCGTCGCAAACTGGTAGACCGCCTGGCCTGGATGCGTGCCCCGCGCCTGATGGGCCATGATGGCATTCCCGTAGTACAAGCCTTTGGCGTTGACCATCTTGAAGATACCCCATTTTTTGATCGCAATGGCTTGTTTGGCTCCGGTGATGACCTTGTTGAGCTTTATCGCCGTCGCGATTTAGACCTTTCTTGATTTTACAGATAACTGAAAGCATTCATTGATATGTTTACTGGCATTATTACCGACCTTGGGCGCGTCAAAGCCGTTGAAAAATCAGGCGACACCCGTTTTGAATTTGAAACAGCTTATGATACCAGCACCGTTGATATCGGGGCCTCTATTGCCTGTAACGGCGCTTGTATGACCGTTGTGGAAAAAGGCCCGAACTGGTTTGCTATTACGGCTTCTGCGGAATCCCTGTCCAAAACCACCATGGGTTCTTGGGAAGTTGAGACATCTGTTAACTTCGAACGAGCTTGTCGCGTTGGTGACGAATTAGGCGGTCATATTGTCTCCGGTCATGTCGATGGCATTGCTGAAATTATCTCCATCACTCTAGAGGGGGATTCCCACCGTTTTAAATTCAAAGCACCTGCACAATTGAAAAATTTCATTGCGCCGAAGGGTTCAGTTACGCTAAACGGCGTATCTTTAACGGTCAATGAGGTTGAAGATGATGTCTTTGGCATCAATATCATTCCTCATACCATGGAAGTTACCACCTTTGGCAAATCCAAAGTCGGCGATTTTGTTAATCTGGAAATTGATATGCTCGCGCGCTATGTGGCCCGCCTGCTGGAAAAGGATGGAAAATAAAAGTGAGCGAATATAGCCAATATCTCTCCAGCATCGAAGAAATCATCGAAGATGCAAAAAATGGTAAAATGTTCATTCTGGTCGATGATGAAGACCGTGAAAATGAAGGTGATCTGGTCATTCCGGCACAAACATGTGATGCCGCTGCCATTAACTTCATGGCGACCCATGGCCGTGGCCTGATTTGTTTGGCCATGACAGGCGATCGTATTGATCATCTCGGCCTGCCGTTGATGACAACCCATAATGCGTCACGCCACGAAACAGCCTTTACCATTTCGATTGAAGCACGCGAAGGGGTGACAACAGGTATTTCTGCCGCTGATCGCGCCCTGACCATCAAAACAGCCATTGCACCCAATGCAACACGTGCTGACATTGCCACACCGGGCCATGTCTTCCCATTGCGTGCCCGTGATGGCGGTGTGCTGGTGCGTGCGGGTCATACAGAAGCTTCCGTCGATGTGGCCCGCTTGGCTGGCCTTGATGCCTCCGGCGTGATCTGTGAGATCATGAACGATGACGGCACCATGGCACGCATGCCGGATTTGGTCGAATATGCCAAACGCCTTGACCTGAAAATTGCAACAATTGCTGATTTGATTGCGTACCGTCGCAAGCATGATCGCATTGTAGAAAAGAAAACAGAAACCAAACTCAACAGCATCTATGGCGGTGAGTTTGATATGTGTGTTTACACCAACAATGTGGAATATGCCGAACATGTGGCCTTGGTTAAAGGTGATATCACAACCGATGAGCCTGTTCTGGTACGCATGCATGCGCTGAACGTTCTAGATGATGTTCTGGGCGATCATGGGGCAGGGAAGGCACAGGAACTTCATAATGCCATGCGCCATATTTCTGATGTTGGGCGTGGTGTCATTGTTCTTTTGCGCGAACCACAACGTTCCAGCCTGTCAGAACGTGTAGAAGCCCATGCTACAGGTAAAAAGCCGTCTGGGCAGCTACGTGATTATGGCACGGGTGCACAAATCTTGCTGGATCTTGGCATTAGCGATATGATCCTGCTTAGTAATTCTGAAAAGAAAAATATTATCGGTCTGGAAGGCTATGGCCTTTCGATTGTTGACCAAAAGCCAATTCCGGCAATGGAGGACTAAAAATGGATAAACCTCGTATTTTTGTGGCTGAGGCCCGTTTCTACGATGACATTGCCGATCAGCTCTATGCATCGGTTGAAAAAGAATTTGAAGGTAAAGGCTATGAGCTGAAACGCTATCAGGTTCCCGGTGTGTTTGAACTGCCTTCTGCCTTTTCTTATGCCATTCGTGCCATGGAAATTGGAGCTGCAGGTTCTCGTTATGCCGGTTTCATCAGCTTGGGCTGCGTGATCCGCGGTGAAACAACGCACTATGATGTTGTTGTGGACGAAACATCGCGTGCCTTGATGGATTTGAGCGTGAAACACAATCTCGCCCATGGTTTTGGCATGATCACTTGCGAAAACCGTGACCAAGCCCTTGTGCGTGCTGATCGTGAGCAAAAAGACGTCGGCGGTAAAGCTGCGCGTGCCTGTTTGCAAATGATTGAACTGAAAAAAGACCTTCACCTGCTGCCCAGATAAGACCATGAACGATAAAGTGAAAAAAAACAAATCGGTGAAACGCAGCTCTGCACGCCTTGCTGCGGTTCAAGCCTTATACGAAGTTGAAATTTCAGACAGCAACGTAGATGACGTACTTGTTGAATTTCAACAAACCCGCTGGGATACGCCACAAGAAGAAGGCGATGAAGATCGTGGCAGCAGCCCGCTGGCAAAACCGGATAAGCAACTGTTTGCCGATCTGCTGCGTGGTGTTGCCAAACGCCGTGACGAGCTGGAAGAAATTCTGTCAGGCTCCTTGTCACAGGAATGGTCTACAAACCGTCTGGAAGATATCGTTCGCATCATTTTGATGAGTGGTATTTACGAACTTTATATTCGTCAAGACGTGCCTGCACGTGTGGTTATCACCCAGTATGTTGATGTTGCCCACGCCTTCTTTGAAGGGCCGGAACCGGGCTTTGTCAACGGTGTACTGGACCGCGTTGCGAAAACACTTCGCGCTGACGAACTGTCCAAGGCATAAACTCCCGTGCTTGGTGAGTTCGAACAAATTGCACAAATCATGGCTCCTTTAGCTGAAAAGGCTGAAGGAGCTTTTGCGTTAAAAAATGATGCCGCCGTGTTTCATCATGATGCAGGCGAGGAAATCGTTGTCACCACCGATACTTTAATCGCAGGTGTTCATTTTTTTGAAACAGATGAACCTGAACTGCTTGCCCAAAAAATACTTGGCGTCAATCTCTCTGATCTCGCCGCCATGGGGGCAAAGCCTGCTCACTACACCCTGAATGCCTCTTACCCCGCAGATATCACCAGTGACTGGATCAAACGTTTTGCCCACGGTCTACACGAGACACAAAAACGTTTTAACATAAGCCTGTTGGGTGGAGACACGACCCGTACACCCGGCCCACTATGTTTTAGCCTGACGGCCTATGGCACAGTCACCAAAGGCAAAGCCCTGCAAAGACTTGGTGCACGGGTAGGGGATTTGGTCTGTGTTAGCGGGACCATTGGCGACGCCGCCTTGGGCCTGCTTGCCATGCAAAATAAGATCAAGGATGAAAGCGGTTGGCTGGCCTTTCGCTATCAAGTCCCAAATGCCCGCACCGCCCTTGGTCAAGCACTTGTTAGTGTTGCCCGTAGCTGTCTGGATATCTCAGATGGGCTGATTACAGACATGAGACACATGCAGGTGGGCATGGAGATTGAACAAAAAGCCATCCCGCTTTCAGACGCTGCCCAACATGCCATTGCAGAGGATTCTTCGTTTTTCGGGCAAGTTTTAAACGGAGGAGATGACTATGAACTGCTCTTTAGCATTGCCCCGGACAAGGCTGAACAACTGACTGATATCGCAGAACAAACGGCCACGAAAATCAGTATAATCGGCAGAATTACAGAGTCTCCAGAGATACGTATCCTCCAAGAGGACGGCCAGCTTTATACCGATTACCCTCATGGCTATCGACATTTTTAAGCCGTGATCCTTGCAATCACCTGCAAGGCTGTCAATAATAACTCCATTGATGAGGGTATAGGTTAAGTAATGAAAAAAGTTCTTCTTTTTGTCGTTTTGCTATTGGTGATGGCAGGTGCTGCTGTTGGCACTTTGTTTTTCCTCAAACTTGGCCCGTTTGAAGAAAAAGAAATTGTCAAAACAGATGAAGAGCTTGAACTGGAAAAAGAAATTACAACAACCAATCTCAAGATCAAACCCTTCACAATCCCCATGTTTCAAGGCGAACGTGTAGCAGGCAGCATTAAGGTACAGTTTGAACTGGAAATCGCCATGGGTCAGGAAGAGCTGATTTCCGCCCAGATGATCCGTCTGGAAGATGCTTACTTGCGCGACCTTTACGTCTTTATGCCCCGCCTTCTGCGCAATAAGGAAACGCTGGATATCAACGCCTTGAAAAAGCGCTTAAAACGGGTGACAAAAAAAGTACTGGGTGAAGATGCCACCCATGTTAAAGACGTACTGATTCAATCGGTTGCCGATAATAAATAAAACCGCCTGTACAAAGCTTATTTCTTATTAAAGCGACCCAGATTCCCGAAAATCTGTTCAAAGAAAGTGATTTCATTCCCGGCTGTCGGGGTTGTGCGTTCAACAAACTGAATACGGCGAACTTGCTGGTTGTCCGCTTTATTCACCCATTTCACCAGGCCATCCTTGGCAAATTTGATCTGTATAACTTTTCGATCAAGGATTTTTGGCTCCAGGAACGCATAATATTCCACACGTTCACTGATATAGTACCAGGATTCGCCCCCAAATGTAGAAAAGGTCGATGGTGTGCCAAGGATTTCAGCCACATCACGAGCGTGAACCTCACCGGGAATGACTTCGGCCATTCGTTCTTCATTGGGTAAATTTCCCCGTGTTGCATATTGGGATGTACAGGCACTGACAAACAGTGCAGCCCCCATTAAAAAACCAACACTAAAAACAGACTTTGAACGAACCATTTGAGACACCGTTACGTATAAACTTGGATTTTACTTTGATTAGAGTCCCTACAATATCTTATAACACCCAAGGATCAAGTTTTATTGGAGTTCTATCGGTCGTGATTTTTTCCAAATTCTTCAAAACCAAGCCTGCTTTCTCTGAAGAGGTACAGGCCCTTTACACTGCCATGGTGCAACAGGCACGCCAACCTGCCTTTTATGCAGACTATGAAGTCGCAGATACGGTCGAGGGGCGTTTTGACATGATCTTGATGCATGCCTTTATCTTGATGCGCAAACTCAAGACGGGTGGGGAACCGACAGAAGAATTTTCCCAATCCCTGTGGGATCTTATGTTTGCTGATATGGACCTGAACTTGCGAGAACTCGGCGTTGGTGACATGGGGCTGGCACGTCGTGTCCCCAAAATGGCCGAGGCATTCTATGGTCGCGTCATCGCCTATGAAGAAGGTCTAGAAGCTGATGACAATAATGAGAAGCTTAAGTCAGCACTTGATCGCAACCTTTATAGAAAGACACCTGTCAGCGACGAATCGCTCGACGTTTTGGCAAAATATCTGCGCGATCAAATTGCACATGTGGACCAGATCGCCATTGAGCAGCTTTTAAAGGGTCAAATTGACTTCATAACAGCCCCAAGCAAAGAGAATGACGCATGAGCGATATAGACTTCAGCCACCCCTTTGCCGTTGATAAACTTGGCCCGAACCCAAAGAAGATTCACCTCAAGGCCACACAAGAAGAATGCCAGGCACTGAGCGAACGTTTCAATCTCACAGAGATGATATTTCTTAAGGTAGAAGCGGTGTTACAGCGCCTCAGCGGTAAAAAAATTGAATGCCGTTTCACAGGGGCTTGTCAGATCGAACAGGAATGTGTCGTCACCTTCAAACCGATTGAAACCTTGATAGAGCTGGAGTTTACCCGCCTTTATGATTCATCACTGGCCCGGCAAAATGATGAAAAAGAGGTCGAAATCGACATTGAAAGCACAGATGAGCTTGATCCCATCATTGATGGTGTGATAGACCTCGGCAACGCTGTTGCAGAGGAATTAGGTCTAGAAATAGATCTTTACCCCCGTGCAGATGGAACCGCCTATACAGAGTATGGGGCAGGGCCGGAAATCACGGAAGAAGAGATTGAATCTAACAATCCCTTCGCTGTTTTAGCTGAAATGAAAAATAAAAGTGACTAAAGCAGTCATTAAGGCTTGCTCTATGTGACACTTTCGTTTAAATAACCGCCTCCCTCGTTTTCGAGTTAAAGTTTTAAAGAGTACAGAATTATGGCTGTTCCTAAGAAGAAAGTATCCAAATCCCGTCGCAACATGCGTCGCGCACACGACTCCCTAACGGCGTCTGTGTACAACGAATGCCCGAACTGCGGCGAGCTGAAGCGTCCTCACCACGTTTGTTCTGAATGCGGTCACTATGATGGCCGTGAGGTTACCGACGTCGAAGCTGTTTAATCGTAGCTTCGAAAGGGTATCTCCTTGTCAGACGTAATGACGCTAGCCATTGATGCCATGGGGGGTGATGACGCCCCTGATATGGTCGTTGAAGGCTTAAGCATCTGCAAAACAAAGCTCCCTGGTGTACATTTCCTGCTTGTTGGGGATGAGCGCCAGTTGGAGCCTTTGTTGCTTAAATATCCTTCTGTGAAGGATATCTGCACGATCCAGCACACCACGGAAGTTGTCACCAATGATGACAAACCGGCCGTTGCCTTGCGCAACCGGCGGAACTCTTCCATGCGTCTGGCGATCAATGCTGTCAAAAATGGCGATGCACACGGCGTGGTCTCTGCGGGCAACACAGGTGCCTTAATGGCAATGGCAAAATTTGCCTTGCGTACACTGCCTGGTATTGACCGCCCAGCGATTGCCACATATTTACCACACCGCACCGGCGGCTCGGTCATGCTTGACCTGGGTGCCAATGTGGAATGTGATGCCGATAACCTGACCCAGTTTGCCGTTATGGGTGAAGTCTATGCTCGTAATGTGCTGGGCCTGCCCAAACCCAAGGTTGGTATCCTCAATATTGGGGAAGAAGACCTAAAGGGCAATGATTCGGTCAAACAGGCCCATACTATCTTACGCAATACGCCACTAGATATTGATTTCTATGGCTTTGTTGAAGGTGATGATATTGGCAAAGGGACCGTTGATGTCATTGTCACTGATGGTTTCACAGGCAATATCGCCTTGAAAACCGCAGAAGGTACGGCCCAGCTTTTAGTTCATTTCCTAAAAGATGCGTTAACCAGCAGCTTTTTGGGCAAACTCGGTGCCTTGATTGCCAAGCCTGCCTTGATGAATTTCAAGAAAAAAATGGACCCACGTCGATATAATGGCGCTATGTTCTTGGGTTTGAACGGAATATGCGTTAAAAGCCATGGCGGAACAGACGCTCTTGGCTTTGCCAATGCAGTCAGCGTTGCCCATGACTTGGTTCGTCATGGTTTCAACGACCTGATCAAAGAAGACCTTGAACGTCTGATGGATGCCAATAACGGCGAAGACTCTTAACTCTGGTGGCGGTTCTGATGGCCTTACGTTCGAAAATCCTTGGATGTGGATCATACCTTCCTGAAAATGTGGTCAGCAACGATGAACTGGCCCAAAAAGTCGATACAAGCGACGAATGGATTCAAAGCCGCTCTGGTATCAAGCAACGCCATATGGCTGCAGCAGATGAATTGACATCCGATCTTGCCCGTAAAGCTGCACTCAAGGCCATTGAACATGCAGGCATTGATGTCCAGGAAATTGACCTGATTGTACTGGGCACCACAACACCGGATAATACCTTTCCCTCCACGGCAACCAAAGTGCAAGCTCAACTGGGCCTGACACATGGTTTTGCCATGGATGTACAAGCGGTCTGTTCCGGCTTTATGTATGCCTTGGCAACAGCAGACAATTTCCTCAAAGCAGGGCAGGGGAAAACGGCTCTGGTCATTGGGGCAGAAACCTTTACTCGCCTGCTGGATTGGGAAGACCGTACCACGTGCGTTCTATTTGGTGATGGTGCCGGCGCTGTCATTTTGCGTGCCGAAGAGGCTACAGACGAATCTGCCGGTATTTTGTCTACACATTTACATTCCGATGGTCGCCATCAAAATATTTTGATGGTTGACGGTGGCCCCTCCAGCACCCAAACCACAGGCCATGTCCGCATGACCGGCAAGGAAGTCTTCCGCCATGCCGTTGTTAATTTGGCCGATGTCGTCAAAGAAGCCTTACAAGCCAATGACTTGACAGCCGATGACGTGGACTGGATTGTCCCTCATCAGGCGAACAAACGCATCTTGGACGGCACTGCAAAAAAACTTAAAATTGATGCCAATAAAGTTGTCATCACTGTCGACAAACATGCCAATACTTCTGCGGCCTCCATCCCCCTGGCTTTGGACGTTGCAGTGCGAGATGGGCGTATCCAACGGGGCGACCTGATCATCTTGGAAGCCATGGGCGGTGGGCTGACATGGGGCTCTGCACTGGTTCGCTGGTAGCCTATTCTTTTAGAAATTCAAAACAACCAAACCTTTGATATTGACGGATTAATCCTGCTCAGGTACCGTTAAAGTCTGTCGTTGTTCAACTTTTCTGCGAGGATTGCGCCTATGAATGAAAAAACCATTACCCGCGCCCAACTGACCGAGGCTGT
Organism: Terasakiella sp. SH-1; assembly: GCF_004564135.1. Lineage (NCBI taxonomy): Bacteria > Pseudomonadati > Pseudomonadota > Alphaproteobacteria > Rhodospirillales > Terasakiellaceae > Terasakiella > Terasakiella sp. SH-1. Next base: position 1,327,146 of record NZ_CP038255.1, on the reverse strand, counting down.
ATATCAGGAAGTTGGTCTTTCTCGTAATGAATCGGCTGACCTGCTTGAATCCGTTCTGGATATGATTGCCGATACACTTGCCAAAGACGAAACCGTCAAGATCTCATCCTTTGGCAGTTTTTCTGTTCGTTCCAAAGGTCAACGTATTGGTCGGAACCCTAAAACCGGGGAAGAAGTACCAATTCTGCCACGTAAAGTTCTGGTTTTCCGCCCCTCTCAGGTGCTTAAAGCCCGTATTAACGAAGACTAATTCAAAAGCTTCTTAAATGACTAAATCCGAAGACGCATTTCGCACCATCAGTGAAGTGGCCAAAGAGCTTGGCCTGGCAACGCATGTCCTGCGTTTTTGGGAAAGTAAATTTCCGCAAATCAAACCACTCAAGCGGGCAGGGGGGCGGCGCTATTACCGCCCGGACGATGTGGCTTTACTGCGCCGTCTACAAACCTTGCTCCATGATGAAGGCTACACCATCAAAGGGGTACAAAAGCTCCTACGTGAAGACGGGGCGCGCAAATTTATTGATGAAGGCACAGCCATGGTTCAACCAGCCACGCCTGAAATGCCCTCAGCCTCCCCTCAGGCTCCATTCCCAGAACCTCCAATCAAAGACGTGCCATTGGCACCAGCAGGACAAGCAAGCCTGTTTGATATAGCACCAACCTCAACGCCACTCGAGCCGGACTCCCCTTTGCCAAGGGGCTCTATACATGCAGAAATTTCTAAAAGGGAAGACCTCGCAGAACCAGAAGATTTCACAACCGAAGCCGAGCGGCCCTTTGTTCTGCCTGAGCCACAACAAATTTTCTCACCTACCTTTAACAGCGACCACCCGTTCCCCCAAATGCCGGAACCGGAACCCGTCCGCTCACCAGATGAGCCTGAACCCAAAATCATCGTCAAACGTATGCTGACAGATACACAACGCCATATGCTCAACGATATTTTGGATGAGCTAAAAGACATGAAACGCGAAATCGACCATATCATTTAAAAAAGACGGACTTTTTCAAAACAAACCATTGCAACAAAGAAAAGCCCCCTATATATTCCGCCACACATACACGGGACATAGCGCAGTCTGGTAGCGCACTACACTGGGGGTGTAGGGGTCGTGGGTTCGAATCCCGCTGTCCCGACCATAGAGAGAGGAAGCCTTTAAAATCAAGGGCTTCCTCTTCTTGTAAGTATCGGGGATGTATGTATATACTTACATCTATGAGCGATACAATGAGCACCAAAAAGAACTTGAGACAACGACCCGGCGGTGGCTGGGCTGTAGTCTTTTACGTCCCCCAAGAATTCCGTAAACTTGTGGGTAAGCGAGAAATTGTCCGTGGCCTGAACACTAAAGACTTCAAAGTCGCCAATTCTCGTAAGAACAAAGTCCTTCTGGCTATTGGACGCGAGGTACGCAATGTACACAGGGGCGCAGGTCAGAGATGCGTTGAGTGAAACAGAGAAGGTCGGTTCTAGGAAATCCAACATCGATGGCTATGGCTGGGAACAAGGAAGTCAAATGACCATCGGATGTTCAAGGAAGGGGCGCGTGTGGTCAAAGGCAGCAGGTACACTTCCTGATTTCATCAAATGGGCCGAAAACGTTGGTAAGAAGCTGATCGATGATACGATTGATACCAGCCAAATAATCAAGAACGTAATGATACCAGAATATGTTGATGTCTTGCCTGACATTGGCGTGTTGAATATTGAATGGCCTTCTGAGCTACTTCGGACATCAGAAGAGAGGATTATCTTATCAGTTGGGGAAAATGAGTTTGATTGGTTCTCAGTTGATCTGAGATGCTTATCTGTCGATCATAGTGCGGCTACCATTGAGTTCGCTATCTATGAAGATGAACACGATAACGCCCTTGGAAAGTTCAGACTAACCGCAAAAGGGGAAGATGGTTACACCCTGACGCAGTTCTCAGGGAAGGAACTCAAGGTAACTATAGGCAACACAGAAAGACGGGTAGACGAGTTCTTTAAAGACTATCCACCACTTGTGAGATTCCTTGATCTATCAGAATTAGATGGAAATATCCTTCTAAAGACAGAAAGTTCAGAGATTGAAGACATTCAGCCGGAACGTCTAGAAGAATGGAATTGGGCAGGTGTTGACGTGAAGAAAGAGTCTATCTGGAAAAAGGGCGTTGAACGAAAAGACTCAGTTCAATGGCATACGGCACAACAGTACATTGCTGGTGGGTACGAGATTGTGTTTGATGATGACGGTGCGAATGAAGCAGCTGATTTGATTTGCATAAAGGAAGAAGACGATTGCATTCAATTGCGTTTGCTTCATTGCAAGTACTCTGGTGGCAAGGAAGGTGGAGAACGAGTTGGTGACACTGTCGAAGTCTCTTCTCAAGCTGTGAGGTCAGCAAGGTGGTCTGGTCAATTTAAAAAGTTGATTTCCCATATGGTGACAAGAAACGGACGACATAAAACTGGACGAGACAGTTACCTTCATGGAAACGGAACTAGGCTGATCGGGATTGAAAGAAGCTCTCGCTTCAAGGAAGTCCGTATTGGGATTTCTGTTGTACAGCCGGGAATCTCGAAGAAGAAGCTTACAAGAGATCAAGCAGCAGTTCTCGGCTCTGCCTCTTCTTATTTGAAGCAGACCATTGGGATTGATCTTGATGTGATCTGCAGCAACAAGTAACGACCATTTTGAGGGTAGGGGAAAGGGCTTGCTTTCTGACCGATGTAAGTGTACGTATGAATTACACCCCTTCCATACTTACATCGAAGGTGGATAAGCTATTGAATTAAAGCTTCTTTTTGGATTTTGGTTGTAGTCCCGCTGTCCCGACCATATAAAACAAGGGCTTAGCTAATTTTAGCTAAGCCCTTGTTTTCTTCTAGGTACCACATAGGTACCACAAAAAATCAATGCTATATTGAAAAATTCAACGAACCAAACAGCCATACATTCCATACGAATCTAAATAGTGTATAAAACTGTAGGCTGCCCGGTTGAGGTTAAGCAAACCACGTTTCTCAGGAATAATTGATTTTCTTGGCAATCCGGTAAGCCTTGAAATAAGGTTCAAAACCATCATGGCATATAAACAGCGTGTCCCAAAAACAAAATCATACACAAAGTTCATCTGTTCTGAGTGCGGGAAGCCAGCTGAGTTTCAAGCAAACACATGCCCGTTTTGTAAAGCTGACATTAGTCAAACGCCAAACAAGACTCGGCTTCTCAACCTCATTGCTATTGCGGCATTTGTACTCTTTGCATACGTGATGATGAATTAATGGCGAAATTTATCTAGCCATCCTGATTAGCAAACGTTGCCTTGAACCAATCACACTGAGATTGTGTGCCTTTTAGCTTATAGGCTTTCAGGCCATTTTTGCTATGCTTCTGATGCGAGGGCATCAACACGATAACCAAACAGAAGGATGGCAAACCAGCAGGCCTGCTAAATCAAAACGGTAATGCCTACGCAGAAAAGGTTTTAGAGGAGTATCGCACATTACGCTGGAAGACCCCTGACTTTATGTCTATGACACCCTCAGGTCTTCGGCATAGAATTGAGTTTGCAGCCAGTGGCCTTGAAAATACACTTTATTCAAAAAAACCGCAGGGAATAACAACTTCTGCCCAAAACTTAGAACAACTTCTAAACGAAGCTAAGGCCAATATGGCTAAAAAACAGGCCGCAAAAAAACAGCATGCTAAAGCCATAGAAAAACAAGAAGCGGAAGCTAGACGCCAACAACAAAAACAGGCATCTTCACGAAAAACATATGCTGCCCTTAAAACAAAAGCTGAAAGTATTTCACAGGCCCGACAAAAGTTGTTTGGTCCTGCCCGTCATAAATACGACATCCAATTTGGCAGATTGATCGCAGATTTACCTAAATACTGCCAAGGCCTCATTTTGAATGTGTGCAACCATCCAAGTGGCGTTAATCTTGAGATTATTTCTGTTGCACGATTAACCAAAAAAGAGACCAAACACTTAGAGCAGCGGTCGCGCTATAAGTTAAGGGAAATCACACCTGATCATAGCCGGAAGCTTGCAGGGCAAGATCCAGCGTATCTTTCACGTCACCTACTTTCATTGACGTACATAGCTTCCAGGCGATGATATAGCGCGAATAGTCATCCAGGATTGTCGATAGATAATACCAACCCCAGCCAATGATCTTGAAGTAGGTAAAATCTGTCTGCCACATTTGATTTGGTGCTGTTGTCTTATCCCTGAACTCATTGGCTGCTTTGATGACCACGTAAGCTGGACTGGTGATCAGGTCATGGCTTTTGAGTAACCGATAAACAGAGCTTTCCGAGATAAAATAGCCTGTCGTAACCATTCAGCCTATAAAGATAGTATTGCGTGAGAAACATTATTCTTTTGCATAGTGGCTATCATTTGTTCCTTTTGATACCGTGCATACAATGTGGAGTTCACTTAGGAGTAGAAAATATGGCTTTGAATGAAAGAATTAAATCTCAGCTCGATGTAATGCAGAAGGCTGTTCAAGCAGCACATACAAAGAGCAATTCGACAACCAATTCCGATCCGCAAAAAATTGCGGAGGAAGCCAAGCGCCGACGGGCGCGTTTTGAAGAAGGTATGCAGGAACACCTTACTGTTCAGGAGCATGCTTTAGAAGAATTGAGAAAGCGCCAGGCGCGCCAAAAAGAAGTGGATGAGATCACTTTAAAAGCCCAGCAGGAATATGATGAAGCCAAGCAATCAATGTTAGCGTTACAGGACCAACTTACAAACGCTAGTCAGCGAATGGCTGTTGCGGAACATATGCTCGCCTCCCTTAAGGGCGATGAAATCCCGGTTAAAAAAGCAAGCGCATAACTATCCACACTTTTAAGCATCAAATTCCGTCCTTTTAGAGGGCAACAATATTTTTTGGGAGCATGATAAATGGCTTTCTCTTTTCCATCTTTTCCAGTCAACTTAGATAACGCATCTTGGAGCTTTGGTGACAACAGCGCTGATAGTGATTTCTTTTACGTAAGTTACGCCGATGGCACGACAGTCTTCACCTATGACGGCTATGTCAGTGTATCTAAAGGCAATGAATACCATTCTCGTAGTGCCGATGGTTCTGAAAGCCATCGTTTTGAGGATGGTTCCAGCATGTATATGCGTGCTGATGGGTCCATGAGTGTTTATAATGATGATGGCTCTGGTTTCTGGAGCAATGCGGATGGCAGCATGACGCTTTATGACGGTCAGGGCGGTTATACCAGCATGGACAGCGAAGGCAATATTTCTTGGAGCAATGCAGAACCGCCGCTCACACTTGCATCCGGTGATAGCGATGCCATGGACTATCTGCAAGCCAGTCAGAATGTTGATATTCAAGCCATGGATCAAGAACCGCCTGAGCCTGAAGTTACAGATGAGATTGTTCTGGAAGACGGCTCCGTACAAACCACATTGGCAGACGGCACTGTTCAGGTTACTCAGGAAGATGGTTCTTATACCCAAACCATGCCGGATGGGGCTGTGAAATCTGTTGATGCAAATGGCGATTACACGTTTGAACATGCCGATGGTTCAACGGAAAGAGGTGATTCAACAGGGGCCTTTACCCATAATCAAAATGATGGTTCTGTTCGTACAGGTGATGCTGATGGTAACGTAACAGTTACGCAGGAGAACGGCAGCTATAAGACAGAATATGCCGATGGTCGCATTGAAGAAGGCGATGGTCAGGGGACTATACGGATCACGGAAGAAGACGGTTCTTATCGTCAAGAGACCCCCGATGGTGTGGTTGAAACGGGTGATAGTGATGGCAATGTGTCTCTTACACAGGCCGATGGCTCTTATGTAACCACATTTACAGATGGTAGCACTGAGGCTCAAGATGTGGATGGGAACGTCACGACCACGCAAACAGATGGGTCTTACGTCACCGAACATGTTGATGGCTATGTGGAGCAAGGCCCCGGTGATGGCAGCTATACGCGCGAATATGATGGTGGGCGTGTTGATACTGTGAATGCAGATGGTGAAGGTTACACTACTTATACATCTATTGAATATAGCACTGAAGGTGGCTTCCATGTGATCGAACATGAAATTCAGGTCGATCTGGGGGCATCACTTGGTGAAGGCTTGGGTGCACCGACAGGCTATCTCACTTATGGTAACGGTGAAAATGTAATCATCACCTATGCCGATGGTACAAGCTACAACACGGCTGCTGACAACGTTGATATGGGCTGGACGGAAGGCTTGCCAGGTGAGGTTTCTCAAATTTCTACCAGTAGCTATACGGGTGAGACAAAAATCACCTTTGAAGAAGGTGGCGATGTTCTCAGCATGACCACGACGGCAGATGGTCATCAGTTTACCGAATATAGCGAAGACTTCGTTCCTGGCCCTGATATGGTCTTGGGTGGTGATGCCATGCCTGCTGAATTCAGCATCGAAGACGGCATGATTACAGTGCAGTACCCAGACGGCAGTGGCTTTAAAGCCCCCGCAGAAACGGTTGACACAAGCTTCCTTGAACAGTTCCCTGAAGGGGTGACTTCTTTGGAAACTCATTGGGATGGCAACCTGATTGCAAGTTACGAAGAGGGCAGCGATGTTTCCAACGTAACCATGTCACCTGATGGGGCTATGTTTGTTGAATACCAGCCAGGTGTTGCACTTGACGAGCAAGTGGGTACTGATATGGGCTTGCCTGTAAGTTACACGCAGGATGGTGATACGGTTACGATTACCTATGAAGATGGCAGCGGTTTTAAAACGGATGCCTCTAATGTTGATTTGTCTTGGAAAGATGAGTTCCCAGATCCAGATAACTTAACCAATCTTGATACATCATATGGTAACGTCTCCCTTGATTATGCAGAAGGTTCCGAGATTGACGGTATGGAAATTTCCGATACTGCCGTTGTGATTAATTACGATGACGGTTCTAAAGAAACTCAATATCCATCAGGCACGACGGTTGCTGTGAATGCCGATGGTATTGAAATGACCACTTATGAAGATGGCTCAACCAGTCTTTATAATCCACACACCCAAGAAACCCACACATCCGACCCGGATGGTGGCTATCGTACGACTTCCATGGAAGATGGCTTTGAAGCGACATCCATGGGCATGTCTGATGATGGTGTTTATCGTTACAGTGATGATGACAGTGGCGATTGGGCATCAGTCCAACCCGATGGTGGATATTTCTACAATATCGATGGGGCACAGCAGTCTAACTTCAATGGTGATATTGCCATTGCCAAAGATGACGGTTCATTTGAATTTCAGGTACCAACAGGTGGTTTTGCCTTTGGGGTCGCCGAAGATGCTGGTTTTGACGGCATAAGTAGGCTAGATGGCTCTTTAGTTGATCTTTATCAGGCTGATGGTACAAGCTGGAATTTGGAAACCAACATCATGGATCTGCCTGAAGAAGGTATTTTCGGCGCTTCGGTCGGTGATATTCTGTCCGCTGCCATGACCGGTGGGGACTTAGATGATGTTGACCTTGGTGTAGAGATTTATCCAAACCCATCTGAATATGGCATGGGTGAATACCCAGAAGGGGTCGGCACGACGGTTACAAACGAAGATGGCTCCATGACTCTGAGTCGCCCGGATGGATATGAATTTACCTGGCATACAGATGGTCACCAAACGGCAAATTGTCCAAACGGGGCAACGCAGGAATTTTATCCGAATGCTACGGGTAATGAGCCAAGCTATGTCTATAATTACCCGGATGTGGAGGGACGCTTCCCAGATGATGCCAGCTTTACGAAATTTGCAGATGGATCTGCAAGCTTTGTAAGCGGTGATGGCCGTGAAAGTCATTACAGCAGTTACCCGGCAGAAGAAGGTGACACAATTACCTGGCAGATGCAGGATGGCTCTTATGGGGTTGATACCTATATCGAGCACGGCGGACATATTCGTGTGGCTAATCTGCCAAATGGGGAAGAACCTCATGTGGAGATTTGGGAACACAATGAGTATGGCACGACAACCAATGTGCAGGATATTGACGAAGCTGGATTTAGCATGAATGAAGATGGCTCCATGTCCATCACATTCGATGAGGCTTTGACAACGAAAACCGGATTTGAATTCCCAGATTCATTTGAATTGCCTGCACCGCCTGCAAGTTTGGAAGATGACATTGACATTCCATTCCCTGAAGAACCATCTTTTGCTTGGGAAAACGGTTTGGAAATGCCGACTTATTTGAGCCAAAATGATTTCTTCGATGATGAAGAAGGCAATGAAGCGCCCACAGAATGGGCCGCAAATGATAATTCTGATGACTTGGGTATTAAACAGGAAGAGGATACATCCCAAGAACAGGATGATCATGATGTTCTGGCCCAAAATGAAGAAAATGGCGATCAGGAGAACATGGATACGGACATGTCTGACAAAGCCAATGTTCTGGATGATGCTGGAAATCAGGCAGACAATCAGGGCGCTACATATGAGGAGCATGAAGATGTTGCTCATAACAGCACTGACGAAAATCAGGATGATGATAAACAATATGAACAGGAATCTGTCATTTAGTCGTATACCTGAACAAATATCTGTTTAGGATAGAGCATCAGTTATGTTGCAGCATGCCTTGGATAACGGGGCATGCTGCTTCAATTTTTATATCGGCGGTGAGGTGGTATGAATTCGGGGATAAGAAGCCTTGTCTTGGCGGCACGACAACATGGGGTGGAGCTCGGTGTTGAACGGTTGCTACATGAAAATGCATTACAAGAAGAAAGTGATGTAGATATTGCTACGTTGCTGACGATTGCAAATGCCAATAGGTTGACGGCCAAGTCTATTTCCAGTTCATGGGATGAAATCTCAAAACTGGATTCAGCTTTTCCTGTAATTCTCAGGTTTACGAATAATCGATATGTAATTTTAGCAAGATGGTGTCCATCAAGTGACGGCGAGGATTGTGTTGCGATTTTGGACCCGCTTTCTTCTGATGCCAAGCTGGAATATATTAATCAGGAAACCCTTGAAAAGGTTTGGGCCGGTGACATGGTCCTACTTAAACGCAAGGTGGGTATCCTTAATGATGATAACCCTTTTAGCCTGAGCTGGTTTTTCCGGGAAATGGTGGATCATAAGCTGATTATGCTCCAACTTTTGGGGATTTCTTTCCTGCTGCATATTTTCGGTTTTTTACCCGTTGTCTATATTATGACTGTTTTAGACAAGGTTGTGAATTATGAGGCACATTCTACACTAATTGTTATTGCGGCAGGTATTGTTGTTGCACAGCTGTTTAATGGTGTTTTTGCCTATTTGCGCAAATATCTTATTCTGTTTTTCGTCAGCAAAGTTGAAGTTAAGCTTAATGTGCAGGCTTTCTCCAGCCTTATGGGGCAGTCTGTCGGCTATTTTCACCAAAACTCTCCAACTTCACTGATCAAAACCGTACAGCAAGTTATCAAAATCAAGCAGTTTCTCGTTAGTAAGCTTTTTGGGACTGTCTTGGATGCAACCGGGTTATTTGTTTTTGTGCCGATTTTGCTGCTCTATAGTCCTCAGCTCTTTGGTGTTGTTCTCGTTTTTGCTTTGTTGATCGGGCTGAATAACGTCTTTTCGACCAAACGGCAAAAAGGCGTTATGCAGCAAGTTGGACGTCATGAAACTCAAAAACAATCCATCTTGATGAATTCCATTACGGGCATTGAAACAGTAAAAACCTTAAGTCTTGAATCGATTCTAAAAAAAAGCTGGGAAGAGTATTCATCAAGCTCGACATTAGCCAACCTTGAGCTGGGGAAAATGTCGGAAAAGTCAGCACAGGTAAGTGCGACGTTACAGCAGCTTATGACTGTGACCGTTATTTTTGTTGGCGTTCTTTTGGTCTTTGATGAGCAACTGACCCCCGGTGTTTTGATCGGTGTTAATATGTTGGCAGGCAAGGTTACAGGCCCACTGGTTCAACTTGTGACCATGTCTGTTGACTTTGATCGCTTTAATTCCGCTATTGAAGGGTTAGGCAGTGTTATTAACCGAAAAGGGGAAGCCAGAGGGCAGGGCATTTCACCGACATTGCGTGGTGGTATTGAATTTAACGATGTGTCCCTGACCTATAATGAAGGCCATAAAGTTCTTTCAAACCTGAATTTTGAAATTCAACCGCGACAGCGTATTGCACTTGTTGGCCCTTCTGGTTGCGGAAAGTCATCTCTGATGCGTTTAATGCAAGGGCTTTTGCGCCCCGATGATGGAACGATTTCTTTTGAAGGAAACGAAATTCGCACCATTGATCCCCGCCATTTACGGTTAAACGTCACGCTTGTCGGCAAAGAAAATACTTTCTTTGCTGAAACCATCCGTGAAAACATTCTGCGCCCGATGCCAACGGCTTCAATGGAACGTGTCATATGGGCGACAAAAATGGTTGGGCTGCATGATGAGATTAAAGAGTTTGCAGATGGTTATGAGACACAGCTTGAAGAAGGGGCGGCTAACTTATCTTCAGGTCAACGCCAGAAGCTAGCACTGGCTCGGGCATTAATACGAAATCCTAAGATTCTTATGATTGATGATGCGCTTTCAGGGCTCAGCCTTGATGATGAACATAGTATCCGAAAGAATATGGATGAAATTTCCAGTGGGCGAACCGTCATTTTTGCTACACACCAGCTTTCTCAGATCAAAGACAGTGACCAGATTTTGGTTCTTAATAAAAACGGTGAGCTTTTTGAGCAAGGTACCCATGAAGAACTGATGAATTTGGGTGGGGAATATGCCGACTTATGGTCCAAGGAATGTGCTTTAAGAGGTGGCACGTCATGAGCGAGATTAAGAAAAATGCAATGCCGAGCATTCTAAAAAAACGAAAGTTGAAACGTCCGGCGGGACAATCTGCAGAAAAAAAGAAAGCTCCTGAGAAAAAAGTACAACCTGCACCTTCTCCTACAAAGAAACCTGAGAAAACGGAAACTCCTCAGGCGGGAAGAGACCTAAGAGAAAGGCGTTTTGCACCCGGCGAATTTATCTTTCAGGAAAATGATGAAGCCGATTGTGGTTATGTTGTGATTTCCGGTACGGTGGAAATTTGTAAGATAACTGATGGTAAATACACGACCTTGACGGAAGTTGGTGAAGGTGGGTTATTCGGTGAGATGGCGGTTATCGACCCAGCCCCCAGAAGTGCTGCGGCAAGAGCAGTTGGTGATACGGTCGTGCGTGAAGTCGATGAAGATGCGTTAAGCCAATATATCACCCAAACACCTGATATGGCTGTTTCCATTATGAAACGCCTGTCAACATATGTTCGGACCTCCAATAAAGCATTGGAAGTCAGCGCGTTTGAAGCCCAGCCTGTAAAAGAAAATAAAGCAGAGCAGGTCAAAGAAACTGTTTTTGATAAATTGCGAAAGGAAAATATCGATAATGCCTTTATTATTGATGAGTTCCAATCGCCCAGTGACACAATCGCTCGCCGACGTGTTCCTCCCGTCATTTCATATACATTTTGGGCAATGGCATGCCTTGTTGTTGCCTGTGTCTTGTGGGCAAGTTTTTCGATCATAGATATTTTCATGTCGGCAAACGGTCGTCTAGCAACGACTGTTCCGAAAATAACGGTGCAATCCGGTGAAGGGGCATCTGTACGTTCTGTTCATGTTCAGGCTGGCGAATTGGTAAAAGAGGGGCAGGTATTAGCAACGCTTGACCCGACATTAACAGAAGCGGATTATACACGCCAAAAACAGGAGTTTTCGCAAGTCTTAGCTCAGATCGAACGTTTGGAGGCAGAACGGGATAATCTGGATATTTCCATAGCGCCCCAGATTTCAGATCCGATCCAGTTGGATATTTTTAAGAACCGATGGCAGGAGTATAAATCCAAGGTTCTTACCTATGATCTGGGTGTTGAAAAATCAAAATTCGCTTTGGACACAGCAAGGCGCAAACTTGAAATTGCCCGCGTTGCCTTAAAAGAAGCTCAACACACCTATGACATTAACAAGGAGCTTGTTGATAAAGAGGTTTTCTCTAAAAAGAAAATGGTCGAAGAAGCCTTTAAGCTTGATAAGGCAAAAATTGAATTGAGAAGTTCGGAAATTGCTTTGAAGGTAGCTCAAGGCGATTTGGATACAGCCCAATCAGACCGACAAGCTTTCATCAGTGGCTGGCAAAAGCAAATTAACGAAGAACTTTCAACTGCAACGCAAAAAAGGGCTTCATTGCGTGAAGAGTTGGTCAAGCTGGATCACAAGCGGGGAAATATTCAGATTATTGCCCCTAAAAGCGGCATTATTCTGGAACTTCAGGATTTGTTTGTCGGTTCCATCGTTACCGCAGGGCAACCTGTTTTAACCCTGGTACCTGTTGATGTACCTTTAAATGTTGAAATGGACATTGATCCACAAAATATAAGCAACCTGTCCATCGGTAACGAGGTTTCTGTCAAACTGAATGCGCTGCCGTTCCAGAAACACGGTGACTTAAAAGCACAAATTACGTTTATCTCTGCCGATACAGTGACGACTTCAATTAACGGAGAAGAAGGCACGTATTATCGCGCCCGTGCAGAGATAAAACACAATAACTTACGAAAAGTCCCTGAAGGCTTCCACCTTATTCCCGGTATGCAGTTAAATGCTGATATCATTGTTGGAAAACGACGCTTAATCACTTACGTGCTTTATCCGGTCATCCGAACAATTGAAACGAGCTTCAGGGAACCGTAAGGGTTTTCCCAAATGAAACTCCTCCCTTAAAAGTAAGCATCTTTTTTGGAGGGAAATATTTAAGTAGAGACTTACTGTTAGATAAACATTTATCCTTCCGTTTCGGGTCAAACCGGGACATCACTCTGATTTTTTTCATGCCTGGAACTGCCACAAAAGCAGACTAAACAAGGCTATTTAAGGCCGTACAGAGTCGCTATTTTTCCAGAGCACCATCCCACTGAAATCACCCCAACGATGACTGAGACATCCTTAAACGAAGCCTCAAGGACGAGCATCTTTACAACACAGCTTCAATATCACGGGTACTATGCAAAACCCGCACGATAAAAATCCCATCAGGCTCAATCTGATAAAAAATAGAATAGTGTTGATGCTCGAACCGATAATAACCAGCACGAGTGAAGGAAATATCCCGGCCTAATTTGGGGTGCTCAACCAACTGCACAAAACAGGTTTCCATATCTGATAAATACACATCAGCCTGTTTTTCACCAAACTGCTGATAGGTGTAAACGTAAATGTCATGGAGGTCTTGGTCAGCTAAACCCGAAAGACGATAATCACGCACCGCTTAACTGTGCCTTTGCCGCCTTGACAATATCACCAACCTTACGCTGACTTACACCACTTTGCTCACCTTCCATCAAGGCAAGGTTAATCAACTCACGTTGGCGCTGGTCCTTACGGATTAAATCACGGACATAATCACTGGCATTGGCATAAACACCACTTTTAACCTGACCATCAACCCACTCACGCATGGTATCAGGCAATGACACATTCATTGTTGCCATAACTGTATCCTTTGAAAATGAACTTTGAAAAGAATAACACCGATGACAAAGGTTGCCAACAAAGCCTTTTAAAGACCCCACAGAGTCACTTGGTTGAAAGGGCAACACCACCATCATTTCTGATCCAATGATGACTGAGGAGTCCTTAAAGAAGCTTCGAGCGTCAACATAGACAACTGCATCTGAACAATCAGGATTTCACCCATCAAATCAATCTTATCCTCTATAGACTTTACCCTTGAAAATTTTTTATTTAAGTCACTCCCCTGACGATGCAGGCGATGAGCTTCTGCCCTTAGATTTTGGCGTTTACTTGCTGCCGGAGAGTTCCCTGTACGTGAAGCCCTATACTCTGTGAATGATTGCATTTTCACCTGCCTGTTTTAACCATTGTTATTTAGGCGGGAAACAGGCTGTACAAACATCAACAAAGCGCACCTTTGGGTCTGGAAAATATTGCTTTATCCATGTCATAATGAAGGGTTGGAAGACATTGATGCCGGTGTCTTGACGAAAGGGGCTGTCAGACTGGTGTTTAACCTCCTGTGGTTCTTGTTGTTCGGCATACCGCTTGTCTGTATTCATGCCACATCAGGCCTGTTAAACATCACTATGATGGCCTTAATCGTCACCATTCCGGTGGCGCTCCCTAATGCTATGGCTCATTTCAAAATGACCCCTGTCGCCTTGTTCCCCATCGGCAAACGTGTCGTCAGAACTGAAATGGCAAACTATCTGAATACTGAACTAACCAAGCTTGAGATTGGTGCGGTTAAACAAGAAGTCTCCGACACGAAACCGACATCATGAGGGGAGGAGGATAAAATGAACAAAACACATCTGTTTATAGCTATTGTCCTGTCCATGGCTGCTACCGTCATTGGAGGATATAACCTGCAACATCTGATCACATTCATCACCTGATATTAATCAAATTTATTCATTTAAGACACAATGGGAGATATAAAAACATTGCCTTCCATTTTCTCTATACATATCGGGCTTAAATGATCAGTATGAGCAGTTTAGTTTTCTATTTTTTTATAATATTAATCATTTAACGGCTAGTTGATAACAGACTTATATTTCTTGGCTCCAAGCCAAATGCAGATTACCCTTCATTCAATCATTTTGAACAAAAAGTGTGTAATTACAGGGGCTCGTATGGAAGATTTAAGCAGAACATGTTTTTTCTGTAATCAAGAGATAAACGAAAAAAAGAGTCTAGAGCACATCATTCCCAATTCCTTACTGGGACAGATGAAGATAAAGGAAGAGACCTTAAATGGCGTTTACTCTAGCCAATACAGCAAGATTAAAGTTCCAGCCCATACTAAATGCAACAATGAGTTCGGTAGTCGATATGAAGACCATATCTTAAAACTGCTGAATGACCCCGAAGGGTTGTTTAATGACCTGAATAAGACTGATATGGTTGGACATGCCATTTTCACACCTACAGACGATAGTTTCGGCTTGATATCAACATGGTTAGGTAAAATTTTTTATGGCTTGTTTTATAATGATTATTTGAAAACTAATGATCAGGACTGGAAAGAGGTCTGTTACGAAGTTATTAGCTCAGTAAATTTCAAAATCATCCAAAATGCCTATGAAAAAGAATATGGTTTTAGCCTTCCTTCAAGTCTTTATGTTTTTCAAACAGAAAGCGATGACTTTGACCTGTTGACACGCCTTCACCCATACACACTGTTACTTAAAATAAAAAATCTCGTTTTTATTATCTGCCTGGAGGATGGCTTTTTAACAAAATCTTATATGGGCGATGAAGGGGTTGAAAGCCTTCGGGATACACTTAAAAAATTAGCGATTGAACACCCTAAAGCCCCTGTTCATCATGTGGCACTATGTGAAATTATGGCCTTACGATTAAGCATACCCAAAACTCCAAAATTTGTGTCGTCTAATAACCAAATCATGAATATGAGTTTTATGACTGCTGTGGCTAACTCCGACAAAAAATATGCGCTTGACCAAAAGCTTTACCATGAAAACAGAAAATACGTCCTGAGCGAACACGGCATTAGGTTTGATTAAGCTTGATAGACACTTGAAAAGACAGCAATACTTACATTGTAATTGTTCTGAGAGGGAGTTATGTCGGACAAAGAGGAAAAAGGCGGTTTTGGCTCAGGTAGATTTGGCATGGGAACATATGGCGGACCGCAAGAGACCGCTAGAGAAGAAAACAAACCTGAAGGTGGTACGGTTGTAAGCGCTGGCTCCCTCAATGGTCCAAATTCGATCACTGGCGCTGCACCAAGAACGATTGATGAGGTTGCTGATTTCGACTCTATTGAAGATTTTGATACCATTGGACGCGACCAGCCAGCAGCCACCACTGATGGAGGGATGACCTCATTTGCTTACCAGTTTGAATCCGAGGAACGCCGAAAGGCTGAAGAAAGAGCTTCAGAAAGCCGTGAAGAATGGGATAAAAACGCAGAAGACGCCTGGGAAAAGCCAGAGACGCAACCTGTTGAAGAGGATAAAAAATATCTAACAACAGAAGACCGGGAGATCATTACCACTGAGGATGGGGAAGCTATCGAGCTGGGTGGAGGTTCTCTTGAAGAAGAACTTGAAGCAGCTAAAGCCAGACAAGCAGCTTTTCTTGCAGAAAATGAGTCCTCCGCAATTCATGCACTTTATCGAGAAGGACAAATTGTTGAAGCACTTGAGAAACGCTTAGGCAAAACACAAGAACACGAAGATACTCCCAAACTAGAAAGTGATGAGAAAACAGGGGATGTAGGTACAGAGGCCACATTAACAAAACAACCCCACACAGAGTTAAGCTCAGATAGCTCGATAGAAACCAACGCAGAAGAAACGGAAACTTCATCTTGGAAAGAGCGAGCGGATAAAGAAAAGCTGTATGTTGCCGTACGAAGCGCACGCACTGTCAGCAAAACACATATTGAAACAGTGCGTGATGAAATTGATCGTGCCTTACTAAGCAACAGTGCCCTGGCAGAGGTTGAGCATGTACACCTTGAAACCAGTAAAAAACAACTACGAGATATCAGGAGACTACTGGATGCAGCCTTGATACTGCATGATATGGAAGAGTGGTCTACTGACGTGGTAAAAATGGTGTTCAACACGGCTGATGCAATTGATCACATTGAAAAGAAAACATTGTACAAAGACGCTAAATTCTTAACGGACGCTGCTGCTGTCGGGGCCAAACTCAGAGAATGGGGACATTCGTTAGCGGAGTGGATTGCCAGTGGTGGCGGGGGCTTGGGGTAGGCGGATTAGCTTAACAGTTACGGTATGATGCCACTCATGTCTTTATACAGGCTTGAATGGGACAACACATTCAGCTGCACCTGGGCATTAAGCAGCTTTACCATGAGGTCTAGTTTTTCTTCTGTTGATTTTGCCAATGATATTTTACGGTTTAAGTCATTGAGAAAATGACTTTTTTGAATGTTTTGATTGTCTAAATTCATTAAATGTTTGCATGACCACTCTGATTTTTATGGGTTTGGTTATTTAGTCTGTACAGTATAGGGTGGGGTGATAATGTTACTCAGATGGTTTGCACCGGATGGTGCTGTCATTACTGATGCGTTTTGTCAGATTATTTTTCTGGTCATCTAAGTTCTTAATTTTAGATATACTTGACCTACAGGCAGCTATATCGCACACGCCCGCATAAACATAAAATGATGTAAGAAAATGGAGAGGAAGGCTGGGATACCCACGCCTTCCTAACACCCAAAACTATTGTGGTTGCTGAAATTCAGCGACTAATGAACTGTTCCGTCAAAGGGCCAGGTCGTCTGGACACATAGAGCGTCCCAATGCTTGTTGTTTATTTTTTTAGTGATGTAATCAACCCATTGCTCTTCAGAGCGGGTTGCGTCTTCTATCACGGATTCAATTTGGCATTCAGATTCAGACCGTGACTGATTAAAAGCCATTTTGTTCCACCAAGTGTCCGTCAAAAGAGAAACTATTCCCTGAATTGAAGTGTAAAGCATCACGCATATGTTTGGCAAAGCCATAAGCTATCTCGCCGCTATCTTCTTTTACCTTGGCCTTGAAGCCGTATTGAGAACGATGGGCTTCGTCCGCCATGACGATCACATTGGATCGCTCTGTCAGCACCGGGAAATCTTCGCCTTTTTCAGGGGAGAATTTTTGAATAGTCGTAAAGACAACTCCGCCTGATGGTACTGCCAATAGTTCACGTAATTCTTCACGGTTTTTGGCCTGACGTGGTGTTTGGCGGATCAAATCTTTACATCCGGCAAACGTCTTATAGAGTTGGTCATCCAAATCATTACGGTCAGTGATGATGACCAGTGTCGGATTTCCCATATCAGAATGGGCAATGATGCGACCAGCATAGAATGCCATCAGGAGGCTCTTTCCCGAGCCTTGAGTGTGCCAGATAACACCCGCCTTCCGGTTTCCTTCATTATCTGTTGCAGACAAGCTGCTGAGAACTGCTTTTTGCACAGCATGGAATTGATGGTATCCAGCGATCTTTTTGATTAGCTTGGAGCCATCACTATCAAACACAACAAAGCCTCTGAGGTAATTCAAGAGGCGTTGCGGTTCGAAGATACCTGAAAGCAGAGTGTCAAGCTCTGGAATGCCTTTAGGGGCCACTGTCATACCATCTGTGGTCCGCCACGGCATGAAGCGTTCCTCGTCCGCTGTAAGAGAACCTACACGAGCAAGGATGCCGTCCGATGTTACCAAGAACAGATTGGTGCGGAACAGTGCGTGAATTTCTTTCTTGTAGGTCTGAAGCTGGTTGAACGCACCTTCGATGGTAGCGTTTTCGTCTTCAGGATTTTTGAGTTCTATTACACCGAGCGGAAGTCCGTTCACAAACACAATGATGTCAGGGCGACGATTGTTACGTCCTTCAATGACAGTGAACTGATTAACAGCAGCCCAATCATTGTTATCTGTTGTCTCGAAATCGAGCAGCCAAACTTTCTTGGATTGCAATGATCCATCGGGTGTGTGGTCTTCGATATCAACGCCATCAGTCATCATCAGGTGAAGGCGACGGTTCTCTTCCACGAGAGACGGCGTGGCACTATCAAGCACCCGGTTGATGACTTCCGTGATGCGTCCTCGGAAACATCAGGGTTGATGATCTGTAGTTGCTCACGTAAGCGATCCACCAGCACGACATCGCTGTAAGAGGCACGTTCCAGCTATGGCTGATGAATAGGTTTAATGTACGCATTGTTGATTCCGCTAGCTTTGACCTCCCCCAGCAGGTGAGCCAGAACATTGCGACCACAGAAGTGACAGCGCGATTGGTTGATGGTGGAAACCTTCCCAGCTGGCTGAGTATAAACCCGGCAACAAAATCATTTGAGGCCAAAGCCGTACCAGATGGCGGGCTTCCTCTTGAGGTCGTCCTTAATTATGGCAACGAACAAGTGATGATGGTTATTTCTGAAAGAACCGAAAACTAAGATCAGGACCTTCGCGGCACAAAAAACAACATGTTGAAATGGAGGAGGTCAAGCTTCCTCCATTTTTGTATCTGCCGCTAAAATTACAATAGCCTCTGCCACAATCCGTTATTTATGTTATGCTGCTTCCCTATACACGGATAAAGAATAATAAATCGGACTAAGGCTCTCTCATTTTTTATGTCGTTTCGTCTAAAGACCATACTGGGCATTGCAATTATTGAGATTTTACTGCTCACACTTCTGGTTGTCAGTAGTATCAACTATCTCAAAAGCTCCAATGAAGAACAGATGCTTAATCGGGCGCAGATCAGTGCCCAGTTATTGGCAACAATGACGGCAGAGGCCGTTATTTCACTAGACCTTGCCACATTGGATGCCTTGGTGGAAAAGACCCTGACCAACAAGCAAATCATCTATATTCGTGTCCGCGACAGTGCCGGGGAAGTTCTTTCAGCCCAGGGGCCAAAAGATATTCTGAACAGAGTTTTCAAAGAAGACAGTACAATTCTTGAGGCCCAGCAGGATAATATTCTGGATGTCCAACATCCTATCACCATTGAAGATGATATCTGGGGGGTGATTGAGCTGGGGATGTCAACCACTCAGCTCACAGGGTTTGTCCAACAGGCACGCGAGCACCTCTTAAGTGTTGCTTTTATCGAAGTTATTCTGGTTGGCATTTTTGGTTTCCTGCTGGGCGGAATTCTGACCCGCCAGCTCAAATCCTTGCAAATTGGGGCAAAAAAAGTTGCTCAAGGAGACTTTGGTCACGTGATTGAGGTCAAAGGAAAGGATGAACTTGCCGATACGGCCCATAGCTTTAATGAAATGTCCCTTGCCCTGAAAAAATATGCCGATGACCTTCAGGATGCCTTATCCAGAGCCCATGAAAAACGCTTCAAAGCCGAAAGCATCTTGCAAGATGCAGTTTCCAACCTTTCCCAAGGTGTTCTTTTATTTGATGAAGATGAAAACATCATTTTGATTAACGATGCCTTTGGCAAAATTTTTGATATCCCGCAAGATATCCTTCAAACAATGAAAAACTGTACGGAACTGCATCAATATACAATCGCCACCCAGACGGATACGGTGCTGTTTCCCGGTACATCCGCTGAAAACTCTCTGGTTTCAGACCTTCCTGTTTCAAAAACCAAAGACGGGCGTTATGTCATGCACAGTTTCAAACCACTGAGCATCGGTGGTGGCATACGCGTAGATACGGACATCACGCAAATCATTGAAACAGACGAAAAAAACAGAAAACTCGAACGCGACCTTCTACAAAGCCAGAAAATGGAATCCATCGGGACACTGGCTGCAGGGATTGCCCATGAAATCAATACGCCCATTCAATATATCGGTGACAATCTGCATTTCATGGGGGGCTCTTATGAAAGCCTTTTGAACTTAATTCAAACCTATGAAGGGCTCATTACAGAAATTCAGGAAAAAGAATTAAAGCTCAATGCGCTTGAAGAATGCTTTGAGGCAACTGAAGAGGCTGACCTGGATTTTATCCGGGATGAAATTCCACAGGCAGTGCAACAATCTGTTCACGGGGTTCAGCAAGTCTCAAAAATCGTCCTTGCCATGAAAGAATTTGCCCATCCCAGCCGAAAAGATAAATCTCTGATCAATCTGAACGAAATTGTCGAGCGGGTGCTGATTGTTTGTAAAAACGAATGGAAAAGTCTGGCAACAGTTGACCTTCACCTCAAAGAGGGGCTCAGCACAATTCCTGCCCATGAAAGTGACCTTAATCAAGTCTTGCTTAACATGGTTGTCAATGCCGCCCATGCGATTGCAGAAAAATCCAAAGACATGGGAACAATCACGATCATAACGGATGAAACAAAGCAGCATGTCAGCCTGCGCATCAAAGACAGCGGCATTGGTATTTCACAACTTCATCTTTCCCGTATTTTTGATCCTTTCTTTACCACCAAAGAAGTGGGCAAAGGCAGCGGGCAGGGGCTTTCCATCAGTCACGATATTATTGTCAATAAACATGGGGGAACGATTGAGATTGAAACGGAGGAAGGTCAAGGAACCTGTTTTATCATCACCTTGCCCAAGCAATAAAAAACCCGCGACAAAAAATTCGCGGGTTTTTCCATAACTGAATGTTCAGCAGAACTTAGTTCTTTTTCGCACCATCGTTGATCCAGCGGCGGATGATATTGCGATCTGATTTTTCCAGGCGGCGTGTGTTGTGTGGCATTTTCAACGCCAGATCAGTTTCACCTTCAATCATACGTACCAAGTTGCTGAGAGACGCATCACCGGGAACAATCACAGGACCATGTTTTGTCCCTTTCATGATTGCCTCATGGCTTTCCATAGAGAAACCGGATGCAACAAAACCTTCACCGCCTGCCATATGACACTTTTTACAGTTCTTTTCCAGGATCGGCATAACGTCTTTTGAAAAACTCGGGTGAGTCGGGATGTTGCCGGCAATTGCAGATGTTGCAAACGTCAAGGCAGCAGCGGCAGACAGAATAAAACGCATGATGATTTCTCCGAATTGAGTTTTTAGATTGCCCTCTTCATACACGACCCTATCGTCTTTGATAAGGGCTAAATGGGCATTTCCCCATAATTTATATAGGGTTGTTACAGTCTGTTACAAAGAACTTATTTAAATAGATAATAAACCAGCATAAGGTGTGTTACATTCAACAAACCTAGAATAAATCTTTCTTTCAAATAGAGGATCAAATGAAAAAACTCGCTCTTGCTGCATGTATCTGTGCGACTGCCTTTGTCGGTATCGCTTCAACTGCAATCGCTGCGGAAAGCAACCCGGCAATCGTTCACCGTCAAAGCATCTATAAAGTTGCTGGCGGCCACATGGGTTCTTTGAAAGCTATCTTGTTCCTCGGCGGTAAGGGCGATGCGCTTTACCATGCCGAAGCGATCAAAGGTGCTTTTGACCATATGGGCAAAGCCTACCCGGCAGGTTCTGATGTCGGTGAAACCAAAGCAAAGCCTGAAATCTGGACCAACATGAGTGGCTTCCAGGAAAAAGGCAAAGCCGCTTATGGCGCAACACTTGGCTTGATTGAAGCAGCCAAAAGCGGCGATAAAGCTGCACAGGTTGAAGCCTTCAAAACACTGGGCGGTTCGTGTAAAGCCTGTCACAAAGAGTTCCGCAAGAAATAATATTTTTTGCTAAAAATAAAGGGGAGGGCATCTTATTCTGAGATAGGATGCCCTGTTCTGTTTAAATTAATAGATCTTGAACTAAGGCGGCGCTTATGAAATCCAATCAAAAAATTCCCACATGGGACCTCCCAACCCGCTTGTTCCACTGGACGCTGGTGGCCTTGTTCATCAATGCCTATCTCACCTTTGAGTTTGGTGATGTTAACATGACCTATCATATGTGGAATGGCTATGCGATCCTGACTTTATGTCTCTATCGCCTGTTATGGGGGCTGTTTGGGTCTAATACCGCACGCTTTAGTGATTTCATCAAAGGCCCGAAAGCTGTCTTCACCTATCTGATGTCTTTAAAAGACCCCATGCCGCAAAAATTCCTCGGCCATAACCCGGTCGGTGGCTTGATGGTAATTGCGCTTTTGCTTCTTTTATTAGGGCAGGGCAGTATGGGATTATTCACAACCGACGAAATCATTGTTGAAGGCCCACTGGTCTTTCTTGCGTCATCAGACATGGTAAGTTTGGCAGGAACGCTCCACCGCCTTGGCTTCTGGGTTATTCTCGCCTGTGTGGCCCTACATGTGAGTGCAGCGCTATTTTATCTGATTTTCAAAAAAGAAAATCTCATCCGCGCCATGGTCACAGGCAATAAAGATGCAGAGATCGTTCCAGAAGGACAAGAACTGAAACAACAATCATCCTTCAAGGCCCTAATCTTACTGGCCTGTTCTGCTGGCACGGTTTGGCTGGCCCTCAACATCTGGCATTTTTGACATAGCAAATCCCGAGTAATTTTGATTAATTAAGGGGCTGAAGTAGCTAAGGACTGAAAGAGGTTCTATAATGGCTACGATGTACATCCGAAAAAGTCGTCTGACTTTACGTCAGCAAAGCAAGTTGATTGAGCATTTTGTCGCAGGCAGCACGGCTCGTGCGACTGCTGAAATTGTAGGTGTCCAAGCGAACACAGCGATCCGCTTCTTCATGCGGCTTCGCCAATTGATTGCCAGCAAGTTGCCGAGCTATCGTTTGCAAAGCGAGATTGAAGCTGATGAAAGTTATTTTGGCGGTGTCCGTAAAGGAAAACGAGGTCGTGGTGCTGGCGGCAAAGTGGCTGTGTTTGGCCTTTTAAAGCGGGGTGGCAAGGTCTATACGGCAATCATTCCCAATGCAAAGACAGAGACGCTGTTACCGATTATTCAGGAGAAGGTCGAGCCTGACAGTATCGTCTATACCGATACGTTTGGCGCTTACAACGCATTGGATGTTTCGGACTTTCATCACCGCCGCATCAACCATTCCAAACTCTTTGCAGACAAACAAAATCACATCAATGGCATTGAGAACTTTTGGAATCAGGCAAAGCGTCATATGCGGAAATTCAACGGTATCAAACCTGACCATTTCTACTGGTTTCTCAAGGAGTGTGAATGGCGTTTCAATGGAGGCAACCACGCAGACCTCCTAAAGCAGCTGAAAATATGGTATAAACAGGCTAAACATTAACCCTTAGCTACTTCAGCCCCTTAATTAATTTAGCTATAGTTACGCAAAGCCAATTCCTGCGGGTGAGGCTTGAGATAACTTTGCTGTGCCAAATAAGACTGTTCAAAACGACGCACCATATGTGTCATTAACGTCAACGGAACAGACAGTGGATATTGTCCGCGCTGATAGCCTGCGATCAATTGATTTAACTCAGCCCGGCCCTGCGCTGTCTGTTTTTTCTTCAGATAGCCCGCCATATGCATCAAGGCATTAACCTGCTTGCCCCGGCTGGCCTTATGATTCACACAAGCCATGAATTCCTTAATATAGACCATCTTGAAATCGTCGCGTTCAAAGGACTTCACATTCCCGAGCAAACGACCCAGCACTTTTGCCTGTTGGGGGTGATGAGCCATCAACAACATTTTTTCGCGAGCATGAAACGCAATAATATCTTTACGCTTCCAATCCCCCTTAAACACATCTTTCACCCGGCGAAAGGCAAAAACACGGTTAATAAATTGCTCTCTCAACATCGGGTCAGCTAAACGCCCATCTTCTTCCACAGGGAGTTCGGGGCATCTGTCCATAACCTCTTGAGCAAACAAACCACGGCCCCGACGCTGGGCAGGCTGGCCGTTTTGATAAATTTTGACTCTGAACACACCGCAACTTGGGGAGTTTTTCTTAAAAACAAACCCATCCAGATCCATTTGATCCAACTGCTCACACCAGCTTTTTGAAAAAGCACGCATGTCTTGGGTAAAATCATGACCTGACTTTGGGGCAAGCATTTCAACTTTCCCCTCAGCAGAACGTTCCAGACGTACAGTTTCACGCGGAATGCCCATACCAATCGCAGTTTCAGGACAAGTCGGGACAAATTCAGCATATGTCCCCAGAGATTTCGTGACAAAACGGTTATGACAATGCCCACCATTGTAGCGTACTTCCTGTCCCAACAAACAGCTCGACACACCGATTTTCAATTTTTTATCCATTCGTCTTCTCCACAAGCGTTTATTAGAAAAACAAACTTTGCACTTTAAAATTACTACAAAAAGATATCTTATTTACGGTATTTAAAACAACCTAGGGAGAATACAGATCCGCATAACAAAAACATCTTATATAAATGTAAAAAGAGGTATGACCAATTAAGTGGTAAGACCATGAAAAATAACGCTTTTTACTAAAGTCTTACTTGAAGAAAAGGTGGAATAATCATACAAACGCCAGCT
Source organism: Terasakiella sp. SH-1 (assembly GCF_004564135.1). Taxonomy (NCBI): domain Bacteria; kingdom Pseudomonadati; phylum Pseudomonadota; class Alphaproteobacteria; order Rhodospirillales; family Terasakiellaceae; genus Terasakiella; species Terasakiella sp. SH-1. The sequence continues at coordinate 1,302,283 of NZ_CP038255.1, read as the reverse complement.
ATATGATTTTTTTTTGACAGCTAGTGAGATAGGGTTGCCCCGTGAAACCAACCAACACTTCTGATCCGGCACACTTTCATAAAGTGGTCGATTGCCAATATGCCTGTCCGGCCCACACGCCGGTTCCTGAATATATTCGCTTGATCCTCGCACGTCGTTACACAGACTCTTATATGGTCAACTGGGAAGCAAACGTCTTTCCGGGTGTTCTGGGTCGTGTATGTGACCGCCCGTGTGAACCGGCCTGTCGCCGCCAACGCGTAGAAGAAAATCCGGTGGCGATCTGTCGCCTCAAACGTGTTGCTGCCGACAATAAAGAAGATATCAAAGACCGCCTGCCGCAAATCCCGACAGAAAAGAATGGCAAAAAGATTGCCTTGCTTGGTGCAGGTCCGGCTTCCCTGACAGTTGCACGTGATTTGATGCCACTGGGGTATGACGTAACACTTTATGAGCGCGACGCCCAGGCTGGCGGCATGATGCGCACACAAATCCCGTCTTTCCGCTTGCCGCTGGATACATTGAACAGCGAAGTAGACACGGTTCTCGATTTTGGTGTGAACACCCGCTTTGGTGAAGAATTGACGTCCCTGAAATCTGTTCTGGATGAAGGCTACGACGCTGTTGTTGTCGGCACAGGTGCCCCGTCTGGTCGCCCATTAAAAATGGACGGTCTGGAAGAAGCTGGAGATCACGTTCAAATCGGGATCAACTGGCTGGCTGGTGTCACATTCGAACACGTTAAAGAAGCCCCGAAACGCGTTGTTGTTCTGGGCGGTGGTAACACGGCAATGGACTGTACCCGTACAGCACGTCGCCTGGGTGCCAGCGAAGTCAAAGCCATCGTTCGTTCCACCTATGACGAAATGAAATCTTCCCCATGGGAGCGTGAAGACGCCATGGAAGAAGGTGTTGAAATCATCCCGAACCACACACCGCTGCGTTACGTCATTGAAGACGGCAAATTCATCGGCGTTGAATTCGAACGCGTTGAAACACAGTGGGACAAGGGCAAACGTAACCTGGTCTCCACCGGTGAGAAAATGCTGGTGGAATGTGACCTTGTGCTGGTTGCTGTTGGTCAGGATGCCAGCTTCCCCTGGATTGAGCGCAACATCGGCATTGATTTTGATGACTGGGGCATGGCAGTTCTGAATAAAGACACGCTGCAATCCAGCCACGAGAAAGTTTTCTTTGCAGGTGATGCGGCCTTTGGTCCGGAAAACATCATTACAGCTGTGGCCCACGGTCACATTGCTGCGGCCTCTATTGACCGTATGCTGTCTGATGACAAAGAACTCGATGAGATCCCGGCAGGGAACTACACCATGGAATCTCAGAAAATGGGTATTCATGAGTGGTCTTATCAAAGTGCTGTTTCCAATGACCCGCGCAATAAAGTGCCGGTGATGAATTTGGAAGAAGCCATGAAAGACATGATGGCGGAAGTTGAGTTGGGCTTTGATGAAAAGCTGGCCCTGAAAGAAGCCTCACGTTGTTTGAGCTGCGACGTTCAGACTGTCTTCTTAGGCGATCGTTGTATCGAATGTGTATCTTGTGAAGATATCTGTCCGATGGATTGTATCAACTTCATCGACAATGGTGATGAAGATGATCTGCGTTCACGCCTGCGCGTTCCGGCTGTGGGTAACGAAAAAGACATTTATGTCTCTGATGCACTTGCCAGCAAAAAAATCATGGTCAAAGATGAAGATGTTTGTCTGCACTGTGGCCTTTGCGCGGAACGTTGCCCGACAGGGGCATGGGACATGCAGAAATTCCTATTTAAAGCGACACAGGTAGAGGTGGCTTAACGATGAAACATATTAATTCCGTAAACGAATTTGTTATTCGTTTTGCCAACACAAACGGAACTGGTTCTGCCAGTGCCAACAACATGTTTGCCAAAGCCTTGTTCCGTATGGGCGTTCCGGTAAGTCCGCGTAACGTCTTCCCGTCCAACATTCAGGGCATGCCCACATGGTTTGACGTGCGTGTTTCTGAAAAAGGCTATCTTGGTCGCCGTGAAGGCGGTGCAGAAATCGTAGTGGGCATGAACGCCCAGTCCATGGTTGCCGATGTTGAACATGTACTGGCTGGCGGTTATTTCCTTTATGATTCCACCAAAGAAATCGACCCGCAGCTGCTGCGCAAGGACATTACCTTCCTCGGCCTGCCGATTTCTGATGTGTGCCGTAAAGAATATACTGACCCGCGTCAGCGCCAACTGTTTAAGAACGTCATCTATATCGGTGCTCTTGCAGCTCTGCTGGATATGGATTTCGACGTTCTCAAAGGCTTGATCTCAGATCAGTTCAAAGGCAAGGAAAAGCTCATTGCCCCGAACGTCCATGCCTTGGAACTCGGCTATCAGATGGCGACAAGCAACTTCACATGCCCACTGTCCATCACCGTTAAAAATTCCGATCAGGTTGGTTCACGCATCCTGATTGACGGCAACACAGCTTGTGGTCTGGGTGCGGTTTATGGGGGCTGTACGGTTGCGGGTTGGTATCCGATCACCCCGTCCACATCCGTTGTTGAAAACTTCGAAAAATACTGTAACCGCCTGCGTATCGACCCGGCATCTGGCAGAAAGAACTTCGCCGTCATGCAGGCCGAAGACGAACTGGCTGCGATCGGTATCGCCATTGGTGGCGGCTGGAACGGTGCACGTTCTTTCACAGCCACATCCGGTCCGGGTGTGTCGTTGATGACAGAATTCCTCGGTTTGGCTTATTTCGCTGAAATTCCGGTGGTTCTGATGAACGTTCAACGTGCTGGCCCATCCACAGGTATGCCGACACGTACACAACAATCAGACGTCCTGTCTTGCGCGTATGCTTCACACGGTGATACGAAACAAGTGATGATTTTCCCATCATCCCCCAAAGAATGTTTCGACATGTCTGCTGATGCGTTTGATTATGCTGAACGTTTACAGACACCGATCATCTTGATGACGGATCTGGATCTGGGCATGAACGATCACCTGACAGAAGAACTGAGCTGGGATGACAGCCGCGAATATGACCGTGGTAAAGTTCTCAACGCCCAACAGCTTGAAGAAGTTGAAGAGTTTGGCCGTTACCTTGATGTGGATGGTGATGGTATTCCGTATCGCACATATCCGGGCACACACCCGGAAAAAGGCATCTACTTCACCCGTGGTACAAGCCGTGATGAATATGCGGTTTACACCGAAAAAGGCGAAGATTACGTTCGCAACATGGAACGTCTGGAGAAGAAGTTTGCAACAGCTGCTGAACTTCTGCCTCAGCCGGAAATGCATGCGGGCAACGCAGGCTCTAAAGTCGGAGTGATCTATTACGGTACAACAGACCATGCCATGGACGAAACTTTCGACATGCTGGCTGATCAAGGCTACAGCCTTGACGGTATGCGTGTGAAATCTTTCCCGTTTGGCAAGGCTGTTGATGACTTCATCAAGAAACATGATCAGGTCTTTGTTGTTGAACAAAACCGTGACGGTCAAATGCGTACGCTCTTGATCAACGAGCTGGAAATTGATCCGGCCAAGGTTGTTCAAGTCACCCATTATGACGGTATGCCGATCACAGCTTCCTTCATCAGTGAAGCCATTGTTAAAAACATTGCCATCAAGCCGGCGAAGAAAAAAGCTGCGAAGAGAGGGTAAGAAAAATGAGTTACTTAAAGTCCAAATTTCATCACCCGAACCTGGCACGCAACGAACTGGGCCTGACCTATCGTGACTACGAAGGGTCTTTGTCCACATTATGTGCGGGTTGTGGCCACGATGCCGTGGGTGCAGCGCTTGTTCAAGCCTGTTTCGAGCTGTCAATCGAGCCACACAAAGTTGCCAAACTGTCTGGTATCGGCTGTTCTTCCAAAGCCCCAACTTACTTCCTGGGTAAGTCTCATGGCTTTAACACCGTTCATGGCCGTATGCCGTCTGTGGCAACTGGGGCGTCCATGGCAAACCGCAGCCTGAAATATATCGGCATGTCCGGTGATGGCGATACAGCGTCTATCGGTATGGGCCAGTTTGCCCATGTGGTGCGCCGTCGCCTGAACATGACATATGTGGTTGCCAACAACGGTGTTTATGGCCTGACAAAAGGTCAAACAGCGGCAACAGCGGATAAAGGTTCCAAAACCAAAAAAGGTGAAGAGATCATGTGGGGGGCGATTGACCTGCCGACCATGGCTCTGCAACTGGGGGCAACATTTGTTGCGCGTTCTTTCTCTGGTGATAAAGAACAGCTGGTGCCGTTGCTGAAAGCTGCGATCTGTCACGAAGGTTTTGCTTTCATCGACATCATGTCACCTTGTGTGACCTTCAACAACCACGCCACATCTACACGCTCTTATGATTACGTGCGTGAACATGTGGAAGAAGGCAACATCACAGACTTCGTGCCGTCCCAAGAAGAGATCACAACGTCTTATCCGGAAGGCGAAAGCAAGGATATCTGCCTGCATGATGGTTCCATCCTGCGCCTGCACAAGGGTATCAACGGCTTTGATCCGCAAGATCGTTTTGCGGCTATCAATGCCATTGAACAACACCGTGCAAAAGGCGAGATCCTGACAGGTCTGCTGTATTGTGACCCAACCTTGCGTGATATGCACGACTTCCTTGGTACAACGGATACACCGTTGAACAGCCTGGATGAAAAAACACTGTGTCCGGGCAACCACGCCCTGGACGGGATCAACAACAGCTTCCGTTGATCACCAAATAAAACCGTCATCCTCGTACTTAATACGAGGATCCAGTTACCTTTATGGACTTTCTGGATCCCCAATCAAGTTGGGGATGACGGTTTCTTTCTTACTTCTTCAATAAATTCATCCGTGTCGGCTGATCAAAATAAGTCAGCCCGTCTGCTTTTTGATCGCCAAGTCGGTCAAAAGCCGCGCGTAGCTCCACGTCTTGGTCTTCAAAAATCTTTTCACGTTCCGGGTTTGGACCTGTCAACTTATCATGCAATTCTTCGAAGCTCTTGCGACGAACCGGATGATTATAAATTTCTTCGGCTTCCCAGCTTAAGCCCAGTTCCGCATATCGCTTGATATTGTCATAAGCCACCGCGCGCACATGGGTTTCATCGTCAATGGGCTGCAACAGCTCAAAATGCGGGCCTTCGGCAATAGGTTCTGAGATATAAATCTGTCCGCCTTTTTTCAACACACGCACGGCCTCTTTCAAGGCATTAAATTGTTCATCCAGTGGGATATGGTGCAGGCTGTTGAAAAACACAATGATGTCCTGCGTTTCATCATCAAAAGGCAGGTCTTGGCCCACACCGTCCATAAAACGTTCATCTGCCACAGTCTCATAGGACAGGGCCTTTTCCATCTGACGCTCAGAACATTCCAGTCCGATCACATGAGCCCCTTGTTTCGCCATCATGCGAGTCAGGTGGCCTTCACCACTGCCGATATCCAGAACTTTCTTTCCCGCCAATTCCAAGGTTTCTTTCAAGACATCGGCATTTTTTCTTTTTTGCATGATGATCCATCCTACATGATAAAATCTGACCTTTATTAAAATTACATTTCACTAATAAAGCAATCACAAAATCGGGTAGGGGATTGAATAATTTCCCCCTCTGACTTATCTTCGAAAAATAGATTTAATTCAGGAATATACTCATGTCTCAACCGCTTGATGATACAGCCCTTAACCAACTCTTTCTCGAAGCCCGCACTCATAATGTGTGGCAGGACAAAGACGTCTCGGATGACCTTCTGAACAAAGCCTGGGACCTGGCCCGCTGGGCACCAACCAGTATGAACTGCAACCCGGTGCGCATCACTTTTATCAAAACGCCAGAAGCCAAAGAACGCCTGAAAGCCTGCTTGTCAGAAGGTAATATCGAAAAAACAATGTCTGCTCCGGCGACGGCAATCATTGCAACTGACATGACATTCTACACCAACATGCCCCGCCTGTTCCCAAGCTTCCCCGGTGCAGCTGACATGTTTGAAAATGCACCGGACCTGTGTGAAGAAACAGCCACCCGAAACAGCACCTTGCAAGGTGCCTATTTCATCATGGCATGTCGCACTTTAGGACTAGATTGCGGCCCCATGTCCGGTTTTGATAACAAGAAACTGGATGAAGAGTTTTTTAAAGACTCCAGTCTCAAGTCTAACTTCCTGTGCAATATTGGGTATGGGGATAAAGCAGGTCTTTACAATCGCGGACCACGACCAGCCTTTGACGAAGTGTGCGATGTCCTGTAATTCAGACATAAGTACTTATACGTAACGCTACCTTTTCACTCTTCATTTGGTTATGATAGGCTCCTGAACCGCCATGGAAATGAAGAGTGAAATGAACCCGATCAATAACCCTATCAGCACGATTGTAAACCACAACCTGCTGACCTGCCGCCCTGATGATACGGTTGCCCACTGCGCCCACACAATGCAGGCCCATGGCTGTAGTTCTATTCTGGTTGAAGAAAACGGGATGCCCATTGGCATCTGGACGGAAAAAGACAGCCTGCGCATGGATGTCTCCAACCTGGCCATCTTTGATCGCCCTGTGCGTGAGTTCATGAACTTCCCGGTCAAAAGCATCCGCGAAGATGTCACCATTGGGGCTGCTGCGGTTCGTTTTAAAGAAGAAAAGGTTCGCCATCTTCTGGTCATCAATGATGATAATACGCCCATCGGGATCATCACCCAGACCGATGTTATCTTGAAACATGGCGAAGAATATTATCTGACCGTCAAAACCGTTGAACAGACGATCACCCAAACCGCCCCCATGGCGCATGAAAGCCTGTCGCTGCATGATACCTTAAAAATCATCAGCAATTCCCCACAGGCTGCGGTTTGCGTACAATTTGAAGATGGTTATGGCATCATCACGGAAAAAGACGTCACACGCTTTTTATCCCAACGTCAATTCCCCCAAACCGCAGGGGAGGCGGCTTCACGCCCTCTCAAGACCATTTCCAAGGATGCAAACCTGCTGGAAACCCGCAACCAGCTGGTGAAAACAGGCTTTCGCCATCTTGGTGTGCATAATCATAATGGCGATATTATCGGGTTGATCAGTTTTTCCGGAATTCTTTCCAGCCTGCAATTTGAATATGTCCGGCGTATCAATACCATTTTAGAAGAACGCTCTCAGGCGTTGCGCACCTCACAAAATAACCTGCATCTGGCCCATAAGATTATTGAGGCATCGCTGGATGGTATCATCATCGCTGATGCAGAAGGCAAAATTGCGTACGTCAACCCAACCTTTACCCATGTCACAGGATATAGCGCAGAAGAAGCCATTGGTCACACACCAGCCTTGTTAAAATCAGGTCGCCATGAAAAAGGCTACTACCAAAAAATGTGGGAACAACTGAAAAAAGATGGCTATTGGCAAGGTGAAATCTGGAACCGTCGCAAAAATGGGGAAGTCTATCCAGAATGGCTGACCATCACCGCCATTAAAAATGATGCTGGAGATATTTTCCAATATGCGGGTATTTTCTGCGATATCACAGAACGTAAAAATCAGGAAAAACAAATCCAGCGTCTGGCCTATTTTGACGAACTGACCAAACTGCCCAACCGCCGCCTGTTTTCAGATCGCCTTAATATGGCTGTAGAACGCGCCAAACGCCATGACAGCAAGCTGTCCATTATGTTTGTGGACCTTGATCATTTTAAAAAGATCAACGATACGCTAGGCCATAATACCGGGGATGCCATTTTGGAAGAAGCTGCTGAACGGCTTAAAAAATGCACCCGTGGTGAAGACACCGTTGCGCGCATGGGTGGGGATGAGTTTATTTTGCTTTTCCCGGAAATTGACAGCGTAGATGAAGTCATCAAAGTTGCCCAACGTATTATTGATGCGTTCTCCAAACCCTTTACTGTACAGGAACACACACTTTTTGTGACCGCCAGCCTGGGCATGAGCGTCTTTCCCGAAGATGGCGAAGATGTGGAAACCATTATCAAACATGCTGATGCAGCCATGTATCGTTCCAAGGCAGAAGGGCGCAGCACCTTCAACCTGTTCAATCCGTCTTTCACGGAACAAGGCATGCGCCAGCTACAAATCGAAACAGCACTGCGCAGTGCCATTGCGAAAAATGAATTTGAACTTTATTACCAGCCACAGGCCAAAGCCCCCAATGGCAACATCATTGCCGCAGAAGCCCTCTTACGTTGGCATAACGATGAAATTGGCAAAATCGGTCCAGCAGAATTTATCCCCATTGCCGAAGAAATCGGCCTGATTTCAGAAATTGGCACATGGGTTCTGGAAACCGTGTGTAAACAGCTGAAAGAATGGCGCGACAAAGACTATCCCGCCATGACCATTGGGGTAAATATCGCACCAGAACAAATTACCAACCATCATTTCCCCAAACTGGTGCAAGACTTGCTGGACCAATATGAACTCAATGGGAGCTGTCTGGAAATTGAAATCACCGAAGGCTCCTTCATTGATAACCCCGAGCAAGTCAAATCCAATCTCCATGCCCTGAAACAAATTGGGGTGCGCATTGCCATTGATGATTTTGGCACAGGTTATTCCAACCTGAGCTACCTGCGCCGCCTGCCTGTGGATCACCTCAAAATTGATCAAAGCTTCATCCATGGCATGTTCAATGACGAAGGCAACCGCCAGCTTATTAAAACCATCCTGTCCATGAGCGAAAACCTCGGCATGCAAAGTATCGCAGAAGGGGTTGAAAGCCAGCCGCAAGCCGAATTCCTTAGCGAAGGGGGCTGCTCTATTATTCAGGGCTACTTCTTGTCCAAACCCAAGCCTGCAGATGAATTTGAAAAGCACTTCCAAATACCAACGAAACAAAAAGAGTGACGTCACATGGTCCAGACCTTATCACTCTTTTGCTAACTCATTCTCCAGCCAGTCGGCAATCTCCTGTATTTTATCCGGCGTTGCGCCTAAATGAAAAGCACCGCCAGGGGCAAGGCGCAGGGCAGGGCCGTGGTCACATTGACCAAGACATACAATTTCTTCAACTGCAATATCGAGATGACGCAGGGCCAGTTCTTGCCTTAGGAGAAGTAACGTTTCCTTACTTCCCCGCAACGCGCAAGAAGGGCGGCCCCCCACTCTCACGTTTGTACAAATATATAGTTTTTTCAATATACTAGCACCCTTGACTAAACGATACCCAGCTTAAAATCTACACATGCAGTTAAGTAATCAACCTCTTTTGATTTCTCAACACACAAAATCCTACAAATTTTATCTAAAAAACTTCAATTGCAGTTGCAAGGCATTTTTAGAGAAGAAAAATGAATCGCAGTCGTATTAATGAAAACCTCAGAAATTAAACATATTTACCATGTGAATTTATTTTCTTTCACACAAAAAGACCAGAACTAAGCCTCCAGAATTTTTCGGCCCAAGTCTGTTAACTTACAAACCAGCCAATCAGGTTTGAGCGGATTTGTAAACCATGGTTCGGCCCAACCATTTCGGATACAGCTTTTGACGGTTTGTGGATTGACCTGTTGTCCAAATTCATCAAACAGCGGCAGCTTGCCTCCAGCCTGCTTCAGTCCACGAGACAACCATTTCCGTTGTGTCTGTGATGGTTTTTCGCCATCATACTGTCCAGTGCTTTCCATTTTGTCCTTTGTCATGGCAATCTCATTTTGCAAACGTCAAGGATAGCTTATGGTACTGCGAAAGGGCATTTTGTCCAAGCTTTATACATACCGCCCTTGAAACAGAGGGCAGCGTGCCTGAGATAGAGGAGACCTCATATGAAAGCCGTTACCCTATATGTGACCTGTAGCGATCAGAGCGAAGCACGCGCAATCGCCCAACAATTGATCAAAGAACGCCTGGTCGCCTGCGTTAATATCCTGCCAGCCATCCAGTCCTTATACTGGTGGAATGATGCCGTCCAAGATGATTCGGAAACGGCTTTTTTTGCCAAGACCACACCAACTCATGTTGATCGAGCCATCGAAAGGATAGGGGAGCTTCATAGCTATGACTGTCCCTGCGTGGTCTCTCTCCCCATTGAAAAAGGCAATCCGGATTACCTCAAATGGATTGCCGAACAGACCCTGAAAAAGGACTGAAAACGGGAATATTTTCAGTCCTGTCTATTTCGCACCCGTTATATTTTTCTAAAGTTTTACGGTTGCACTGGCCTGCGCTGCTATTCCTTCAGAACGGCCTGTAAAACCCAATTTTTCCGTCGTTGTCCCCTTAACACTGACACGATCAATGGAAATACCCGCAATTTCAGCAATTTTCTGACGCATGGCATCGCGGTGCGGGCCAATCTTGGGGCGTTCACAAATAATCGTCAGGTCCAGGTGGCAGATGGTTCCCTTTTTTTCAGCAACCAAATCACAGGCTTTTTTCAAAAAACGGTCCGAAGAGACACCTTTCCACTGCATATCACTCGGTGGGAAGTGGCTTCCAATATCCCCTTGCGCAATCGCGCCTAAGATTGCATCAGTTAAGGCATGTAAAGCAACATCAGCATCTGAATGCCCCGACAAACCATGAGTATGCGGAACTTCAACACCGCACAGGGTTACAAAATCACCTTCGGCAAAACGATGAACATCAAACCCTGTGCCATTGCGAAATTCCAGATCCATTTTCATCATCCTTTGCGCCCGCCCCATATCATCCGGGGTTGTAATTTTCAGGTTATCTTCATGCCCCAAAACGAAAGTAATCTGCTTGCCAACCGCTTCCATCACAGCAGCATCATCGGTTAGTTCACATCCCTTTTGGCTTTGATGGGCCCCATAAATATCAGGAAATAAAAAGCCCTGTGGCGTTTGTGCCCGCCATAAGTTTGAGCGATCAACCGTCCCCACGCATAAGCCCTGCTTCTCTTTTTTAAGGGTATCAGAAACGGGCAGGGCAGGTATAACACCTTGACCCTCTTTAACTTTATCAATCACCCGGTCAATGACATCAGCCTTGACAAATGGGCGGGCTGCATCATGGATTAAAACCAGATCCGGTTCCAGTTCAGCCAGACTTTCAAGCCCCTGACGAACAGAATCCTGACGTGTCGCCCCCCCATGAACAGGAGCCAACAGTTCCAGACCTTCCACAGCCGAATCGTACAGCCCATAATCATCAGGATGAATAATCACACGCACCCCTGATATACGGGGATGAGACAAAAAAGCTTGGACCGTATGGAAAAGCACAGGCTTTCCAGCCAGCTCACAATATTGCTTGGGCAGTTCTGAGCCAAAGCGGCTTCCACGCCCGCCCGCAACAATAATGGCATAAATCTGTTTCATCTAAGGTCAGGACCTAGTTAATTTACGGAATTTGTAGAAAATGACGCAAAGGCCATAATCAATGACTTTTGAAAGAGAAATACTCTTCCTGCAAGTCATTTCCTTACCTAGCGACATTTTTCACAAACCAAACTCAATAAATTAAGGGACTCCCCCTATGAAACAATAGCTATTGCATCCAACGCCCACATAAGGCTAGATACTGAGACTATGTTACAATCAATGATCTTCAGCTTCAGTGCTGTACTCGCTCTGGCCGTACCTGCACTCTATTTTTTTAAAGAACCGAAAGAGCAGGGGAAGACCTTCTGGTCTCTGTTAGCCGTTGCTCTTGCCGGATCACTCAGCTGGACATTGGTACAACTCTCCGGTGAATGGCGCACCTCCTTGTCATTGGCCATATGGGTGACAATTTCGGCCAGCGCCGTTTGCTTTGCCCTGACATGTGCACTCACCCGCCTGGCCTGGCGTCTCAGCCCCTTGTTGATGCCCTATCTGGCCGCGATGGGCCTGTGGGCGCTGCTTTGGTCAGCCTTTCCCGGTCAAACCATTGAAAGTGAAGGGGCCATCAGCAACTGGATTATATTCCACATTGCGATTTCCGTCTTCACTTATGCTATGGCAACCATTGCCGCCGTTGCCGCGCTCAGTGCCTTTTTGGTTGAACGTGCACTCAAAACCAAACGCCCAACCAAGCTTAGCCGCATTTTACCATCCGTTGTCGATAGTGAAAGCCTGCTGGTGCGTCTTTTAATCGCATGTGAAATTGTTCTGGCCCTTGGGCTCCTTTCCGGCATGGGGGTTTCCATGATGGAAACAGGCACATTGCTGACAGCCGATCACAAAAGCCTCTTTTCCATCGCTGCCTTTATCGCCATTGCAGCCCTGTTGTGGGCCCATCATCACAGTGGCATGCGCGGACGTAAAGCTGCCCGCCTTGTTCTGGTTGCCTATCTGTTGCTCAGCCTTGGTTTTCTGGGCGTTAAGTTCGTCACAGACATTATGATGGCGTAGAGTCAGGACCTTACTCAATCCTTTTTTATAGAAACGTGAAACCTCTTCTACTTACGTATAAGAGGCTCAGTTTTATGTTGCAGCGCGTCCTATAATTGCCTATAGTTTGTGCAGTTATTATTCATGATTAAATTTTAGACAATGAAGATTGGCAATATCACCTTAGAAAGCCCGGTGATCCTGGCCCCTATGTCAGGTGTCACCGATATGCCTTTTCGCAAACTAGTTAAAAAGTTTGGTACCGGACTCGTTGTCTCTGAAATGATTGCCAGTCAGGAGATGCTCCGCGCCTCCACCAAGACACAGAAAATGGCAACCCCATGCGAAGACGAAAACCCCATTGCCGTTCAATTGGCGGGAACAGACCCCGAAATCATGGCCGAAGCCGCCAAGATGAACGAAGCACGCGGGGCCGATATCATTGATATCAACATGGGCTGCCCTGTGAAAAAAGTCGTGAAATCCTATGCAGGTTCCGCCTTGATGCGAAATGAAAAACTCGCCGGCGAAATCATGCAAGCTGTCAAAAAAGCAGTCAGCGTCCCTGTCACCGTCAAAATGCGACTGGGCTGGGACGAAGAAAGCCTGAACGCTGTCACCCTTGCAAAAATGGCTGAAGATGCAGGACTTTCCTGCGTCACCATTCACGGGCGTACACGCAATCAAATGTATGGCGGGCACGCCAACTGGGCTGCGATTGCACCGATTAAACAAGCTGTTTCCATTCCCGTCATTGGCAATGGCGACATCAACACATTGGAAGATGTCGATCAGATGCGCACCCAATCCGGTGTTGATGGCGTCATGATTGGTCGCGGTGCCTATGGTCGTCCCTGGTTTCTTAAACAGGTCATGGACTATCTGAACGATGGCAGCATCACAGAACCGCCATCTTTGGAAGAACAGCGCGATATTGTACTGGAACATTATCAGGCCATGCTTGCCCATTATGGGGAACATGTTGGCGTACGTCATGCACGCAAACATCTCGGCTGGTACTGCAAGGGACTGAAAGATGCCACTCATTTCAGAAATGAGATCATGAAGCTTGCCACTCCGCAAGAAGTCACGCAAAAAATTCATGATTTTTACACAGCCAATATTGAAAGAAAGGTGGCCTGAACCATGCCTGCTGACCCCATTTCATTTGATGGCGAAATTATTTTAAATTCTGTTTCCTCCTGCGTCTTTGTCATTGATGAGAAAGGCATCATGCGTTTCATCAACACAAGTGGTGAACAGCTTCTTCAAGCCAGCGCAACCTATTTAGCCGGACGCAATCTTGATGAATTTATCCCCCATGACAGCCCCATTCTTGCCCTGATCCAGCAAGCCCGCATTGATCAGGCCAATGTCTCTGAAAATGGCGTCAATCTGGAATCCCCACGCTTGGGTAAACAGCTGGTCAATGCCAATGCCTCGCCCCTGATTGAAGATCCGTCCCTGATCATCCTGACTCTGACCAAACGCTCCTTGGCAGATCAAATTGCACGACAACTGAAACACAGGTCTGCGGCACGCACAATTACTGCCATGTCTGCCATGCTGGCCCATGAAATTAAAAACCCGCTTTCCGGCATTCGCGGGGCTGCACAACTTCTGGAAACGACAGCCAATGACGATGACAAGACCCTGACACGCCTGATCACCGATGAAACAGACCGGATTTGCGCCCTTGTTGACCGTATGGAAAATTTTTCAGACGGACGTCCCATCAAACGGGAAGCCGTCAACATCCACCAGGTTTTGGAACATGTACGCCACCTTGCCCAAAATGGTTTTGGTAAACATGTACGTTTCATTGAACAATACGACCCTTCTTTGCCTCCGGTATTTGGCAATAAGGACAATCTCATTCAGATCATCCTTAATCTTGTGAAAAATGCCAGCGAGGCCGCCACACAGGATACAGCAGAAATCACCATCACCACCGCCTATCAACATGGCGTGCGTCTGGCCGTACCCGGATCAAACACCCGTGTGCATCTCCCCCTGATGGTTTCCATTCAGGACAATGGCCCCGGCATCCCTGAAGACCTGCGCTCCCAACTATTTGAACCCTTTGTCACCACCAAAGCCAAAGGCAGCGGCCTTGGCCTCGCCTTGGTTGCCAAAATGATCGGTGATCACGGTGGGCTGATTGAATGTGAAAGCGAGCCAAAGAAAACCGTCTTTCGCATTATGCTGCCCATGTATTCAGAAAAACTCCACGGCCCCCTTGATACCCAAAAGGAAAAACAATCATGACTGCCACAATCCTAATTGCCGATGACGATGCTGCCATTCGTACCGTCCTCAATCAGGCCCTGGGGCGGGCAGGTTATGAAGTTCGTGTTACCGGAAATGCCTCCACCCTATGGCGATGGGTCAGTGAAGGGGAAGGGGATTTGGTCATTACCGATGTGGTCATGCCTGACGAAAATGGTCTTGACCTGATCCCACGCATCAAAAAAATCCGCCCCGAACTGCGCTGCATTGTTATGAGTGCACAAAACACCCTGATGACAGCGGTGCGCGCAACCGAACGCGGGGCCTTTGAATACCTCCCCAAACCCTTTGACCTCAACGAACTTACATCCGTTGTCAAACGCGCCCTTGAAACGCCACAGCCGTGCAAACCCGCTGCCGTTTCAGATGATAATATGGAAGAAGAACTCCCCTTAATCGGGCGTTCTGCGGCTATGCAGGATATCTATCGCACGCTGGCCCGCCTGATGGGAACCGACCTGTCGGTGATGATTACCGGGGAGTCTGGTACAGGTAAAGAGCTGGTTGCACGCGCCCTTCATGATTACGGCAAACGCCGCAACGGAAATTTCGTCGCCCTGAACATGGCCGCCATCCCGAAAGAACTGATTGAAAGTGAACTGTTTGGCCATGAAAAAGGCTCCTTTACAGGGGCAACCAACCGTAAATCCGGCCGCTTTGAACAGGCCGAAGGCGGCACCCTGTTTTTAGATGAAATCGGCGATATGCCAGCAGAAGCCCAAACCCGTCTGTTGCGCGTTTTACAAGAAGGGGAATTCACCACAGTCGGGGGCAGCACGCCCATTAAGGCCAATGTCCGCATTGTGGCTGCAACCCACCGCGATTTGCGCAGCCTGATCCGTCAGGGACTCTTTCGCGAAGATTTATATTATCGTCTCAACGTTGTGCCCATTCGCTTACCCCCTTTGCGTGAACGCACAGAAGATATTCCAGAACTGGCTAATCACTTTCTCAGCCTTGTTGCAGAAGAGGGGCTGCCTTGGAAAACCATTGAGGGAACAGCCCTTGACCGCCTGAAACAACATAACTGGCCGGGCAACGTGCGCGAACTTGAAAACATCATTCGCCGCCTTGCAGCCCTTTATTCGCAAGAAACCATCACACTGGAAGTCATCCAGCAGGAATTGGCTGAACTCAGCGCCCAAAGTGCCTCTGGCGGTGGTGAAAGCGACCCAGACAACCTGTCTGCTGCCGTTGAATATCACCTACGTTCTTATTTTGATGCCCATGATGATGGCTTGCCACCACCGGGACTTTATGACCGCATATTAAAAGAGATTGAAAGACCTTTAATCTCAATGACTTTAGAAGCGACAAACGGCAATCAGATCAAATCCTCTCAAGTCCTGGGACTGAACCGGAATACCCTTCGCAAAAAAATCCGCGAACTCAACATTCCAATCACGAAAAATGCCGGGAAATAAAATTACCGACACAAACGCAACAGGTGTTGCATTTGCGCAACAACTAAGGCTAAACTCCCACCTAAATACATCAGTTATAACTCTTTGATTTTACGCAAATACGTCGTCGTAATTTTTAATCAAAATTACTCGGGATTTGCTATATCTATGGTGGGAACCCGTTTTAAGGGGAATGTATGTCGGTATCTTTACCTAAATCCAGCGCAGATCAACTCACAAAATTTCTGATCTGGTTTCGCCGCACCGGGCTAGGGCGCAAGCTGGCCTTTTTACTGGTTATTTCAACCATCTTTTCTGGGCTGGCAACTTTTATTGCCATGAGTAGCTCAGGACCGGGGGAATCTGACCCGTCCCTCATCCTGAATCTTCTTTATGTCGATGCCGTTCTTATGCTTTTGCTGGGCACATTAATCATCCGCCGACTGATTAACCTGAAAATACAGCATTCACGTGGTATTGCGGGGTCAAAACTGCATACCCGGCTGGTTCTGTTCTTTAGCTTACTGGCTGTTACACCTGCCATTCTTGTTGCTATTTTTGCAGGTCTTTACCTGAATTTGGGCATGCAGTCCTGGTTTAACGAACGTGTTTCAACAGCGCTCAGTTCCTCACAAACTGTCGCAGAAGCCTATCGCGAGGAACATATCCGTTCCATTCAAATTGATGCCTTGTCTATGGCAAATGCCCTCAACCGCAACGCACCACAACTTTCTCGTTCGACCTATTCCCTAAAACGGGAACTGATCCGTCTGGCACAGGAAAAAAACCTAGTCGAAGCTGCAATTTTAGACGGGCAGGGACGTGTTCTGGCACATACAGCCCTAACCCTGAGCCTTGCCTTTGATACCATTGATCGCGAAGTCTTTGAAAAGGCCAACAACCGGGATGTGGTAATCACTTATGAGCCACGAAATGACCGCGCACGCGCCGTGGTAAAACTTGAACGTTATATTGATACCTACCTGTTTATCGGTCGTTTCATTCCACCGGAAATCAGTGGGTCAATTGAACGGGTTCATAATGCCTATTCCCAATATTCAGAACTGGAAAAACGCCGGGAAGGCATTCATATCAGCTTTGTCATGATCTTTATGATCATTGCCTTCATGCTGTTACTGGCTGCTGCCTGGCTGGGCATGACCTTTGCCAACCAGATGGTGCGCCCGTTGACAGACTTGATTGAAGGCAGCGAGCGCATCCGAAAAGGCGACCTGGCTGTACGGGTGGATAAGGAACATAGTGCAGATGAAATTGGCATGCTGGGCCGCGCCTTTAACCGAATGGCCGAACAGCTCGAAGCCCAGCGCGACAGCCTGATTGAAGCCAACAGAGAAATGGCTGAACGCCACCGTTTTACCGAAACCGTTCTGGATGGTGTCTCTGCCGGAGTGATCGGGATTGACCCGGAAGGCTTTATTCACTTACCCAACCGTTTTGCCAGCCTGTTTTTGCAAACTGAAATTGGGCATCTGATGGGCCAGCCCTTGCGTGACGTCTTACCCGAACTGGAAGACCTGCTGTCCAAAGTTTCGCTCAAACCCAATCGACCCGCTCAGGAAGAAATCAAGCTTTTGCGCAATGGACAAGTCCGTATCATCAATGCCAGTATTGCCGCAGAATGGGTGGAAGATGACCTGATCGGTTATGTGCTGACCTTTGATGATATTACCGAACTACAAAGTGCTGAACGTCGCGCAGCCTGGGCCAATGTGGCACGGCGGATTGCACACGAGATTAAAAACCCGCTGACCCCAATTCAACTGTCAGCAGAACGCCTAAAACGTAAATATCTCAAAGACATTGAAAATGACCCTGACACATTCTCCATGTGTACAGAAACCATCATTCGCCAAGTCGAAGACATGCGCAATATGGTCGATGAATTTTCCTCTTTTGCCCGCATGCCCCGTCCGGTGTTGAAAAAAGAGAACATTGAGGAACTCTGTGGGGAAATTATTTTCCTTGAGAAAAACCGAACGGAGCTGGTCGACTATGAGCTGGAACTGCCTGAAAACGGTGCTGTATTACTGTGTGATCGCAAACAAATCTCGCGTTTGCTGACCAATCTGGTGAAAAATGCTGCCGAAGGGATTTTCAGCAAATATGACATGGACCCGGATGATCCGGTGAAAGAAGGGATGGATGCTCCATTGGGCACCGTTGCCCTATCTTTAAGTGAAGAAAGTAACGAAATCATAATTAAAATTTCTGATAATGGCATTGGCTTCCCTGAGGATGAACGCGAAAAGCTGACAGACCCATATGTCACCACCCGAACCAAAGGAACAGGTCTGGGCTTGGCTATCGCGAAAAAAATCATGGAGGAACATCAGGGGCAATTGACTCTGAAAGACCGAGAAGGGGGAGGAGCATTGGTTGAACTGCGCTTCCCCGAATTTGAAGAACATGGGCAAAAAAACCCACAAGAAGAACAAGAGGACCCGATGGCAATGACAGTAAGGTTGGTAACAGATGGCGCATGATATTCTGATCGTTGATGACGAAGCCGACATTCGCATGCTGACCTCAGGCATCCTTGAAGATGAAGGCTATGAAACCCGCGAAGCCGGTGGCGACACTCAAGCTCTTGAGCTGGTCAAGACACGTCGGCCCAGCCTTGTTTTGCTGGATATCTGGTTACAAGGCAGCCGTCTGGATGGGCTTGGCATTTTAAAAGCCCTGAAAAAAGACCATCCAGACCTGCCCGTTGTGATGATGAGTGGTCACGGCACGATTGAGACAGCCGTGAAAGCCCTGCATGACGGTGCCTATGATTTCATTGAAAAACCCTTTAAAACAGACCGTCTTCTTATGGCTGTAGAACGCGCTCTGGAAACAGCCGACCTTCGTCGTGAAAATGCGGAGCTCCGTACCCGTGGGGCTGTTGAAAACCAATTGGTTGGCAGTTCAAGCCGGATTAACCAGTTACGCCAAGCCGTTGAAAAGGTGGCCGTATCCAACAGTCGTGTATTGATTAACGGCCCGGCCGGTTGCGGTAAAGAAGTGGCCGCGCGCCATCTCCATTTGCAATCCAAACGCGCCAAAGGCCCCTTTGTGGTTCTTAATTGCGCAACAATGGAATCTGATAAAGTTGAAAGCGAACTCTTCGGGGTTGAAGCCAATGGTCAGCCCGGTAAGGTCGGTTTTTTTGAACAGGCCCATAATGGGACGCTACTCCTTGATGAAGTCAGTGACATGCCCGCAGAAACTCAGGGCAAGATTGTACGGGTTCTTCAAGAACAACGTTTCTTACGTGTAGGAGGCACGACCCCTGTAGAAGTCGATGTGCGTGTTGTTGCCTCCAGTTCCAAAGACCTCAGCCTTGAAATGGCAGAAGGGCGTTTTCGCGAAGATTTATTTTATCGCTTAAGTGTTGTGCCGATTGATATTCCTTCACTGGCAGATCATCGTGATGACATCTCAACACTGGCGGAATATTTCATGCATAAAACAGCTGATTCATTGGGGCATGCACCACGCAGTTTCAGCGATGATGCTTTAGCCGCCATGCAAGCCTACGAATGGCCCGGTAATGTACGTGAACTACGCAATGTGGTGGAACGTGTCCTGATTATGGCCCCAGGCGATGCCAGCCAGCCGATTAAATCAGACATGCTGCCCCGAGAAGTCACCGCACAGGATTCTGAAACCTTGAAATGGGACCAAACCAGTGAAATTATGGGCCTGCCACTACGCGATGCCCGTGAAATTTTCGAACGGGAATATCTTAGTACCCAAATCAATCGTTTTGGCGGGAATATCTCTAAAACAGCAAGCTTTGTCGGCATGGAACGTTCAGCACTTCATCGCAAACTGAAATCCCTGAACCTGACGGCCGATGAAAAAGCCAAGGCATAAGATAGGAAAACATAAGACATGAAGGTCATTATCTGCGGGGCAGGGCAAGTCGGCTCCAACATCGCACACTATCTTGCCATGGAAGACAACGATGTCACCGTTGTCGACCAATCCCCCACCTTGATTGGCAAGCTCACCGATACATTGGACTGTCGCGGCGTCACCGGACATGCCTGCCACCCGGACGTTTTAAAAGAAGCTGGCGCCGAAGATGCCGACATGCTCATTGCTGTAACCTATACCGATGAGATTAACATGGTCGCCGCCCAAGTGGCCCATTCCCTGTTTAATGTCCCTAAAAAAATCGCCCGCATCCGGTCCCAAAGCTATCTCGCACCGGAATGGCAAAACCTTTATACCCGTGACAATCTGCCCATTGACGTGATTATTTCCCCGGAAATTGAAGTCGCACGCGCTGTTATGCGTCGTCTGACCGTTCCCGGTGCCACAGATATGATCCCGCTGTGTGGAGGCAAAGTGCGCCTTGTTGGGGTGCGCTGTGAAGAAGACTGCCCGCTGGTACATACACCACTGCGCCAGCTGGCCCAGCTTTTCCCGGACCTGAATATCGTTGTGGTTGGTATGGTGCGCGATGGTAAATCCATGATCCCAACCGCTGACGATCAAATTCTTCCCGGTGATGAAGCCTTCTTCGTTGTAGATGAAGAACATATGGCCCGTGCCTTAACCGCCTTTGGTCATGAAGAAACAGAAGCCCGCCGCCTTCTGATCTTTGGGGGCGGGAACATCGGCCTGTTTTTGGCCCAGCAGCTGGAACGTGAATATCCGTGGGTCAATGCCAAGATCATTGAAAAAGATGAATCGCGCGCACGCCATATCGCCGCCCATTTGACCAAGACAACCGTCTTATGCGGTGACGTACGCGATCAAGATTTACTTATGGAAGCGAACGTATCATCAGCAGAAACGATTGTTTCTGTCACCGATGATGACGAAACCAACATCCTTGGTGCCTTGCTTGCCAAACGCATGGGCTCCCAACGTGCTGTCACCCTGATTAACAAATCTTTATACGAACCCTTGCTCAACCAGCTGGACGTGGATGTGGTGGTCAACCCGCGTAACATCACGGTTTCACAAATCCTGCAACAAGTCCGCCGTGGCCGTATCCATAGCGTTCACTCTTTGCGTGAGGGCTTTGGTGAATTGATTGAGGCTGAGGCCCTTGAAACCTCACCACTGGTTGGTGCCCCCTTGCGTGACGTTAAAATGCCCTCAGGCGTCTTGTTAGGGGCCATTGTGCGCGATGGACAGGTGATTTCACCGCGTGGTGGCACAGTTGTGGAACCCAAAGACCGCGTGGTTCTGTTTGCCGCATCTGATTCTGTGCGCAAGGTTGAAAAAATGTTCTCTGTGCGCTTGGAGTTTTTCTAGAATTATGTCCCGATTTGCCTATGTCAATGGTGCCTACGTGCGCCATAGCGATGCTTCTGTTCATATCGAAGATCGTGGATTTCAATTTGGCGATAGCGTTTATGAAGTCGTCTACCTTTACCAAGGCAAGCTGATTGATGCCGAGCCTCATCTTGATCGCATGGAGCGCTCTTTAGATGAGCTACAAATGGATATGCCCATGTCACGCAAGGCTATGGGGCTGATCATGAAAGAACTGATCAAACGCAATCGTCTCAAAACCGGCCTTGTCTATATTCAAGTGACCCGTGGTTCTGCAACACGTGATTTCCCGTTCCCATCCGCCTGCGATCAAACCATGGTCATGACCACCCGGCGCATGCCTGCCTTTGACCCGGATAAGGCACTCAAACCACTAAAAGTTAAAAGCCTGCCCGATATTCGTTGGAGCCGTTGTGATATCAAAACAACACAGCTTTTGGCCGCAGCACTTTCCAAACAAACAGCTCTGGACGACGGCTATGACGATGCCTGGCTGGTGGATGAAGCCGGTTTTGTGACCGAAGGCACCTCTAATAATGCCTGGATTGTGACCAAAGATGGCAAGCTGAAAACGCGTAAACCCAGTCATGAGATCCTGAATGGCATCACGCGTCAATCCATTATCACACTGGCGACAGAAAAGGGAATTGAGATTATCGAAGAGGCATTCACCCTTGAAGAGGCACTTGAGGCCAAGGAAGCTTTTGTCACCAGTGCCAGTGCCTGTTTAAAACCCGTCACACAGATTAATGAACATACCATTGGGAATGGCAATGTCGGGATCATCAGTGAACAAATCGCCCGCATCTATGCCAATTTCCTCAAAGGATAAAAACATGGCCCCAACAGAAAAACCCAAAGCCCTTTTATTTGATTGGGACAACACACTGGTCAATACATGGCCTGCCATCCATGATGCAAATAACCACACGCTGAAAGCCATGGGACATGAGCCATGGACCTATGAAGAAACGCTTAGTCGTGTACGTAAATCCATGCGCGATAGCTTTCCGGGCTTGTTTGGCGATCGCTGGGAAGAAGCAGCTGAAATTTTCTACGCCCGATTCGAAGAATCCCACATTGCACAACTTCACCCCCATGAAGGGGCTGAAAACATGCTCAAAGCCTTACACAGCAAGGGATACTACCTTGCTGTGGTGTCAAACAAGACCGGGAAGTACCTTCGCGAAGAAGTTGAACATCTGGGATGGGCTAAATATTTCAATAAGATACTGGGGGCAGGGGATGCCAAGAGCGATAAGCCCAACCCGGCACCCGTTGATATGGCCCTTGAAGGTAGCGGAATCCCTAGGGGTTCGGATGTTTGGTTCGTCGGCGATACGGACGTGGATTTAGAGTGTGCACATAACGCAGGATGCGTCGCTGTACTGGTCAGAGAGACACCACCTACAAATGGAGAGTTTGACGAGTTCCCTCCTTCTTGGTATTTCAATAAGTGCATGGAGTTAGCTGAGGCACTTTAAATCTTGTGACGTTTGGGAGACTGATCAAGCCGAGGCGCTCTGTAAAAAACCAAACCATAAATGCCAACGATAAAGATAATAGGGGACATTGACCCATGGCTGCTGAAAAATCCCAGAATGTGCAAGACGTCTTTCTGAACCACATTCGCAAACAAAAAAATTCCGTCACCATC
Organism: Terasakiella sp. SH-1; assembly: GCF_004564135.1. NCBI lineage: Bacteria > Pseudomonadati > Pseudomonadota > Alphaproteobacteria > Rhodospirillales > Terasakiellaceae > Terasakiella > Terasakiella sp. SH-1. The sequence goes on along the minus strand of NZ_CP038255.1, from coordinate 1,279,381 downwards.
TTTTTGGTGAATGGCGTTAAACTGCAAGGGATCGTTACGTGGTTCGATAACTTCTCTGTTCTTCTACGCAGAGACGGCCACACACAACTGGTGTACAAGCATGCAATTTCTACAATCATGCCGTCTTCACCGGTTCAACTGTTTGACCCGTCTGGCGAAGACGAAGAATAAGAGTGTCGAACAGTAATCTCCCGCCCAAGGACCAACCCAAAATGGGCTGGAGTGAAGACCAGAACCAGACACCTTGCCTGGTGGTTCACCCGCACCTTAAAAGCGAGCGCGGTAATTTGCGTTCGCCTCAAGCCCGGCTGGAAGAATGCGTCGGGCTTGCACAGGCTATTCATGTAGATGTTGTCCACAGCGAGGTCGTCAACATTGCACGCCCCAAACCGGCAACTTTATTTGGACAAGGGGTTGTTGATGCCTTGGCAACCACCATTGGCCGGGTGGGTAAGACCAAAAACGAATGGGATGACGATGATATTGGCCTTGCCATTGTCGATGCGGCCCTGTCGCCCATTCAGCAACGCAATCTTGAAAAAGCGTGGAATTGCAAGGTCATTGACCGCACGGGCCTGATCCTTGAAATTTTTGGGGAACGCGCACGCACGGCAGAAGGCTCTTTGCAGGTTGAACTCGCCGCCTTGACCTATCAGCGCTCCCGTCTGGTGCGGTCCTGGACTCACCTGGAACGTCAGCGCGGTGGCTTGGGCTTTATCGGCGGCCCCGGTGAATCCCAGATCGAAATTGACCGTCGCTTGATTGATGAACGTATTGTTCGCTTAAAAAGAGAACTGGAAGACGTTAAACGCACACGCGAACTTCACCGCAAGGCACGACGCAACACGCCTTATCCCATTGTTGCCCTTGTCGGTTATACCAACGCAGGTAAATCCACCCTGTTTAACCGACTGACACAGGCCAAAGTCTTTGCCGAAGATTTACTCTTTGCCACGCTGGACCCCACCATGCGTTCCATTACACTGCCTTCTGGGCGTGATGTGATCATGTCCGATACCGTTGGCTTTATCTCCCAACTTCCTCATGAACTGGTGGCGGCTTTCCATGCAACACTGGAAGAAGTTCATGAAGCAGATGTGATTTTACATGTACGCGATGCCTCTCACCCCGATACGGAAGCCCAACGCGCAGACGTATTAGATGTCTTAAAAACATTGGGTGTGGAAGAAAAACTCGAAGACTGTCTGATCGAAGTTTATAACAAGTCAGACCTGCTGGATGAAGAAACCAAAAGCACCATTACCAATCGGGCAAACCGTTCAGGTGGCCGTGTCAGCATGGTTTCAGCTATGGACGGGCAGGGCTGTGAACAGCTGCTGGACGATATCAACACATTATTGAGCGCACGTTTTCAGACCTTTGAACTCAATGTGCCTTATAGTGATGGGCAGCTGCTCAGCTGGCTTTATAATCATGGTGAAGTCACAGAACGACGTGAAGGTGAAGAACATTTTACCATTACGGTCAAAATGAACGACATGAATGCCTCACGCTTCAAGCAGAAGTATCCCCAGTTCTTTGAAGCCCCAGCAGAAGAGGTGGAAGAAGAAACCTCCACGGGCTGGTCCCCAACATAATAAAAAGCCCCCAGCTATAAAGAGCATGGGGGCTTCATTGGGGCATTTCCAAAATGATTACTTTTTATTCTTTGCTTTGCGCACCGCAATACCCGCTTCAATCTCAGCCTGAGCCTGTTTAAGCAACTTAATCGCACGCGCACGGTGGCCGTGATATTGCGCAGGTGCATTTTTCAGCTTTTGCAGGGCCTGTTCAACATTTTTCAGACCTTTACGCATATCCTTGTTAGGCCCGGCAGCCTGTACAGAAGTGATGGCAAGGGCGGAACAGAGGAAGGCTGCGACAAATAAGGATTTTTTCATAACGTTTTTTCCGTTTATACTATTAAAAACTATTATATCTATGAAGAGAGTAGAGCGTCCTTTCTAAGGGCAAGCTACTTAACTCCAAGTTAAAACGACGAACCTTTAAGGTGAAACCCGGTATTTCCATGGCAACAAAAGAAGCACAGGCACGCTGGCGATCCAAAAACCAGCTGGTAAAAAAACAGCTTAATGTCATGGCCAAGCGCCTCATCCATGAAGACCTTGAAGAAATGGCAAAAGACTTTGACCTAAAAGGCAAAGCCGAAGCCGTCACCTTTGCCACTTTTGTCACCAAGGCCATACGCCAACAGGCTGAATATAACCCCGAAGCCAAGCGTATTCTGGATTTACTGGAAACAGCCTATAAACGCGATCGCGATATTTATCGACCTTGAACCTTTTAAGTAAACAACCTAAAATCGCGCAAGCTATTTTAGAGGTTACAACATGAAGAAAATTTTCGCCTTTTCGGCTCTGCTCTTAACACTCAACGCGTGCCAGACAAGTAACCTCAGGGGCAGTGCACACGTAGGCTTTACACAATATGCAAAAGCTCCAGGCCATAAAGCATTTTTTGTGTATGAAAGCATTGATGGCGGTTTTGTTTATGCCTACTCAAAAGCGCGCGGGACGAGAATTGATGCCTATAACCGAGCAAAAAAACACTGCAATAGCCTTTTTGAGAAAGTAAATTTCACTGCCAAATGCAACCCCTATGCAATTGATGACATTAAAGTCAGCTCCCTCTCGCAGGAAAACATCAATAAACTCCTGCTTGAAAATGCAACACCAAAGTCATCACAGTCAGGAGAAATTCAGATCAAAGGTACATGGGAAGGTGTGAGCACAACAATTGCTGGCACACTCAGACCAAATTATAACGGAAGACGGCAAATGGTTCTTCTCGCCGACGATAAATCCTGTAGTGGTGAAGGTAAATATGTACGCGGAAAATTTGCCAGCGACACCATGCCCCAAGGCACTTGGACCATTAACTGTAACAATGGAGATTCCGCAGGTGGTACCTATGAATATCAAAATAAAAAGACAGGAACTGCGGTTGGGATTGATAATAAAGGGCGTAAATTAAACCTGACCTTTCATATTACCCCACCGTAAATTCTTCAAAATTCACCATGACTCTCATGGTCTGAGTTGCTACAAGAAGGGCCATGCAAATCGACATGGACCATATCACCAAAATCATCGCTGAAGTGGCAGAAGAAGAAATCATGCCCCGCTGGCGTAAGCTGGCCGATGGTGACGTGATGGAAAAAACACCCGGAGATCTCGTCACAGTTGCCGATATCGAAGCCGAAATAAAACTGACGGCCCGTTTAACGGATGTGCTGCCCGGCTCTCATGTGGTTGGGGAAGAAGCTGTTGCAAAAAATAGTGATGTTCTGAACCTTCTTAATGAAAAAGACCCGGTCTGGATTGTGGACCCGGTTGATGGCACACGTAATTTTGCCAAGGGTGATAGCGTATTTGGCTCCATGGTTGCTCTGGTCCATAAAGGGGAAATCCTCGCCTGCTGGATTCATGACCCCGCGCGCAAACGAACAGCCGTGGCAGAACTGGGTTCTGGTGCTGAACTCGCAGGCAAACCTCTTTACGTCCCAAAAGCATCTCAATTGCAGCATATGACCGTCTCGCTAAATGAAAACCATCGCCGCTGGTTGGAAGAACGTGCAATTGACGGGCTTGGCCCGATCCCCCGCATGGCCATCCGCTATGGGGCAGTTGCTCACGATTATATATCACTGGCCGCAGGTGAATTTCATTGCGCACAATATCGCCGCCTGATGCCGTGGGATCACGCTGCAGGTGTCTTACTTCACCGCGAAGCTGGTGGGTTTGATAAAATGATCGGTTCCCAAACCCCTTATGCGCCCAAGGTCTACAACGAAGACTGCCTGCTTCTCACCCCGAATGAAGAAGTTTGGGAGGAAGCGCGACGTTTCCTTAACCCCGGTTCTGACAGTTATCATGCCTAAATCCGCACTTGAGGTTCTCCAACATACTTTTGGCTATGAGGCTTTTCGCGGTGTTCAGGAACAGGTCATTGAACGCACAATTCAGGGCGGTGACTCTCTTGTCCTGATGCCGACAGGCGGCGGGAAGTCCCTGTGTTATCAAATTCCGGCCGTTTGCCGTGACGGCTGTGCCATTGTGATTTCCCCCCTGATCGCCCTGATGCAAGATCAAGTTACAGCCTTATGCCAAGTTGGGATCAAGGCAGCCACCCTCAATTCCACCATCAGCATGGATGAAACAATCGAGATCGAACGGGCCATGCGGGCAGGGGAGCTGGATCTGGTTTATGTTGCCCCGGAACGATTATTAACGGACCGTTTCTTTAACCTGCTGAAAAATTCCCCCATTTCCCTGTTTGCTATTGATGAGGCCCATTGCGTCTCCCAATGGGGACACGATTTCCGGCCCGAATATCGCCAGCTCGTTTCGCTCCATGATCATTTTCCCACGGTGCCGCGCATTGCGTTGACCGCCACAGCCGACGGTCCAACCCGAAACGATATTATTGAGCGCCTTAATCTTGGAGCAGGTGAAACTTTCATCACAGGCTTTGATCGCCCCAATATTCGTTACAGTATCGTTCCGAAGAAAAATGCCAAAACTCAGTTGCTGAAATTTCTTGAAGATTTTGACGAAAGTGACAGCGGCATCATTTACTGCATGAGCCGGAAAAAAGTCGAAGAAATGGCAAGCTGGTTGCGTGAAAAAGGCTATGACGCGCTGTCTTATCACGCAGGCATGGATAAAAATATCCGTGCGATTAATCAGGAAAAGTTTGTGCGTGAAGAAGGCATGGTCATGGTCGCCACTGTGGCTTTCGGCATGGGGATTGATAAACCCGATGTGCGTTTTGTTGCCCATATGGACCCGCCTAAAAGTCTGGAAGCTTATTATCAGGAAACAGGGCGGGCAGGGCGTGATGGCCTTCCCTCTCATGTCTGGATGGCTTATGGCCTGCAAGATGTGACAAAGCTGCGCCAGTTTACCGAAAGTTCAGAACTCCCAGAACGCCAAAAACATATTGAACGTCAAAAACTTGATGCGCTTTTGGCTTATTGTGAGACCCATCGTTGTCGCCGTCAGGTCTTGCTTGAATATTTTGGCGACCAAATGGCAGACCCTTGTGGCAATTGCGATACCTGCCAGACACCGGTAGACACATTTGACGGTACTGTAGCCGCCCAAAAAATCCTGTCCTGTATTTATCGCACGGGGGAAAGTTTTGGCGCAGGCCATATCATTGATGTGCTGTTAGGTGAAGAAAACGACAAGATCACGCGCTTTCGCCATGATCAGGTTAGCACCTACGGCATTGGGAAAGAGCTTAAACGTGATAGCTGGCGCTCCATCGTTCGCCAGCTCATTGCCCTTGGGCTTGTCCGGATGGACATCGAAGGATACGGCGGGCTTAAACTTGGCCCGGATGTCCGCGCTGTCCTGCGTGGTGAACAGACGGTTCTGATGCGCAAAGACCCCGATGGGCGGGGCTCACGCAGCAAAACAAAACGCGAAACTAAATCCAGTATCATTCTGGAACGCGAAGATGATAAAGCGCTGTTTGAAGCCTTACGCGCCCTGCGCAAAAACCTGGCCGAAGAACAAGAAGTGCCGCCTTATGTCATCTTCGCCGATGCAACCCTGATTGAAATGGCAAAAAAACGCCCACAGAGTGCCTCTGACTTCTTAGACCTCTCAGGGGTAGGGCAAACCAAGCTGGAACGCTACAGCGCCGTTTTTATGGACCTTATTGCAGATTTCACCTGACTACCCAGTAACGCGCATTGCGTTAACCTGACGTCTGCCTATACTTTTCACAATTCAAATATAGAAAGGGTTAGAGATGAAAGTCGCATTTCTTGGTCTCGGCGTGATGGGCTATCCCATGGCAGGCCACTTGCAAAAAGGTAGCCATGAGGTCTGCGTTTACAATCGCACAACAGCCAAAGCTGAAAAATGGGTGGCCGAATATGGTGGCACATTTGGTAAGACACCAGCCGAAGCTGCCAAAGGGGCTGAGATCGTTTTTGCCTGTGTTGGCAATGATGATGATTTGCGTGCCATCTGTATCGGTGAAAATGGCGCATTTCAAGCTATGGATAAAGGCACCATCTTTGTGGACCACACCACAACCTCTGCCGAAGTTGCTCGCGAGATGCTTGGGGCTGCTCAAGAGGCAGAATTATCTTTCATGGACGCACCCGTCTCTGGTGGGCAAGCAGGGGCTGAAAACGGCATCCTCACCATCATGTGCGGTGGACGACAAAGCGACTTTGATAAAACCAAGCCCGTGCAAGAATGTTATGCCCAAGCTGTCACCCTTATGGGAGAGATTGGGGCAGGGCAATTGACCAAGATGGTTAATCAGATCACGTTCGTTGGGGCTGTTCAGGCTATTTCAGAAGGATTAGCCTTTGCCGAAAAAGCCGGACTGGACCCCAAACAAGTTGTCGATGTAATCTCAAAAGGAGCTGCTGGATCGTGGCAACTTTCAAACCGAGGGCACACCATGATTGACGACCAATTTGACTTTGGTTTCGCCGTTGACTGGGTGCGAAAGGACCTTGGTTTCGCCTTGGATGAAGCACGTAAAAATGGTAGCGCCTTACCCATCACCGGGATCATTGACCAGTACTATAAAGAGGTTCAGCGCATGGGGGGAGGGCGTTGGGATACATCCTCTTTGATCAAACTTTTAAGAGATTAGTTCTTGCTTTATCCGTCATCCCGTATCAAGTGCGGGATGACGGCAAGAAATCACTTCAACTAAACAAACAAATCAAATTAAAACAAATAGATAGAGTTCATTATTAAAGTTTTTTCTCATCTGCTTTAGCCAGTTGCCAGAAGCTCTCCATCTCCTCTAGGGCGGCCTCTGACACCTCTTTTCCAGTCGCCCGCACCCCTGCTTCCATCGACTTGAAGCGGCGTTCAAACTTAGCATTACAGGAACGCAAAGCACTATCCGGGTCAACCTCCGCCCATCGCGCCAGGTTCACAACTGTAAAGAGCAAGTCACCAATTTCATCCTTGATACGATCTTGTGATAAATTAACCTCACGGACCTCTTCTTCGACTTCAGCCAACTCCTCTCTAATCTTATCCAGAACCCCATTCACATCCGGCCAGTCAAAGCCAACACGCACAGCCCGCTTTTGCAATTTCATCGCTCGCGTCATAGAAGGCAATCCTGGTGAAACACCGTCTAAAGCAGAAGGGGGATGAGCACCTTTTTCTACTGCTTTTGCCTTACGTTCTTCTTCTTTCAACTGCTCCCATGCAACCGTCTGTGCTTCAGCACTTTCTATGACTTCATCACCAAACACATGGGGATGACGCTGCACCATTTTATCGGAAATATTCTTTGCTACATCATTGAACTCAAAGAGGTTTTCATCTTTCGCCATCTGCGCATGAAAAACCACCTGCAACAAAAGATCACCCAGTTCTTCTTGCAAGTGAGGCCAATCTTGATGCTCAATCGCATCAGCGACTTCATAAGCTTCTTCAATGGTATGAGGCGCAATCGTCGCAAAAGTCTGTTCCACATCCCATGGACAGCCATTTTCTGGATCACGCAATTTTGCCATGATCGCCAGCAGGCGAGTGATTTCACTATCAAATGACGCACTGTCAAATTTTGTCATGATTGAAGCTCCACGCGTTCAAAACAAAAGAAATATTTGAAGCGCACCATGCCTGAGTTTTGCCCCTCAAGAAAGCCCGAAGTCGATAACTCAACAACAAAGTCCGCATATAGAATCAAGCCACGATAAAAACACTAAGCATTTTTCAGTACATCTATTTGCATCGCAACTACGAAGCGAAGGGCAAAGTTAAAGTAAAATCACTTCACGTTAAGAAGGATAGAGACCACAGCAACTCACGTTTCCATCATCATTTTTTGTCGCATAATATATAGGGTGTACTACCGTACATTACCTATACATGATGCGACAATGCACCACATATATATTTAGATGTCCCTACGGGTGAGGGGACTAGGATTAAAAAGCGGTAGAAACGCAGCAAAAGCCAATAAACTCATAAGCTTATTAGGCATAGTCTCAAGTAACTCTTTCATGTGTGTATAGACTACAGAAGCCTGTCCTTCGGACCGCCAAATGCCCAAATCCAAGAGGGCTATTTCTGGGTGGACGTCTGCAAGGTTTGCAAGTTCGATCATAGTACCTTCAGCAGGCCATGTACGCTTAGTACGCCAATTGTTAACTGGATTTCCTTTAAAACCTAATGCGCGACCTAGTTCGCGGTCTGATTGAAAGCTGTTTAGCTCTTTTGCTTTGTCAATGTACTCATCAATAGTCTTCATTTTGAGCTCCTTATCTGTCTGAATGAATTATGGCAAGCGTCACTTGCCATTGACAAGGTGAATCGTTGTGTGGTTGGCTCTGGGCACTTGCCAAGTGTCATTGGTGGGTATGGAGGTCCAAGGCTTCGCTTTTGGCTTCTGATCTGTCGAACTTCGCGGGGAAGGGAGACACAAAAGTAGGGGGCCGGGCCACGGCACCCCGTATAAGCTGTAACCCAAAGTCCGCCGACTTTCTTCCTTCCCCGTGTTGCCGACAAAAGCAACAAAAGGGGAAAGAGATGAAATCAAAAACAAATACCATTGGTGGCCGTGTACGGGTTGTGATGCCTGTCGATCCTGACGGGAAGAATTTTGATAAATCTGAAAAACTCCACAAAGAAATTGTCGATAGCCTCCAGTCTTTCGTTTTTCGTCTCGAAGAATTAACGGGGCGAGTGTACAGTCATACAGACATTAGTTTTGATTTTGACTGGGACAAGCCACATGAAAGAAAAGATGACGTTGGGAGTGAAGGCCAAGCTGTACGATCCGAAGGAAGAACTGACATTCACGGTGGTACTGTGGGATGACGGTGAACTCGAAGCTTGTCATGGGCGCTCCAGTTGGGAAAGGCAAGAAATGCCACATCGTTGGTGGGAACTTGCTAGAACTGCGCTTGCAGGAAAAGGCAAGCGTCTTCGCGTCCTTGAAAAAACAAAAGTGTTCAAAACCGAAAACTAAACAACATTCATTATCCAGTTTTACAGCCGGGTACGCAGATGCGTATCCGGCTTTTGTTTTGCCGCAAGGCATCCGAAGCGTTGCGGTGTTGGTAGCCCCGCGCGCGGCTGACTGTGATGGAGGGGGACAGGCATTGGCGTCGAACTCCGGCCTCTCCCCCACCTCCTCAAAAACGTCCATCACAAGAAGCCTTTAGGCTACCCGGCCTACAGGCCGCACCCCTACTCAATGACAGACAAGGAGTCTAAACATGCCCGCAATCGGCAAAATCCACATCACGCCAGAAGGCCAACTGAAAGGTCGTGTTCGTGTTTGGAAAAAAGAAATCGTCAACTTTGTTCTGAAAGACAATCCTGAATACGAGCAAGGCAATGACCGTATCCCACGATATATCGTTGAAGATATGGAAGGCTGGGAGCTTGGAACTGCCAAATTTGGCGTCCTGCCGAACACGGGAGAAAAAGTCCTGAATGTGAACCTTGCCAGCTTAGATTGGCCTGAAAAGCTATTTATGACCGGATATGCAGCCGGGCAGGACACGTATCGCCTTGTTTGGGAACCGCCACGCAAAAAGGCAGGGGGAAACGGCTCTGGTGCCTCTACTGCGAATGCAGGGACGTCTGGCGGCTCGGCTGGCAATGGACCAAGACCGGATTGGAACTCTGGCTCTTCATTCGATCCAAGTACCGAAGATGAAATTCCGTACTGAGGTCGTCATGAAGTGGTTAAGCAAACTCTTTAAACGTAAGCAAGTCGATGCAGTTCCCCCTGCATCGACCCACCCTCTATATGACCCAGAAACACAGGCAGAACTCGACTTCCTTTTTGGTGATTGTCAGGGAAAAAAAGAGATTGATATTCGCAATTTAAAATTGCATCTTTCCGAACCTCATTCAACTTTAATAAATTGATACCTGTACCCCCGACCGTCTAACAGGGGGTACACCAAATACATACCAAGGAAAATCCAATGTCAGCAAACGCACTCAATCAATCCTTTCAAGCGGATTATGCGACCCTACTTGCGCAAGGTGTAGATACCCTCATTGAGACCTTTGATATTGGAATTACAGACTATATTTGGGAATGGCTGGAAGGGATGCAAGAAGAGGCAAAAGGGAAGTGCAAACGAGGCAAAGGGCTTACCCCCTTTGAAATTTGCGGAGAAACCTTCCAAATGCAGGGGAAAGGTGGCGGTGGCGCTGTCTTTGTTATGTTGAACAATCATTTTATGATCAAAATCCGTTCACGCGATATGGATGGGTGGATTTTGACCATAGAATATCGTTCAGCAGCCCTTTGGGAATTTACGCCTGATAGCTTAAGGGCAAAAGCTCAAAAAATTGCCCGTTTTCTTGGGATACCCAAGGGAACAGACTGGATACGTATGTCATCCATTCATTGGGCTTTTGACTTTCATTCCGAAGAATTAACCAATGAAATTAGTGCGGCCATGCATGACCAGTTTGTCTGTCTTTCAAGAGTAAAAAATGGTACGCGCGGCAAAATGACTGAATTGCCAAACAATATATCAGAATTACAGTGGTCAGCGTTCGGATCGGGCGGACGAACAGAGACATTAACAGTAGGAACATTGAAATCCTTACAAGTCCAAATTTACGATAAAGGGCGTGAAATCCGTGAGAATTCCAAAAAAACTTGGATGTTGGATTTATGGAACAGAAATGAATATGGCTTAGTTTTAGATAGCTTTGATCATATCTGGCGTGTGGAATTACGCTTTAATGGCAAAGGATACCTGAAACGTAGAGGTATCCAGACTTACGAACAGTTCATGGAGAATAAGGATGCATTGCTCAAGGACTGTTTAGAACGGCGGCGGCTGGCGCAACCGACCAACGACACCAACCGTTCACGATGGCCTAACCACCCATTATGGGATGAATGCTGGGACGCGGCTGGGGAGTCTTATTGGCCGATACCATTGAAAGTACAGGTGCACGGTAGAAAAACTGAGCTAAGCGATCAAATGAAACGGAATGCAGCAGGAACCTTGCGTTCTTTGGTCGTTTTGGAAACACAGGACTATGATTTTCAGGCAAAAACTTTGAATGAACTGGTGAAAGAAACCGTTGAGATGATATGGTCTGACCCAGAACATAAGAGAAAAATTGATCTTGCCTTTGAAAGATACCGATATGTCAATGACGCCGAATAGAAAACTTAGGAAATGTCCCTTTTGTGGTGGTGATGCAAAGCTACAAATCTTAGGTCAATTAAGGAAAGTCGTTTGCAAAAGATGCTATGCAGAAGGACCTGGCTGTAAAACAAGCGATAAAGCTGTTGGGACATGGAATAGGGCAATTAGGCCCCTAAAATGGCAAGGATATGATCTAATTGAGGTCTAATAGACCGTTTTTGTTAATTTTTCAGTTGTAATATATTCCTGATCGGCGGACTGCTCTGAATAAGGTAGTCAAAAATGGCAGGAAAGAAACTAACAGGGTGGGGCGTTAAATGTCCGTCCTGTGGGAAGGTACTGCAACTGTACCAATACAATTCCGAAAAAAATCCAAGGATTTATTACAACTGCAATAACGATATTGAAGATTGCAACGATAGACATTTGTTTTCCAACAAGTTCACGCGGCCACAGGACATTCAAAAACATGCTGTGCAGCCTTTTCTTTTAGATGATCAAGATCAAAACGAACTTAACGGAGTAGAAAACGATGTGGCCCTTTGGAAGCAAACCCAAACCGACGACAACACAGGAACAGTCCGAACCACAGGAAGTCGTGGAGCCTTTAGAGGTCTCTGAACCTGACGAATGGTCAAACATTCGCGTTGAAGGTTCAAAAATTATTTATGGCGATCTGCCACTTGAGGCAGACGATCCGGCCAATGTCTCCAGTACGACTGGTGGCGATATAACGGACAGGGTGCGCGCAGAAATCATGGCGCATTACCCGGTAGATGAGTTTCATAAAAATGTTATCAAAATCACCTACTTCTTATCGAAGATCGGGAAACTTGAGTCTTTGGAAATTGATAAAAATAACCAAGACTTCTTCGATGCCTGTGAAGTTGTCCATCGTCGTTTGGCTAATCCTACGCTTGAGCCTGTTCTTAAACTCTTTGCAAGTGACGATATTAAAGACATCTTTGTTTTGTATTACGGTGCAGGACCTGTGGTGTCCGATATTATTGCCGAACTCAAAGCCAAAAAGAAGGCACGCATTGAACGTAAGATGGGACAAAAAGGGAAGGCTAAAACACAAGAAACAGCCGAAGAACGCCCTATTACACCTCAATCAGAAGAAATTGAATACCGAGAAGGAGACACAGATCATGCAGGATCGTGATGGGGTACTTATGGCAATTATCGGCAAAAAAGGGTCCGGTAAATCGTATTATGCCCAACATGAACTTATAAACAATGACCGTTTGTTGGTTGTTGATTTTAAACGTTCGGCTTCATGGAAACGTTTTGCTGATGATAACAACATGTATTTCGCGACAAGTCTCGCCGATCTGGTTGACGTGCTTGTAGATAACCGGGATGGGAACTTTCGTATTCTGTATTTCCCAGATGCGGTAAATGGTCGTCAGGAAATGCATGAACTTTGTAAATTAATTTTCAAAATTCAGCGGCCCTATATGGAACTGGATAGTGATGAAAAGTTTACGCTGTTCATTGATGAAGCCCATATGGCTAATCCGTTACATGATCCATATCCATTTGGTACTGGCTTGCTTGAGGCGATTACCATGGGACGGGAATCTGGCATCAGCATCATTTATTCAACACAACGCCCTCAACGAATTTCTACTGATTTCCGTGAAAACGTAGACCGTGTATGTACCTTTAAGGTCTCTGGTAAGAATGCAGCCAAAGCCGTTGCAGCCATGTGTGATGATAACGAAGATATCGAAAAGGGTGTATTAGACCTAAAAGACTATTATCACCTCTATTATGAGGGTGGTGACGTCGAGTTAGTTCCTCCGATTTAGGTCTAATAGGTATTAGACCCATAGGTCTATTAGACCGTTTGATAAAAGTCTCCCGTTCCGGCGAAATCAGCTCACTTAACCCACACGGGGAGTGGGCTGATTTTGGTTTGAATTTTGGAGAAAAGATATGGGCTTTGGCTCTTTGAAAAATCCTAAGGCATGGGCCGCTTTTGGTATTATGTTTGTGGTTTGCAGCGCGATTAAGCGTTTCATTTTTGACGGTAACTATGGTACCGCCACTGATGTTGTAAACGGCTATCTGTAAGGAGTAATTTACATGAGTAAATATGTCCTTACTGGTGATGATTGGGAGCATGTAACACCGGGCGGTAACGCTACACTTATGTGTGATACCGATGTTAAATATGCTTTGCATATGAATACGCTGACAATTGACGGCGTGCCTGCAACCATTGCTCAGATGCGTACCCACATTGAAGAAGTGGAATTCAAGATTAAAGGCGATTCATCCTCTCGCATGGGGACGCATACAATCATTGAATGCACAGGCTCTGAATACATTGATTGTATTTTGAAATACACTGATTTTCCTCTTGAAGATGATAACGGTATTTTCCCTATCATTCATGCCTTGCCGTATATGGATCAGGTGAGCGATGGTAAAGAAGTCATCAATGCCGAAGACGGTGCAGGCTTGGGTACAAGTGACCTTTCCAAGGTTACAATTAAGCTGAAACTTAAAGCTGGTGCGTTTGTTTACACATTGGAGACACGTCATGCTGTTTATTCCGGTGGTAACCAGCCTGTTGGTGAAATCATTCGCGTTCTTGGCGGTGAACTGCAATTTACAACATCCGGCGTCCATAACCTGAAAGAAGATTATCTAGACGGTATGCAGCGTGGCCTCAAGGCTCTGCACATTGCAAGCACGGATATTGATCGTTTCAAAATTCGTACAAACCGTACAGATATTTTTGAAATGGAAAAGGCACATTTGCCATATCTGGCAGATATTGCGTCTTACCGAACCTCTGGCCGTGTTCCTCAAGCTGGTTACACACACATTGATTTTGCGGGCAACCGTCCGCAGGATATTGTTGATACGTCCAAGTGGTGGAACACCGATACAAACGTTGAAGGCGCTGTATCAGGTACGGTCCGCTATGTCTGTGAAACGCTCTACAATCCGATGGATTTTGCAGACAAAAAGTAAAGGGGTGCTGTCATGCTTTCAAACTATTTAGGTTTTAGCGGTGGTAGCACGATCTCCGGTGGCGGTTCTATTTTTCAGGATATTCTGGAAATTGGAAAAACGGCGGCTGAATGGGATTTGAACAAAAAACAGATGGAACTTTCATCTGCATATAATTCAAATAACTCAATGCCGCCTCCGCCAACGGTGGGCGACACTGCAAATCCAAACTGGATGCAGTCAGACTGGTCAAATCCAACGAAGAAACCTCTTTCATTGGAAAAGATCGGCGTGATCATCGGGATTATTGTTGGTGGTATCGCAATCTTTAAGTTCCTGTCGAAATAAGGGGCTTTGAGATGGAACCTACTGGCGGTGGGGGATGGTCCTTCCAGAATAGTTCAATGGCAGCTGGCCGTGCGGAAAGCTCGAACCGAGGTCAAAATGATATCGGTTCGCGCACATCCGGCGTCTCCATGCCATTCAATTACAAAACAAGTGGTGTCACGACTGAATTAGGCAAAATTGCGATTTTCGCATTGGTTGCCTTTGTCGCGACCTCTTGGCTTAGCAAGGGAAAAAAGAAAAAATGAGTGTTGTTCTTCAACGTGCAAATTGGAATGAAGAAGCGGAACGTAAAATGGCTGAGGCTATTGGAAACGATCCGACCTATTCAATTGCCGATTTGAAAACTGAGGTTGCGCGTGGCAGTACCGTTCTTTTCGCGGTCATTGATATGGCCGTTTCTCCTGCTGAACGTCTTGGATATTGTTGCCTATGGGTTGATCCTGTGGGACAGGCACGTGAGTTGGTTATTCAGGCGGGTGCATCATTGGTAGGCACACGAAACGGCCTGAAACGGGCTATGCCTGCCTTGATCCAAGAAATGAAGAATAAGAATTGCCAGCATATGCGTGCGCACACGTCAAATCGGGCCGTTGGTCGTGCTTTGCGTGCGGCTGGTGCAAAGCTGGCTGAAGAAGTCTACAGGTTCTAATCATGGGTTCTAAGTCTTCAAGTCAATCCAGTTCATCCAACCAGACAACAACAACTTATGACGATGATATCTATGACACTCGTCAGATTTTGGAAAATGGCGGCATTGCTTCAAGTGCGGGTGACGTGATCATTGAAGCGATGGACCCGAACGGGCTGAACCTTGCGCAAGCTTTGGGTGAAGCTTCTATGGATTTATCACGGGATGTCATGACAGCCTCGCGTGATCTGGCAGAAAAACTGTCTATTGAAAGTTTAAAAATTGCAGAAGAAAAGACCGAGAATGACGCCAAGGAAATGGCTGAAATGACGGTTAAAGGGCTTCTTTTTACAGGGGTATCTCTTTTTGCAATGTGGTTATTTTGGGGTAAAGATTAATGGGTGATCGTCGCAATTATCGTGATACGCAAACTTTGCAACCGGGCCAAATTTGGCGCGTTTCAGAAGGTGGGCGTCACTTCATTGTATTGAGCGCAGACGGGCCTTTTGAACAAGGGTTTGGTGGTGAACGGCGTATTCAGTCTGAAAATAAATCAAAACGTAGCCCTGAGGGTGGTTTTGATGAATTTGAGATCAAGAATATCCATACAGCGCCGAATACGATTACGGTTCTTTGTACTGATGATGATTACTACGATGGGCGCACCCTTCTTGATGATTTAGAAATCAAACGGGGCACAACAGCCAAAGGGCGTAAAGTCACAGTATCCAGTGTACCAACTTTGATTTCATCTGGGGCAGGGCGCTTTTCACTGGTGCTTAAGCCTAAGAATAATGCTGAAATCTTTATAGGTGAAAGTGATGTAGATACGACAACAAAGGGCTATCCGATTTCAAGTGAGTTTGTGCTGGATCAAAGTAAAAGCGATATTTATGGGATTGCCGCCACTGGTACGGTTGATGTTTATGTTCTGGAGGAATTCTAAATGTCTGGCTCAACAGGTGGCGGTGTTTCCTATGATGCGGTGGCCCGCCAATTAGCGGCTGAAAACTTCCTACGTCAAATGGTTGATAACGGCTGGTCGATTTCCAAAATGGTCGATGGCTTTGCGGACCAATTTAGCGATGAAATGGGCATGAATACCGGGGCTTGTTCCGGTCATGTCTATTCGGCGGGTAAATACTCTGTGAATAGCGCCTTGGTTAATGTTGCTTCGGCGTCAACAGATGCAAGTAATGCCCCAAGTGGAACCCCTATTTCTCGTTTGTATGACGAGGATATGTCTACGGGGTTTGCTGTAGATGGGATCAATCACTATCTGAATGGGATTTACTTGCAGCAATCCTTTGCGGCTGACAAAGAAATTGTTGAAATGTTTCTGGACCAGACAACAAGCTACGGCAACCAGTATGTGTCTGCTTTTGATGTGGCTTATTCTGATAATGGGACGGACTGGACACAATTTACTCCAAACGTAACAGGTGGGACGGATAAGACTATTTCTTGGTCCAGTGTCGGGGCGCATAAGCATTGGCGCTTAATTCCAACAGGCAACACGTCCCCCGCTGAGGCGAATTGGTACATGGCAGAATGGCGTGTTTTTGAAGCGAATAACCCGGCCTTGGTCCTCCAAGGGGTTGCGCAGGATGCGACTGAAAGCCCATCTACGGCGCGGCTGGTTCTGCTGCATTCTGTCGCACTGGACGGTGTGGTTAAAATCTCACGCGATAATGGCGTCACTTTTGCCAGTGCCTCTACTGTTGAGGCGCAGGGTTCTGCGTGGTTTCCAAATGAAGGGGAATTAAACATTTCAACCTGCGACATTCCTTTTACAGGGGTGGCTGGGACGCAAATCGTTTGGCGCTTTGAGGGAACCGCCGGGGTTTCAAATGAAATTTATGGGGTATGGGTACAATGGCAATAAAACGTATCAAGCCCGGTTCTGATCCGGTGAAAACAAAATGAGTAAGAAAGCGTTGCTGATAGCCGTCGGTGCGGCGGCGCTGATCTTTGGAGCAAGTCAAATGGACAAACAAACAGAATATAAGCCAAACGAACAAATACGCCTGACTATGGCCCGGACTTTATATGGTGAAGCACGCGGGGAAGGCCGTCACGGTATGGAGTGTGTTGCTCAGGTAATTTTAAACCGTGTCAATCGTGGTGGCTGGTGGGGGAATGACATTGCAAGTGTTTGCCTGAAACCATGGCAGTTCTCATGCTGGAATTATAACGATCCAAACCGTTCAAAGATCGAAAAGCTTATGCCAGGGGACAATGATGTTTTTAATCTGGCTTATGAAATTGCTGGTGAAGCCATGGCCGGAACGATGCCGAACCACATCGGATATGATGTTTACCATTATAAGGTCCGTGGCTTGTATGCGAACTGGGCAGTAGGCCATGTGGCAAGTTACACGGCTGGCGGTCATGAATTCTATAAGGGGCTTGCCTAATGCCAGCATTATTTTGGGCAGCAGCAAAAGTAATTGGTTTAGTCGGCTTAGGTGCTGCTGGAACCTATCAGGTTATGAAAGGGCCTGATGATGACCCTGTAACAGCTGATGAACGAAAAGGCGCACGCACAAAATACATCGTTGCCGGGATCGGCGCGGTAGGGGTCTGGGCCTATTTTAAGTTTCGGAGAAAAAAATAATGGGCGCCGTAATTTTACCAGCAAAAAACCCACAACACGGCCTGATTAAAATGATGGCCGCTATCTCCTTTATTTGGTGGCTTCTGGTCAACTGGGGGAAAGACTGATGGATTTTTTAAAACTTATTCAAGCCAGCGGTCATCTGGCTTCTGTGGTAACCGCCGGGATTTTATCTTGGTTACTGCCTGAAATGGTTTCTATGAAAGAACGAATGGCCGTTTTGGAAACTGCTTTAAAATATTTGAAACTTTTAAACTAAGGACAAAGTTATGGATAACGAATTTGTAAAACGTGTGTCAGAACCGTCAACGATCAGCGGTATGGGCGTTGCAGCTTTAGGCGTGGCCCAACTATTTGATAACCCGCAAGTAGCCCAAGGCGTAGAAGTCGCCGTTGATGCCGGGACTTCATTTGCAACAGGTGGCCCACTCTTCGGTGTTGCAACTCTGATTTTCGGTCTTGCTTCCATGTTTATGAAAGAGAAGGGGCGCGGCTAATGGCACGTAAAAAGAAATTCCGCAATAAGTTCTCAGCGGCTCAAAAGATGAATGCACTGGACAAAAACGGCAAACTTAAAAAAGGCTTCAAGTATATGCCAGGTGGTCGTGTGGTGAAGGTTAAAAGCTGACCGTTTTTGACACGGTAATCTCCTAAACTTGAAAGAGCGTTGCTGTAATGGGCAACGCTCTTTTTTTATGCCTCATAGCACCAGTCGGGACCTTTGTCATAGGGTAGGGTCTGTTTATTCCGGTTCTGCCATGTCTTTATGATCTGGCTAATTTCACCTTTGGGCATTTGAAACGTATCTGCCAGCTGTTGACGTGTAAGGCCACCCTTGAAGGCTTTTATAATCCGTTTGTTCACATTGGCAGGACGATCTGCAACGGCTTTCTCAATGGCATTTTCTCCATAGAACCGGAAAAAATCAGCTTTGAATAGTCTCTGATCTACTTGGAAATAGCGTTCACAGTCCTCCAGTGCGTCTTCTAAATCCTGACCGTTCACAATTCGCGTGCGTACTTCTTTGGCAAATCTTTTACAGACTGGAGGACTGGAGGGGTAATCAATGAGTTGTTGAGCGCGTGCGTCAAATTGGTCTGCCATGGCCCGATAATAGGCTGCAAGAATCTGCAACTGTTCAGCGTCGAAAGACGAAAGAGCATTAGAAAATCGAAAATCAAGCTCTTCAAACACAGAAATCACTCCACAATCAAAAAAAAAATTAGCGGCACTTTAAACACCAAAAGTTTTAATTTTTTCTTCTGGTGTAAGTGCCGCATTAAGCTTTTTCAAAGATACTTATTTGAACCACAATCATAACGCGATGGTTGTAAGTTAAAGTAAAATCTCAACAGACAAAGAGAGGGTGGTTTAAGAATGGCGGCGGCGCAAATAGTGATACATTGTCGCATAATATATATTATGTATATTTTTTATATACATAATATATCAATGACTTAGATGGTATTAGATGTGGAATTTAGCATTATTAACCGCCCAATAATAAGAATGGATTTCTTTGATTTTGATACGCAAAAAACAGTTTAACTTTTCTACCCTTGCGATTCAGCCATCTATTTCTCAAACAAACTTCACGTAAATTGATGCTTAGAAAGAAGCTCATTTTCAGCTAAAGAAAACAGAAAAACTCAGAGTGAATTAACTCAATAAAATGCGTTCGCGCTTAAGCGAAAAAACACTCAAACAGCCCCCTATTTTCACCAAGGTGCAGAAATAGAATCACTGAGATGAGTCTAGCAAAACAAGAATCAGGAAGATGAATCTAGAGCGCTTACAGCTCTATTTGCAGCCCATCAAAACATGGGCGCACATGTGACGGTAGCGTCTCTGTCAGCGTCTGATAGTCCAATGCACTACCTAAATGGGTCAAAAACGCCTTCTTAGGGCCTATACGCTCAATCCACCGAAGCGCCTTATCCACGTCTGCATGGGTCGTATGAGGCGTGTCTATGAGCGTTCCTATCACCCAGGTCTTTACCCCTGCCAGCAGCTCAAAGCTCTCAGGAGCCATATTTACGACGTCTGTGGAATAGGCAAAATCACCAATACGATATCCAATGGTCTCGCAATAGCCATGATCCTGCAAAATTGGCATCACAGACAGGTCTTTAACTTCAAACGCAGTTCCCGGCACCACCAGATGCGGGATCAGAACCGGCTTATAAAACATATCTGCACCTTCAGCCAAAGGCTCCAGCACATAGCCAAAACGCTGCTCAATATGATCCAGTGTTTCTTGGTTAAGGTAGATATCAATCGCTTCATTTTGTTGTCGATTGACACTACGCAGATCATCAATGCCATGAAGATGGTCCGCATGCCCATGGGTATAAAGAACCGCGTCAATGCGGCCATAATCCACGCTTAAAAGCTGCTGTCTTAGGTCTGGTGACGTATCCACTAGTAGAGATACATCATGATCCTGAATGAGGATAGAGGGCCGTAAACGGCGGTTTTTGGGGTTTTGAGGATCGCACTTTCCCCAATAAGGCCCGATCCCGGGCACGCCACCTGATGGCCCACATCCCAGGATCGTAATACGCATATCAGCCCCGTTTTGCCTTAGCAAACAGACGGAAGAAATTGTCCGTACTTTGCTGGGTGAACTCTTCCACGCTTACCCCCTTCACTTCTGCCACCTTGGCCGCTGTATGAGCCGTATAAGCAGGCTCATTGCGCTTGCCACGATATGGAATGGGGGATAAATAAGGCGCATCTGTCTCCACCAACAAGCGATCCAGCGGGACATCAGCGATTGCATCACGAAGTTCTTGCGCTTTTTTGAAGGTGACAATACCGGATATAGAGATATAAAGCCCCAGCTCCACCACACGATCTGCAAACTCTTTAGAGGCAGAAAAGCAATGGATAAGCCCAGAAAAAGGCTCTTTCGCCATTTCTTCTTCGATAATCGCCAACGTATCAGCTTCTGCTTCGCGCGTATGGATGATAACGGGTAATCCTAACTCACGCGCAGCTTGGATATGCGTTTTGAATTGAGCTTGTTGAGTTTCACGTGGACTATGTTCATAAAAATAATCCAATCCGGTCTCCCCAAAGCCAATGACCTTGGGATGACTCGCCATTTTTGTCAGGTCTTCAACGCTGACTTCCGGTTCCGTTTCTGCATTATGAGGATGAATCCCCACGGTGCAAAAGATGTTGTCATGCTGCTTGGCAATGTCCAGAACCTGTTCAAAACGGGTCACATAGGTACAGATAGTCACCATGGTTCCAACGCCAGCATCCTTGGCATTGGCAAGAACCTGATCAAAATCATCCTTAAAATCAGGGAAATCGAGATGGCAATGGGTATCAACCAGCATGACAAACAGACTTAGACTTGCGTCAAAGCCCCCTTCTCTTTCGCTTTTTCCAAATCCGTTGACAGCAGCTCTTCCGTCTTGCCATCTGCAAATTCAATCTCAAAAACCGTTTCTTTATTTTTCGGGTTTTGACGCAGTGCTCGTTTGATCAAGAACGTGCCATCTTTCCCTTCATAGGAATTTTCCAGCTCTTCATGATCAATAAAGCGCGGGAAGACCCCTTCCGGCTTTTCAAGGACTGTCCCCGGTTTCAAGGCACCTGCCTCACCACAAGACGCAAATGCGCGATCACTCTCGGCAACTTCCAACAGGCCCAGCATTTTATCCATGCTGGCCGGCATCAACGGTTGCAGCATCAAGGCCACGTTACGAATGGTTTCAGCCAGTACATAAAGCACCGTGCCCATACGTTCCGGATCTTCCTTTTTCAGCTTCCAAGGGGCCTGATGATCCACATAACCATTGGCCGCACGGATCACCAGCCAGATTTTCTCAATAGAATCATTGAAAGACTGAACCTCAATACTTTCACGCACGGTGCCCAACAAGCCATAAGCTTGATTCAACATTTCCTGATCTTCAGCTGTATAAGCCTGTGGTGTCGGGATAGCTTCTTCACAGTTTTTCACGATCATGGACAACACACGCTGGGACAGGTTCCCCAGATCGTTTGCCAGCTCGCCATTCATACGTGAAACCATAGCAGAATGGGCAAAATCCCCATCATTACCAAACGGGACTTCACGCAACATGAAATAACGCACCTGATCCAAGCCGTATTTATTCACTAGATCAATCGGGTCAATCACATTGCCCAATGATTTGGAAATCTTTTGACCTTCGTTCGTCCACCAGCCATGGGCAAACACACGCTTGGGCAAAGGCAGGCCTGCCGCCATCAAAAAGGCCGGCCAGTAAACCGCATGGAAACGCAAAATATCTTTACCCACCATATGGACATCAGCAGGCCAATATTTTTTATATTGTTCCGCTTCCTGATCGGGATAGCCCACAGCCGTCATATAGTTTGTCAGCGCATCCATCCACACATACATAATATGGTCATCGTCACCAGGAACAGGCACACCCCATTTAAAAGTCGTTCTGGAAACGGAAAGGTCTTGCAGCCCACCTTTCACAAAACTGATCACTTCGTTGCGACGTGATTTGGGCAAGATGAAATCCGGATTGTCTTCGTAATATTTCAGCAGTTGATCTTCATAGGCTGAAAGTTTGAAGAAATAGCTGGGTTCTTCCACCCATTCCACTTCCGCACCGGATGCTTTGGCAATACGTGTGCCATCGGGCTTTTTCTCAAGCTCATCTTCCGTATAGAACGCTTCATCGCGAACCGCATACCAACCTTCATAGCCACCCAGATAGATATCGCCCTTTTCCTGCAAGGTTGTCCACAGGGCCTGGCAGGCTTTTTTATGACGCTCTTCCGTTGTGCGGATAAAGTCATCATTGGTATAGCCCATAAATTGAGCCAGATCGCGGAAATTCTGCGACACACCGTCGGTAAAGCTTTGCGGATCAACGCCTTTGGCATTGGCAGACTTTTCCACCTTTTGTCCATGTTCGTCCGTCCCGGTCAGGAACTTTACATCATAGCCATCCAAACGTTTAAAACGGGCCATTACATCACAGGCAAGCGACGTATAGGCATGACCGATATGCGGCTTGTCATTCACATAATAGATCGGCGTTGTGATGTAAAAAGGTGTCGCACCCATGGTTGGGGTCTCCAATATAAAGTCAAACGGTGTGTTTTTTAGGGACTGGCCCCAAGACATTACTTTCTCATTGCGCCTTCAAGCGCGAGAAAAGAATTCAGCAAGGCTTGCTTGCGATCCAGATTGCCGCTGAGTGCCTGATCAAAATGTGATCCCACTTTTGACCAAACATCCATTAATGCATTCACGTCCGCAGATTGCAGCACACGAAGCATCAGCGCATCATCAGCATCATTCAAGCCAAGCCCTGAGGTCTTACCCCGTGCCCCTTGAGAGATCAAGCGTCCTAACCACCAGCATAAGAGGTCACCAAGAGTGCGAAAGGCATCATCGGCCCCTGCCCTTGCCATCTTGTCTGCCAGCTTATGCAAGGCTTCCACGTCTAATTGCGGTAATGTTGAAAGCAGTTTTGTCAGCTGTTGATGTAGGTCCAAGCCGCCTTCTTCATATAAAGATAAAGCGCGACCAAAGCTGCCTTCGGCCAGTTTTGACAGCTCCAAAGCCTCTTGTTCAGACGAATCGGGGCAATGTTGTGCCATCAATTGGACAATCGTTTCATCACTGAGACTATTCAATGTGAGTGTACGACAACGTGAACGGATCGTTGGTAATAGCTTGCCGGGATTATGGGCCAGCAAAATCAACACAGCTTGCGCCGGCGGTTCTTCCAAAACCTTCAACACCGCATTGGCGGAATTGCGGTTCATTTCATCAGCCGCATCAATAATCACCACACGCCAGCCGCCTTCGGCAGATGTTTTCCCAAGAAAAGAACCTACGCCACGCACCCGGTCCACGCCGATCACACCCTTGAAACGATTTTTCTTTTCATCAAATTCGCGTTCAATGGTCATCAGGTCGCCATGGGCACTGGCAGCAATACGGCGATAGATCGGGTCTTCAACATCTACTTGTAGACTATCCGGCTCAGCTGCGGGAAGCGCATCGCCAAACAGGCTATCACCTTCATCGGCCCCACCGGGCTTGCCATGTTTTAAAAGAAAACGGGCAAAACTATAAGCCAATGTTGCCTTACCAATGCCACGTGGCCCAGTAATTAACCAGGCATGATGCATGCGACCGGAGTTATAGCTGTCTAATAGTGTCTTTTCGGCCTCAGAATGACCGAGCAAGACCGTAGAATTACGAGGTGAGGTTTTGTCATCCGTACTCATGACAAAGTGATCTCAAAACGACGGCACAATGCAGTTTGCATATCAGCCTGAATATCTTCGATAGAACGGGTAGCATCAATCACACAACAGCGATCTGTCTCTTTGGCTGCGATTTTCAAAAAGCCTGCACGTAAGTCATGGTGAAACTGAGTGGCCATTTTTTCATAACGGTCTTCCCCGTCCCCACGCCCCAATGCCCGTTCCAGCCCGACTTCAACAGGTAAATCAAGAACAAAAGTCAGGTCCGGGCGAAACCCATCAATGGCAATATCCCATAGCTGATAAAGGGCAGTCATATCCAAGCCATGTCCATAACCTTGATAAGCAATGGTCGAATCTGCATAACGGTCTGAGATCACCCACTTGCCTTCATCTAACGCAGGCCAAATGGTTTTAGCAAAATGATCGCGACGCGCGGCAAAATTCAACAGGGCCTCAGTCATACCGTCCCAACGGCCCGGTTCACCTGTGACCAACAGATTGCGAATTTCTTCGGCACCAATGCTACCACCAGGCTCACGGGTAATCACCACCTCAAGACCTTGGCGTTGAAGGGCTTCTTTTAAAAGACGAACCTGCGTGCTTTTACCAGCCCCCTCGCCGCCTTCAAGGGTAATGAACTTCCCCCGTGTCATTACCCGGTCACACCCCAGATAATGGACTTAAGTGCCGCACCAAGACGACCGACAAAGCCAAGACGTTCTGCATCTTCCGCCGCATAAAGCGGGATAACAATATCTTTTACATCCGGTGCCGTAATGACAACTTTCGCCAGTTCCTGACCTTTTTTCACAGGTGCTGGAATCGGACCGTCATATTGAACGGAAACTTTCATCTTGCGACGGCTTTTGCGTGGTAGGGTCACTTCCACATCCTGATCAATCAACAACGCCACAGACTGCTTATCAGAAAGCCAAAGTTCAGCCTGCGTCACTTCCTCCCCCTTTTTAAAGAGAGAGTAGTTATTGAATTCACGAAACCCCCATTCCATCAGTCGTTCAGATTCACTGGAACGCGCACGAACGCTGTTTAGGCCATTGACCACCAGAATCAAACGACGGCCATCACGTTCTGCTGAAGAAGTCAGTCCATATCCGGCTTCGGATGTATGCCCTGTTTTTAAACCGTCTGCACCCATTGTCTTATAAAGAAGTGGATTGCGGTTGCTTTGACGAATGCCGTTATATTTAAAATTCTTTTCTGCAAAGAACTTATAATATTCGGGAAATTCGGTAATCAAGGCTTCTGCCAGAATAGATAAGTCACGCGGTGTCATACGTTGACCGGGGTCCGGCCAGCCAGTTGCATTGGAAAAAGTGGAATGTTCCATGCCCAGTTCACGGGCTTTTTCCGTCATTTCCACAGCAAAATTCTTCTCAGACCCAGCAACCGCTTCGGCAACAACAATACAGGCATCATTACCAGATTGAATGATAATCCCCTTGATCAGGTCTTCCACACGGACCTTTTGGCGCGGCTCCAGAAACATGGTGGAACTGCCAGAAGCCGCCCCACCTTTGCGCCAAGCACGCTCAGAAACCGTGAATTTGTCATCCAGTGTCAAACGCCCGTCTTTAAGACGCTCAAACACCAAATAGAGAGTCATCAATTTACTCATGGAAGCGGGCGGCATAGACACATCCGGGTTTTTCTCCAACAGGATATGCCCCGTTTTCATGTCAATCATGAAAGCTTCACGCGCTGATGTATCAATCGCGTGAGACGTTGATGCCAGAAGAGATGCAGTAAACGCAGTCGCAAGAAAGGTTGAGCGCAGACCCATTTTAGCCTTTTCCTTTTTCAACAATAATTTTTGCAGATGGATAGCCAGCATTGATGACTTCATTTAAAAGCTGATCAGCCTTATTCACATTTTGTAGCGGGCCGACACGCACACGGAAGAAATCACGCCCGTTCACCAGTACCTGAGACACTTCCACATCCCCAACCGAAGACAAAGCAGCCTTTACCCGGTTGGCATTTTCATAACGTGAAAAGGCCCCTGCCTGAATATACATACGCGTTGGTGTCACGGCATAAGTGCGAATAGAGGTATCTGCCTGCTGGACCTGTTGCGGGTTCGCCCAGGAAGATTGCTGTGGGGCCAGAACAGTTTGCGTTGGTGCAGGCGGTGCGGCTTGCGCCCCGTTTGGCACAGAAAGATTTTGTGCACTCACCATCGGTTTTTGCATCCCGCCTGATTTAATCGGCGCATTGTTACCTGCAACCTGATTAACCAGAGAGTTTTTGAGGGCCAGACTTTGTTCTTTCAAAAGCTCAACACGTACCCGTGCCGTTCCCTGCTTTTCAAAGCCAAGCAATTGTGCGCCACGACGTGACATATCAAGGATACGACCATGTGCAAAAGGTCCGCGATCATTCAGACGAACAACCAGTGAGCGGCCATTTTCCAGATTTGTCACCCGAATGAGAGAGGGCATTGGCAAGGTGCGGTGGGCGGCGCTGACCAGGTTCATATCAAACACTTCGCCATTGGCTGTCGGCTTGCCATGGAATTTCGGGCCATACCAGGATGAAATGCCTGTTTCCACATAATCGTAGTCTTCGGCTGGGTAGTACCAGACCCCTTGGATTTGATAAGGATTGCCGACCTTATAGTGACCACTGACCGCAGGTGCCCCACCAACTTTCTTGGCAGAGGTGGCCAGAAAACGTGTCTCAGCACAACCGCTTAATAAAACAGCTGCCATCATGGCATAAAGGGCGGTGCGCGGACGCAGTAGTTTCTTCATTTCAATAATCCCGGTTTCAAGCATTTGCCTACAATACTGTCCAATTTTGAAAGCTTCAAGTCATCGCTTATTTCAACAGGCCCAAAAGTTCAACACTGGGATGCCCGTCAGCAGGAATTCCATGCTTTTTCTGGAAAGCTTTAATGGCTTTACGTGTACGAGAGCCGGCAATTCCATCAGGTTTTCCAACGCTATAGCCCATCGCATTCAGGCGAGCCTGAATTTTCAGGGTTTGCGCACGGCTTAAAGGGGTTTCTTTATATTGCGGGCTTTGCAATGGGCCTTTCCAAACCAGACGGTCTGCCAGATGCCCAACCGCAATGGCATAAAAGTTTGAGCGATTCCAATCCAGAATCGTTCTGAAATTTTCATAGACCAAGAATGCAGGCCCCTTATAGCCGGCAGGAATTATAAGCGATGCTTTAATATCTGCCTTGGGCAAGGAGTTGCCATCAATATTGACAATGCCAAGTCTTGCCCACTCGCTAATATGCTTTTTCGTTCCCAAGCCTGTCAGATCCAGATTAAAACTTTTCGGAATTTTCACTTCCCGTCCCCAGGTCTCACCCGGTTGCCAGCCTGACTCAGACAAAAAATTCGATGCTGAATAAAAAACATCCGGCAGGCTGTTCCACATATCACGCTTGCCATCTCCATCCCCATCAACGGCATAAGCCTTGTAGGTTGTCGGCATAAATTGACAATAGCCCATGGCCCCTGCCCAGGATGCCTTCACATCATAAGGGATATCACCACGATCCATCACTTCCAAGGCTGTGATCAATTGCTTGGTAAAAAACTCACGACGGCGTTCATCATGGGCCAGCGTGGTCAAAGACTGGATCAATGGAAACACACCTGTGTAATCCCCAAAGTTTGTTTCCAGCCCCCAAAAAGCCACGAGAAAGCGAGGCTGTACACCGTATTTCGCATGCACTTTATTAAAGAGAGCTGCATGTTTTTTCAGCAAGTCACGCCCGCGTTTAATTCGCTTTTCTGAAATACTGTTATTGAGATATTTCCAAAATGTCAGAGAAAATTCCGGCTGACGACGATCCAGTTCCAACACCCGCTTATTAGGTGTCAGGCCCTTAAGCGTCGCATCCAGTGTTTTTTGGGAAATACCTTGTTGCGCAGCTGTCTGGCGGAAGTTTTTCAGCCAGGATTGATAATCTTCTTGAGAATGCGCCGGTAACATTGAACTAAACAACAAAGCCCCTGCTAACGCGCCAGCCTTCAAAAATCTTTTCTTATCAATCATTTGATCCTCATTCATTAAGGTGCCGGGAAAAATGCCGACGTTTTACCTGTCAGATAATAAGCCAAAAGCCCTAACCATTCGTGAAGAGGTGTACGTAATCGGGTTAAACCTTTCCTCAAAAACACTTCAATATCGTAGAGATAATAATTCCCCACCACATAATTGACCGGATAAGGTGTCACATCCCATCCTTGCTTGCGAAAAATCCCCACGGACCTTGGCATATGAGACGCTGATGTCACCAACAACCAAGTTTCCCCTTTTTGAGGTTTCACAAGCTTCTTACTATTAATGACATTTTCAATGGTGTTGCGCGATTGGTTTTCAAAAATCAGCTTCGATGGGTCTGCGACAATTTTTTCTAAATAAGGCTTAATAAGATCAGCTTCTTTCACCTCATTATCCACAAGCTCTGCTGACCCAGATGTAAATAGAACCTTGGCCTTGGGGTATCTTTTTGTCAACTCAGGTAAAACATCAACACGCTCACGGGTTTTCATCAACGAAAGCTGCTGCGTTTTGACCGTCTTCTTTATATTAACAACCCCGCCTAAAACAACAATACCATCAACATGCTGTGGCATTACGTCTGGTTTTGAGAAACGTTGTTCCAAAATATCCAGTAAAAATGTCCCGACAGGCAACACACCGACAATCAAAAAATAGACACAGGATAACAAGCAAAGAGTTTTGCCTATACGTACCCATTTGGTCCATAATAATAAAGTGCCAAATAACAAGCCGATAAATAGCACATTGCCGGGGTCCATAAACCACCACAGAATTTTGGAAAGATAGAAAAACATCAAATATAGTCCGTTATAAAGTCAGCGATATACGCCATGACTTCACGGTTTTGTACACTCTCAGTCTCCAGACTATCCAGAGCCTGCTGACCATGTTTTTCTGAAAAATTCACCCCGATATTGCGTTTGACCAAATCATGTTCAAACTCTTTGGTAAATTCAGGATGGGGCTGAAAGGAAACCGCCGGACCTTGGTAACGAATAGCCGCAATTGGGCAATGATCCGTTGACGCAATCACCCTGCCCTGTGGCGGCAGTTTCACCACTTGATCCTGATGGATGGCATAAAGTTTCAAGCAATTGCCCTCAATCCCGCCAAGGGGTTCAAACAGTGTATATTTTTGAACACCAATCCCCCAGCCAGCCTTGGCCTTTTCCACTTTCCCACCAAGGGCTTGTGCCAAAAGCTGATGGCCAAAACAAATACCAACTAGGGGAATTTGGGCATCATAGGATTTTTTGACAAAAGACTGAAGCCTATGAATCCAGGGTAAATCCTCATAGGCTCCATTTTTAGAACCTGTCACCAACCAGGCATTACATTCTTCAATCGTGTCAGGGAATTCATCTTCAAAAACATGATAGTTTTTATAAGAGAACTCCCGCCCCGCAGCAGTAAACCCACGGTAAAAGAAATCGACATAATCGCCTTCATATTTGCTTCCGATGGTTTCATCATCAAAAGCACCGCAGGTCAACATGCCCAGCCTGATCATTATTTCGTCTCAATCAACCCGGATGTCGGCGAACTAGGATCCGCATATTGCTTCTTGGGCATACGCCCTGCTTTAAATGCCAAACGACCGGATTCCACAGCCAGTTTCATGGCTTGTGCCATGGCAATCGGATCTTTCGCCGCCGCAATCGCTGTATTCATCAGCACACCATCACAGCCCAGTTCCATAGCATAGGCTGCATCCGACGCTGTACCCACACCAGCATCGACCAACACGGGAACCTTGGCATTTTGTTTGATGATCTGAATATTAACCGGGTTCAAAATCCCCAGACCGGAGCCAATCAGTGAGCCCAACGGCATAATCGCCACACAGCCCATATCTTCCAGCTGCTTGGCTGCAATCGGATCATCCGAACAATAGACCATCACCTTAAAACCTTCCTTGATCAGCATTTCAGCGGCCTTCAAGGTTTCCGGCATATTGGGGTAAAGGGTCGCCTGATCGCCCAAAACTTCGAGCTTCACCAAGTCCCAACCACCAGCTTCACGGGCCAGACGCAAGGTGCGCACGGCGTCATCACAGGTAAAACAGCCTGCGGTGTTGGGCAGATAGGTATATTTTTTCGGATCAACATAATCAACCAGCATGGGTTGGCTTGGATCACTGACATTTACACGACGCACAGCGACCGTAACGATTTCAGCCCCACTGGCTTCAATCGCCAATTTGGTTTCGTCGAAATCCTTATATTTACCCGTCCCGACCAACAAGCGGGAATTAAATGTTTGTCCGGCAATTTCAAATGTGTCGCTCATTACTGAGACCCTCCACCAATAAAATGTACGATTTCAAGCTTGTCGCCATCATCCAGCATCTGTGTTGCAAATTCTGATTTCGGGACGATTTCCAAATTGCGTTCTACGGCAACCTTTTTGGGATCGAGCCCAATTTCAACAAGGAATTGTTCTACAGATTGCGTTTGAGAAAGTGTTCTTTCTTCACCATTAACAATGACGTTCATTCTTTATCCATAAGCTTAAAAATTTGCCCGAGTATGTACGAGCCTTTTCTTAAGTGCAAGAGGGCGATTAAAGAAAGATTGCAAGCTGTGCAAGGCATGCTATAAAGCCAGTACTATTTCGCAAACATTTCTAATGATAACGATGTCGAATAAGATTCTCATACTAAATGGTCCTAACCTCAACCTGCTGGGCAAACGTGAACCGGAAATCTACGGTCATGAAACCTTAGCAGATGTTGAACAGTTATGTCTGGCAACAGCACAGGGCGAAGGTGTTGAGATTGATTTTCGCCAATCTAATCATGAAGGCGACCTGATCGACTGGATTCAGGAAGCTCGGGATAATTTTGATGCGATTGTCATTAATCCAGCGGCCTATACACATACATCCGTGGCGATCCACGATGCCTTGCAGGCTGTTGAAAAACCCGTTGTAGAAGTACATCTTTCAAACATTCACAAGCGCGAAGAGTTTCGCCACACGTCTTTTGTATCCAAATCTGCCAATGGGGTCATTTGCGGCCTGGGCACACATGGGTATCAATTGGCGGTGCAAGCTGTTTGTCGCCTCCTTTCAAGTCGCTGATGAAGAGAATCAATTATAATGGCTAAGGATAAATTCAATAGCGAACTGGTTCGCGAACTGGCAGAGCTGCTTAACGATACCGGTCTGACAGAAATCGAATATGGTCAGGATGACTGGCACGTTCGTGTTGCCAAAAACGTTACTGTAAATGCTACTGCTGCCCCTGTTGCGGCAGCACCCGTGGCTGGTGCTGCGGCTGCTCCCGCACAAGATGAGGCTGATGCATCCAACCACCCCGGTGCTGTAACATCACCGATGGTGGGTGTTGCTTACCTGTCCCCGGATCCGGATTCACCAAACTTTGTCAATGTTGGCGATTCCGTCACAGAAGGTCAAACCCTGTGCCTTGTTGAAGCCATGAAGGTTTTCAACCCGATCCACGCCCCGAAAGCAGGTAAGGTTTCCCGCATTCTGGTGAACTCCGGTGCACCTGTGGAATTCGGTGACGCCCTGTTCATTATCGAATAATTGGTTTTGCCCATGTTTGAAAAAGTTCTGATTGCCAACCGTGGTGAAATCGCCCTGCGTATCCATCGTGCCTGTAAGGAAATGGGTATTTCAACAGTGGCTATTCATTCTACAGCCGATGCAGATGCCATGCATGTGCGTTTGGCTGACGAAGCCGTCTGTATCGGCCCTGCTCCCAGCAAAGACAGTTACCTGAATATTCAGGCCATCCTGTCTGCTGCGACGATTACCGGGGCGGATGCCATCCATCCGGGCTATGGATTCCTGTCAGAAAATGCCAATTTTGCCGAAATGGTAGAAGAACACGGCTTTACCTTTATTGGCCCGACACCAGAACATATCCGTCAGATGGGTGATAAAATCACCGCAAAACAGATTGCAGAACAAACAGGCATGCCAATTGTTCCTGGTTCCGCCGGGTCTGTTGATACGGTTGAAGAAGCCCTGAAGATTGGTGAAGAGTTCGGTTACCCGGTTATCGTAAAAGCCACAGCAGGCGGCGGTGGCCGCGGTATGCAGCTTGTACGCAATGCCGACGAAATGGAAGTTAACTGGAAAACAGCCCGTACCGAAGCGCTTGCTGCCTTTGGTAATGCGGACGTTTACATTGAAAAGTTCCTTCAAAAGCCCCGCCATATTGAAATTCAGGTTCTGTGTGATACCCATGGCAATGCGGTTCATGTGGGTGAACGTGATTGTTCCTTGCAACGCCGTAACCAAAAGGTTTTGGAAGAAGCCCCCTCACCTGCCCTGAATGACATACAGCGCAATAAAATCGGTGAAACCGTTGCCGATGCCATGCGTAAGATGAAATATCGTGGCGTGGGCACGGTGGAATTCCTATATGAAGATGGTGAGTTCTTCTTTATTGAGATGAACACACGTTTACAGGTGGAACACCCAATTTCTGAAATGATTTCAGGTCTGGACTTATGCCGGGAACAAATCCGTGTGGCGTCTGGTGCCCCACTAGGCATGACACAAGATGATATCAAATTCCATGGTCATTCCATCGAATGTCGTATCAATGCAGAAGACCCGGAAAACTTCATGCCCTGTCCGGGTAAAATTACCGACTATCATGCCCCAGGTGGCCTGAGTGTACGTGTTGATTCTGCCCTTTACAGCGGTTATTCCGTCCCACCACATTATGACAGCATGATTGCCAAACTGATTGTTCATGGCAATAATCGGAACGAATGTTTGATGCGTCTGCGTCGTGCCCTTGGCGAATATGTCATCGGCGGTATTAAAAGTTCCATCCCTCTTCATCAGAAGCTTCTGGAAAATCAGGACTTCATTAATGGGGATTACGATATCAAATGGCTGGAAAAGTTTGTCGGCCTTGAAGATTAAAAAGACAACCGTCATTTCCAATTCGGAAATGGCGGTTTTTCTTTTTCCCCCTATTCCTTGAATTTATCCAATCATCCCATATATTTATCCTATGGATAGAAGCGAAAGATACGTGATTACGGCAGAAACTTTGCTGCGTGCTTATGCCGCAGGCGTGTTTCCCATGGCTGAAACCCGTGATGCCGAGGACCTCTTTTGGGTCGATCCGGAACTGCGCGGTATTTTCCCGTTGGACGGGATGAAAATTTCAAAAAGCCTTTATAAAACCATCCGACAAAAGAAATTTGATGTACGGTGTGATACGAACTTCCTCGGTGTCATGGAAAAATGTGCTGAAAGCACCGAAACTCGTCCTGACACCTGGATGAATGAAGATGTCTTTCGCCTTTATAACGAACTTTTTCAGATGGGCTGTGCCCATAGCGTAGAATGTTGGGAAGGTGACGAACTTGTCGGCGGGCTGTACGGCGTATCACTGGGGGCAGGCTTCTTTGGGGAAAGTATGTTTTCCAGACGCCCCAATGCCTCTAAAGTCGCCCTGATGCATCTGGTTGCCCGTTTACGCCTGTCTGGTTACAGCTTGCTTGATACCCAATTTGTCACAGAACATTTAGAAACACTGGGGGCCATTGAAATTCCACGTCGGGCCTATCACCTTCTTCTTGATGAAGCCCTGCAAATTCCCGTGCTGACTTTTTATTCAGACCCGATAGAAGATGAACTTGCTTCTGAGTTGGAAGACATGTTCTTACAGTCCAGAACCCAGACGTCATAGACCGGATGCTCCATTGGATTTAACGCTGGGCTGGACGCAAACATCCACCCGCGAAAAACTTCATTTGCAGGCTCCCCAGGCTTCACTTCTGCAATATCAAGAAAGGCTGCACTTTCCGGTGTTTCTGTTGGCGGGCGCTTATCACACGTGCGCGCGACAATTTCCAGATTACCAAATTTAATAAAATCCCCCACACGGGCTTCCAAACGGGAAACTCGCGCCGTTACTTTATCCAAACCTTGTAAAACAACCGTATCATAAGGTTCAGCCAACGCCACGGGGGCAAAAGTCATCGGCAGGCTACAAGCTAGGATAAAGCGTTTTAACATTATTATTGGTCCTCACCACCTGTGGCCAAAAAGATGATTTCACCCACCTGATCTTCAAGAGATTTGAAATCTTTGGTATTTTCCAGTCGGCCACCTGCAGCAACAAAATTCTCACGATCAGCCCCCGGCTCCAAACGCACATATTTACCACCGATCAAACCACCACTGACAACAGAAGCCACCGTATCAGCAGGTAGTTTCAAGTCCGGGCGAATGCTCATGGCAACAACCGCATCATAGGTTTCCGGGTCCAGACGGCTTTCTTGTACCGTACCGATTTTAATCCCGTTCATGCGGACATCACTGCCCTTTTGCAGACCACCAATTTTCAGAAAAGCTGCTTCGACCGTATAGCCCTCAACCGATTTCACTTGTGCTGTGTTCAAAGCAATAAACAGAAACCCGGCAGCGACCAGCAACACCACACCGCCCATGACTGTTTCAACAATATTCTTACCCATCATGATGAACGTTCCTATTCCTGTTTATTGGTCTTGTTGTTGCGCACGTTTGGATTTGCCTTCTGAAATAATCAGTTCCAGCAATTCTTCAACAACGACAGAGCTTTGCGCCATATCAATCACACTGCCATTAACCATCATTTCTTCTTCGCCCCCTGGTTCCAGTTCAATGAACTTTGCCCCGAACAAGCCGTCGGTTTGAATCGCTGCCGAGGTATCCAGTGGCAGTTTCACATCTTTATGAATCCCCATAGTGACAACAGCGCGGTAATTCTGGTCTAAATCCGCCTTCATCACCTGACCGATCAGTACTCCACCCATACGGACTTCGGCCTCTTCTGCCAAGCCATCAATCCGGCCAAAGGTTGCAGAAACCTGATAGATGCTTTCATCCACTGCGCTATCAGCGCCACCGTAGGAAGCAAAAATTGCAATAACCAAGGCCAAGAACGTCAGCCCGCCTACAATTTTTTCCCTGCGCGATGAATATGTCACACAAACCTCCTACTCATAAAAAGGGGCGCCTGAAAAAGCGCCCGCCGATTTTAGGGTCAAACCTGTGAAAGTTCAAACCCTTATTCTGGTTGCCAAGCCTCATAATCCCCTGTCGCAGCCGCACGCTTACCGCCATGACGTGCATCCCCCTGAGGGTAATAGGCATTTTCAGTTCCCGTCAGGTTCGGCACATGCTCTTTCTGCCATTGCTTGGCCTGTGTTGCTTCTTCGGTCAGCGGGTCATCTACAGTGTGATGTAACCAGGCGTGCCATTCTGCCGGGACTTTTGACCCTTCAGCAATACCTTTATACACAACCCAGCGACGTTCCCGGCCCTGAAGCTTCTTTTTATTGTGATAATATTTATTCCCGAATTCGTCGGTCCCCACCAACGTACCATTCAACCAAGTATAAAGTCGGGTTCCGATTGTCATATCACATCCCCTTGTAAAGCTGTAAAAGCACGCGAGAAATTACCCTTATATTTTTAGTCGATCACGCCTGTTTCTTCAAGTGTTACGAGGTTGGAAAGCTTCCTTTGATCAGCATTTTCTCCATTTCCTCCGCCGGAACCGGCTTGCTGAAAAAGAACCCTTGAGCAAAATCACATCCCTTGTTACGCAGATATTCATATTGCTGGCGGGTCTCAATCCCTTCGGCAACCGTCTTCAATCCCAACGCACGGGCCAATTGAATAATCGCATCGACAATTGCGCCGTCACGCTCATTTTCAGTCACCTCATGAATGAAGGCCCTGTCAATTTTCAGCTTGGAAATTGGCAGACGCTTCAAATAGGACAAGGAAGAATACCCTGTCCCAAAATCATCAATAGATGCCGTGACCCCAAACTCGCGTAAGTCATTCAGGGTCCGAATAGCAGAATCCGGCTCTTCCATCACAGAGCTTTCCGTTAATTCCAACTCAACCAGTTCTGGTGGCATACCTGTTTCCTGAAGGACCCGGTTCATCAATAATAACAAACGTTCTGGCTGGGCAAATTGACGCCAGGAAATATTCACCGCCAACGGAATGGGCTTGAGCCCGTCATCCAGCCATTTTTTCGCCGTCGCACATGTGCTATAAAGAATTTGATGGCAAATCTCACCAATAAGACCAGCCTCTTCAGCCACCGGGATAAACTCCCCCGGCCCCACAAGGCCCAGTCTTGGATGCTTCCAACGGGCCAAAGCTTCCATCGCCGCAATTTCCCCAGTCTGGATATTGACCAAAGGTTGGAAAAAGGGAACAAACTCCTTATTGGAAATTGCCTTTCTCAAACGGTTTTCATAAGCCAAAACCCGCAAGGCCCGCGTATTCATTTCTTCGACATAGAAACGATAGCCCCCCGGTGATGTCAAATGCGCCCGGCGCATGGCCGTATCCGCATTCATCATAAGGGCATCTGCATCCTCACCGTCCCTATAAGCAATACTGATCCCCAGACTGACACTGATATCCAGCTGACGTGCCCCAATATCAAAAGGAATTTTCAATGCCTCCAGGATCTTGTTGGAAATATTCGCCACCTCTTGGTCACTGTCAAAACCTTCCCAGACGATACAGAAGTTTTCAGCACGTGGGTGGGCCAAGAATGTCCCGTGAGGCAACATTTTTTGCAGGTGTTCAGCAACCGTAATCACCAAACGATTGGCTGTTTCCATCCCCAAAGTATCATTGACCAGATCAAGCCGATCAATTGCAAGGGCCAAGACAGCAAAAGACGTTTCAACAGGCTGTGCAAACAAGCCATTGAGATATTCTTCCATTGCCAAGCGATTGGGTAATTTGGTGGTTTCATCATGATAAGCCAGATAATGCAGGCGCTCATCCAGCATATGCTGCCCACTCACATCAATAGCCGCGCCGTCCCAAACAGTTTTATCCTCGTTCATTTCATGAATATTGGCAAATACACGCACCCACACTTTATTCAGTGCGCTGACATTCAGGCATATTTCTTCATCAATAGGGGTTTGCTTTTTAATGGATCGGCTCAGGCAACGCATCAGCCTGAATTTATCCTGTGTACTTAAAAGACCTAAAAAGCCATTCTGATTTGCCAGCAACCCTTCACTGTCTGCCCCCATCAGTGCTGCTGAGCCCGCATTGATATATGGAAAGGAAATGGTGCCATCACTGCTACGTTCCAAACGAAACAACGTCACCGGGAGATTGCCCATCATCTCTCCAAGGCGATTTTCAGATGTTTTTAATGCGTCCTGCAACACATTAATCTGCTTTTTTAAATCGGAAACTGATTCACTTCCCCCAAAATCAGCATCTCCGCTATATGTTCCAGACACCATATCCCGTTTTTCTTATATTTAATTTTCTCTCTCATTCAAGAGAGAGCGCCACCATACCACAGCTTTTACAGTCAGCCCTGAGTTTTCTATTTTATTTTCTATTCAATTTTACAGCACAAAGCTAGTGAAAACATTGGTTTTCTGCACTTTAGTATCGTTTAATTCGCGATAAAGATGCTTTGGTTCAAGGTGCGATTCTGGAGGGTTCCCCCTCTTCGCTTTGCCTATTTTTTAAGCATAACTTCCCTCATTTTTCGATTCTCTACAGGGTTTTCCTATATTTTGTGCAGGCGCAATACAGACCACCAAACCTAGTAGGCAATATCATCAGCAAACACAAGGGCTTGCGGATATTTTGCCAGACTTGGCCGGTTTCAAGACCTTTTTTTTATAATTTTTTTTTCATAGATCGGCTTCATCGGGAATCGGCTGCCGGCTTATGATTACAGTCATTACATATACGCAACATCACTAAACTATACTTTCGTAGTACCTTGAAATCCTTTTTGGAAAATGTTCTACATCTTGTGCCCACTGCGACGGCAAACGCCAAATACTGTTGTATGTCGCACCGCCTGGGGCACGAAAACCAATTAAGATAATGATCATTTTTTCCGCCGCTCAATTCAAAAGGTAAGAGGCATACAGGGGTATAATGCGTATCAACCGTCATTTCACGCACCAAGATAAATCACCATACGATGGGATTGCCTTTCGTAAAGCAACAAGCGAAATCCGTAACCCGGATGGTTCTATTGTTTTTCAGGCTAACGATCTGGATGTACCTGAAAGCTGGTCACAGGTTGCCTGTGATGTTCTGGCTCAAAAGTACTTTCGCAAGGCTGGCGTTCCCGCCAAACTGAAACAGGTTGAAGAAAAAGACGTCCCGCAATGGCTTTGGCGTAGTGAACCTGATCAGGATGCCCTGAAATCATTGAATGATGAAGATCGTTTTGGTGGCGAAACCTCAGCAAAACAGGTTTTTGACCGTTTGGCTGGTACCTGGACTTACTGGGGCTGGAAAGGTGGCTATTTCGATAGCGAAACTGATGCGCGTGCCTATTACGATGAAATGCGCTACCAGCTTTGTGCGCAGATGGGTGCACCGAACTCCCCGCAATGGTTTAACACAGGCTTGCACTGGGCCTATGGCATTGATGGTCCGGCCCAAGGCCACCACTATGTTGACTTTAAAACAGGTAAGCTGGTGCGCTCCAAATCTTCTTATGAGCACCCACAGCCGCACGCTTGTTTCATTCAGTCCATTCAGGATGATCTGGTGAATGAAGGCGGGATCATGGACCTGTGGGTTCGCGAAGCGCGTCTGTTTAAATATGGCTCTGGTACCGGGAGCAACTTCTCCAACCTGCGTGGTGAAGGTGAGCCGCTGTCTGGTGGGGGCAAATCTTCCGGCCTGATGAGCTTTTTGAAAATCGGAGACCGTGCTGCCGGGGCCATCAAGTCTGGTGGAACAACCCGCCGTGCTGCCAAAATGGTAGTCGTGGACGTGGATCACCCCGACGTTGAAGAATTCGTTACCTGGAAAGTTAAAGAAGAACAAAAAGTTGCCGCCCTTGTTGCTGGCTCTAAACTCGCCCAAACCCATCTAGGTGAGGTGATGAAAGCGTGCGTGGAAGCAGGCGACAGCGAAGATGCCTTTGATGCCAAGAAAAACAAACCGCTGAAAAAAGCCATCATTTCTGCCCGCAAAGTAATGATCCCGGAAAACTATATTCAGCGTGTCATCGAATTTGCCAAACAAGGCTATACAGATATCGAATTCCCGGCTTACAACACCGACTGGGATTCCGAAGCTTACATGACCGTTGCCGGTCAGAACTCCAACAACTCCGTTCGTGTGTCAAACGAGTTCCTGAACAAGGTTCTTGCAGATGGCGAATGGGAACTGATCAATCGGAGAGATGGCAGCGTAAACAAACGCATCAAGGCCAAAGAGTTGTGGGAAAACATCGGCTATGCCGCATGGGCCTGCGCCGATCCGGGTATCCAGTTCGACAGCACCATTAACGAATGGCACACCTGTCCATCTGATGGTCGCATCAATGCGTCCAACCCTTGTTCAGAATATATGTTTCTGGATGATACCGCCTGTAACCTGGCCTCGCTCAACCTGCTGCAATTCACCCGTGAAAATGGCAGCTTCGATGTGGAAGGTTTCTCACACGCGGTACGTATCTGGACTGTAACACTGGAAATCGCCGTTTTGATGGCCCAGTTCCCGTCCAAGGAAATTGCCAAACTATCTTATGACTACCGCACCCTTGGTTTGGGTTTTGCTAATATCGGTGGTTTGCTGATGGCATCCGGCCTGCCTTATGACAGCCCGGAAGGCCGTGCCCTGTGTGGTTCCATCACGGCCTTGATGACAGGTGAAGCTTATGCCACATCTGCAGAAATGGCCCAGCATCTTGGTGCCTTCCCCGGTTATCAGAACAACGCAGACCATATGCTGCGTGTTATTCGCAACCACCGTCGCGCAGCCCAAGGCTTAAAAGACGATTATGAAGGTCTGTCCGTTCTGCCGGTTCCCCTTGATGCAGCCAACTGCCCGGAAGGAGAGCTGGTCGAATCAGCCCGCCGGGCCTGGGACCGTGCATTGGAACTGGGCAACGAACATGGTTTCCGCAATGCCCAAGTTTCCGTTGTTGCCCCGACAGGGACAATCGGTCTGGTCATGGATTGTGACACAACCGGGATTGAGCCGGACTTTGCCTTGGTAAAATTCAAGAAACTGGCTGGTGGCGGTTATTTCAAAATCATCAACCGTATTGTGCCCCAAGCCCTGATCAAACTGGGCTATAGTGAAGAACAAGCCAACGACATGATCCGTTATGCGGTTGGTCATGGCACCCTCAAAGGCTCTGCCCACCTGACACATGATCAACTGCGTGCAAAAGGCTTTGATGATGCCGGGATTGAGGCGTTGGAA